>JAIOIK010000198.1 GCA_019912545.1 Ignavibacteria bacterium | reverse complement strand
TGGTAAAGGCTTCTATTCTTTTACATTCTGGAAAGTTTCTAAAACAAGGCGCAATCACAACTTTCCAAGTCCAGAATGTAAAAAAATGCCTCCACAAACTGGAATTCCAGCGCTTCGGTCTAAGAGGACTTAAAAAATAATGTCAGCAGATTACCAAGTGCATCGAAAGTCCTCAAATCACCTGGCATTGAAAAAACAATGTGTTACGTTTTTCTGCTACCACGAACCCGTTAGATAACCTAGTGTGAAAATTCTACAGTGATTACATGAATAATTCGGTTTAAAGTGTAATTATATATATACTTCCATTAACGATTGTTTCAGGAGCCGCAATGAAGCTATCTTTGTATACTAATTTCGTAGGGAATACTTAATAGCAGAAAAGATTTTTTAATGTTAATTTAAAATCTTTTCAGAAAGGACATCTTTTAGATGAATGCTATTAAATTCCACCACAAGCTGAAGCAACTGATCTTAATAAGTTCAATGCTTCTTTTTTTATTTGCTTACGTTGACGACCTGTTTGCACAGGAAACTAAGATCTTAGGAAAACCTAAAAACCTTAACACATGGACTCCAAGCCACCTGCTTCCAAAAGTTGGTGATGCTATGGCTACTGTTGTCCGCACTGATTTCACTATAACAATGAGAGATGGTGTTATTATCGACTGTCTGAATTTCATACCGGTTGATCCGGCACCCGCAGGCGGCTGGCCAACTGTTATTATGGTTCATGGTTACGGCGATCACAAAGAAACACTTGCCGAGTTCTGCCGCTTACAGGCTGAGTATGGTTATTATACCATGACTTACAGCGTTCGCGGTCAGGGGCTATCAGGCGGACTCTCTAACCTAATCAGCACACTTGAAGCTGATGATTTAATCGAAATAGTAAATTGGGTAAAAGCTGATTCAGTTCATGGTTCAGCGCCTTCAAAGATACTAATCATGGGCGGTTCACAGGGCGGCGCAGTACCTATGATAGCGGCAACAAGAGGAATGCAGGTAGCGGCAATTATCAATTCAGTAGCGCCGCCAAACTTTGCTTCAAGCTGGATGGAAAACGGATGCGCTAAGATGACATTACTCTGGACCATCGAATATACTCCCGATACAGCAAGGTACAATTCAACAGTCGATAGAATGTCTAACTGGATCTATGCAGATACAAAACCATACTGGGATAGCTTAGCTTACTGGATGCCCAGAGACAGAGATTATGTTACAGGTCTTCCTAACATAACAGTCCCGGTTCTTATAGAAGCAGCATGGCAGGATAAATTCTTCAATGCAGACGGATGGATTCTCAATATTGATAAGGTTACTTCACCAATGAGCTCATACCTTGGCGCAGTTCGCGGCCATGGCAGTGATGTATCATTAACCGAAGACGTTTGGCATATGAACTGGTTCAATAACTGGTTCTTCCAGTGGTTATGGGGAATGAACACAACAATACTTGATGAAGCTAAGTACCAATACGCTTCAACAAAATTCCCTGTTGTCGATAACCAGTACTTCACATTTGCACATGACAGCTCAAAAACACTTTTAAGGACAATCTCAACTCCGATGAAACTGTACCTGAATAAAAATGGTGTTCTTAAAACTACCGTTCAATCAGGCAGCAATAATGTAGTATTGAGAAACAGAATTACAAATGGATACACATTACAACAGGCAGTAAATGATGAATTTACAGGATCGAACTTCAATTCCAAATTCAAGAAAGATTCCGTGAAGTTCCTTTCTTCAGCATTAACTTCAAACCTTGAGTGGACAGGAACACCTATAGTAAGGCTTGATTATAAGTCTGCAGCACAGACTTTCTGCCAGTTTAACTATCAGATCTATGAAGTACTGCCAGACGGCACAAGAAGGTTCATCAACCGTGCAAACTTCACAGATAGAAATTACAGTAAAGGTTCAAGAAGACAGGTAACTTTCCGCGGGCAGTCTCATTCACATGTATTCGCCGCAGGAAGCAAAATACTTGTTATTATCACAAATCTTGATAAGGCGCATACAGACGCAGTGTTTTTCGGAACAAACCCGTTTGTTCTGCCGACAATGAAAAACGGCGACCATACAGTTTACTTAAGCTCAAATTCATATGTCGAGCTTCCAATAGTCAATAATACCGATGTATCGCTTCTCTTTAATGAAGAAGGTAAAGATAACGAAATTGGTGTAGCCGAGAGATTCAATCTTTCGCAGAATTTCCCGAATCCGTTTAACCCAAGCACTATGATACAGTACACAATTGCTGATGCACAGCAGGTTGAACTGAGAGTTTATGATATGCTTGGCAGGGAAGTACAGACTTTAGTAAATAATGTGCAGAGCGCAGGTTCATACAATGTGATGTTCAATGCAGGAAGCCTCGCAAGCGGAGTTTACTTCTACAAGCTGGTTGCAGGTAACTTTACAGATATAAAGAGAATGATGTTGATAAAATAATGTTTAATACTTAATAAAATTCAGATACTAATTAAGCAGGGATGAAAGAACCATCCCTGCTTATAAAATGTCAAATGACTAAATGAGGAGAAAGAAAAGGAGAAGAAAAAATGTCTTTAATAATAATTCCGGTGATCCTGATATTCCTGTTGATACCGTTTTTCATATTAGGATACCTGTTTCAAAGCACCAAACAATCATAACTATAATATAGGATTACTACAGAAGCATAATTTAGCTAAAAGAGATTTGCTGTAATCCCCGCAGCAAGGGTATTGATCCATCCTTGTTGCTCTGTTTACCCCCGGTATGCGCGGGGGTTTTTATTTGCTTTTTTTGAACTAAACACATTCATTTCAAACCTCTGAATTTCTGGAATTTTAATCGGTTTCGCTGCATTATGTATTGTATAGCTAATTCTTAATTAGTAATTTTATCCAATAGAATCGTAGGGAATACATAATGAAATACACTAAAATACTGATTTTAGCGGGTTTTGCACTATTATATATAGCACAATCAGCAGATTCACAAAACAAATACCCCAGGGGCAGGGATAATTACCAGTACCTGAGGCTGCTTCCAAAATATTCAGATGCCGTTGTAACTGTCCGGCGTGTAGATTTCACAGTAACACTTCGTGACGGCACTATACTTGACGGGCTTAAATTCATTCCATCGGGCACACCGCCTGTTGGCGGCTGGCCAACGGTAATATTTGTACATGGTTACGGCGATAACAAAGAAACGCTCGCAGGTTTTGCGCAGGCTCAGGCTGAGTATGGTTATTATACCGCAACTTTCAGTATGAGAGGGCAGGGGCACTCAACCGGACTCTCTAACCTGATCAGTAATATAGAAGCGCAGGATATGATCGAGTTTGTTGAGTTTATCAAGCGTGATACTCTCAACGGTATTAATCCGGGTAATATACTTGTAATGGGTGGTTCGCAGGGTGGACTTGTTCCATACATGGCATGCACAATGGGAATGAAAGTTAAAACCATAATTTCAGCGCTTGCACCACCGAATTTTGCATCAAGCTGGATCGAGAACGGTTCAATCAAAATGACACTTTTGTGGACTGTAGAATATACTCCTGATACTGCAAGATACTCGGCAGTTGTTGGCAGGATGAGCGATTGGATTTATTCCCCAACAAAACAATATTGGGATAGTCTTGCTTATTGGCTTCCACAGGGGAGAGATTTCATGAGCAGTGTCCAGAATAACAAAGTGCCGCTCATAATGGAAGGATCATGGCAGGATAAGTTCTTTAATGCATCCGGGATAATGAAAGCGGCATCATTAAATACCAATTCATTATTCAGGTTTTATGTTGGTGCAGTTCAGGGTCATGGCGGCGATCACTCACCTACAGAAGATACATGGCATATGCAATTTTTCAATGATTGGTTCTTCCAATGGCTTTTCAATACCCCCCCGCCGGGCATAACGCTTCCAAGGTATGATTTTGCATATTCAACTTCTCCTGAAAACGGTATATACTGGACTTTCAAACATGATAGTTCGCAGGTTCCATTAACACAATTAACGGTTCCTTATAAGCTTTATTTTAATACGAACAACAGACTTACATCAACTGCAAATAGTTCTTCCAATACAAGAGTTTCTGTAAGAAATCAGGTAACCGGCGGATTAACAATGCAGGAAGCTGTTAACGAAGAGTTTACCGGAACAACATTTAACACTAAATTTAAGAAAAAGACATTATCATTTACTACTGCGGCTTTGACAAGTGATGTAAAATGGGCCGGTACTCCTAAGATCAATCTTGATTATCTTTCAACGGCAAGTACTTTTGCACAGTATAATTTCCAGGTATACGAAGTATTACCCAGCGGTAAGCAAAAGTTGATCAACAGGCTGAATTTTACCGATAGAAACTATATTGCCAATAACCGGAAGTCAAAGAATTTTGAAGGACAGGCTCATGCACACATATTCAAGAAAGGAAACAAAATCCGGATCGTTTTGACAAACCTTGATACATCTCCTGATGACCAATGGTTCCTTGGCACGAACCCATTTGTGCTTCCCGTTCTTAATAATGGATATAATTATATTTATCTTAACAGCAAATCTTATATTGAGCTTCCTGTTATCAAATCAGCACTTGCTGATAATGAAACTGAACTGAAGAATAACGGTAATACATCACCGTTTACATTTTCGCTCAGCCAGAATTATCCCAATCCGTTCAATCCTGTTACTATGATCAACTTTGAGATACCTGTTAGAGATGTGGTATCAATTAAAATTTACGATGTTTTAGGAAAAGAGATCAGCACGCTTGTTAATGAAATCAGGGATGCAGGCAGATATAATGTATTGTTTGATGGATCGAATTTATCCAGCGGAGTGTACTTCTATAAAGTAGTCACCGGCAATCATAGTGATATTAAAAGAATGATGTTGATAAAATAACGGAGTCATTTTTGCCTGCCTGCTGCAGGCAGGGAATCCCGTATAACGGGACTGATAAAATAGCGTGTAAAATTAATTTATAGAGTTATGGGCGGTTTGATATCCGCCCTTTTATTATCATAGCTGGCAAAATCATAACAATGGAAAAACTTAGCAAAGAAGAGATCATAAAGGCGCTTGCGGGGCTTCCCGGCTGGAAATATGAGAAAGGTTCGATCATAAAAATTTTCAAAACTAAGAATTATCCCTCTACAATGGGTTTTGTTGCTGCTGTTGGAGGGTTTTGCCAGAAAAGGAATCATCATCCTGATTATGTTTTGATGAAGTTTAAGGAGGTTGAAGTGTCATTTTCAACTCATTCAGCAGGCGGGATAACGCAAAACGATATCGATGCGGCTGCTGACCTTGACAAAATTCTTATATAACAGAAACTTATAACTAGAATATAACAAATTTTCTCACTTTTATTATTTTTATTTTTAATATAAGTTACTTAAACTTGCTGAGGAAATGGAAAAGACCCGATTGGAAAACCTGAAGGAATTGCTAGCAATAGATCCTCAGGATTCATTTGCCAGATATGCATTAGGACTGGAATATGCTGCACTAAATGAGCCTCAGTCTGCGATGGAAACCTTTGAAGAGCTTAGAGCATTAGACCCGAATTATGTGGCAACTTATTACCAGCTCGGCAAAGTATATGAAATGCTGGGCAGTGAAGATGAAGCAAAAAAGGTTTACGAAAAAGGTGTTTATATAGCTGCATCACAAAGTGATATGCATACAAAATCAGAATTAGAACAGGCGATAAATGAACTGCTCTGAAAAAGTAATAGATCATTCCAAAACAATACTCCGGTTAAATTATAGATAAACCTCTACTAATTTTACAAAACTAATCAATATATGATGCTTAAGAAAATCACCTGCATTTTATTATTTGCAATTGTACAGTATAGTTCAATTTCCCAAAGCACATCCAGCCAGTGGAAACTTTACACTTCTTTCAGGGAGGTCAAAGGCGTTGCAACAGGACAGAATTCAATTGTTTGGGCAGCTACATCAGGCGGATTATTCAATTTTAGTTCAACCGAATTCAGCAATATTAAAAAGTATACTTCACTTGATGGTTTACGAAGCAACGAATTGACATCAATTTCAGTTAGTGGTGATGGGAAAGTCTGGGCGGGAAGTTTTGACGGTTCAATCAGCGTACTGAATATTGCAGATAATAACTGGAAGCAGATAACTGATATTAATACTTCGATGGAATCTTCAAAAAGGATAAATGCTTTCTATGAATATAATAACTTCATGTTTTTTGCAACTGAGTTCTGCATAGTCAAATTCAGCATTTCCCAGTTTCAGTTTGTTGACCAGCCATATACATTCTTAGGTCCCAATGTAGCGATCAAATCTGCTGTTAGAGATATTCTGGTTGTCAATGATACTATTTGGGCAGCAACAGTTAACGGTATTGCTTATGCAAATATTAACAACAGCCTGCCAATTCAAACAACATGGAGTAATTTTACAGCAGGAAGCTCAGCATTAAAAAAGAATCTGACAAATTGTGTTTCTTATTTTGATTCGAAAGTGATAATAGGCTCAGATAGCGGGATGGTTTCTTATCAAAGCGGTATTTTAAACACATTCGCTCCTCTTTATAACGGTTTACCAGTTGAAGATCCTGTTTACAGAATGGCAGTATTTGCAGGTAATCTGTATTTTTCAACTTACACAAATTATGACGGCTATAAAGGTAATTATAAGATTTACCGCGTTAACCAGAGTAGCATTAACAATGCTGAACTTATTCAAAGCGGAACAGAAGTAAATTCGCTTGAAGTTAATGCAGCCGGTGACCTGCTTATTGGCACTATCAATAACGGCGTTGATGTTCACAGGAACAATTCAAGTAATTTTGTATTTCCAAATGGACCGTACTCGAATCTGAATTTTAATCTGGCAGTAGATAATCAAAGCAGTCTATGGAGCGTATCAGGATCTTTGGGGGATTGGTCTTCGAGATCCGGTATTTATAAATATGATGGTTCCAGCTGGTTCAACTATACATATTCAGAATTTCCGGTAATGGGAAATGGCTGCTGCGGGTGGGTTTTTACATATCCGGATAGAGCCGGAAGCATCTGGGTTGCAGGTTTTGGCAACGGGCTGTTGAAAATTGAAGGCAATAATCTGACAAAGTATGATGAAACAAATTCAATTCTCAGGCCGTTTGGAGGTCCGGGATTCGTTTTAATTCAGGGTATAGATGAAGACAATTCCGGAAACTTGTGGGTTTTGAATAACAGGGTAGCAAATAATTTGATAAATTTTACTACACAAGAAGGGTACCCGGCTCCGGTTGGAGATCCATTTAGTGTCAATTACACATTTCTTGCAATCGATAATTTCAATACAAAATGGATGACGCTCCATCCTGTGGAAGGCAGTATCAGAGGGGTTATGTACTTTAATGAAAATACAAATCCCCGTGGTGCTTTAATAGGGTATGGACAATTGGGTTCGGATATTTCACAGGTTAATCAGGTAGTAACGGATAAGAATGGCGAGGTTTGGATAGCTACAAATAATGGAGTTATAGTAATTCCTAATCCTGAACAGGTGATAAACCAGCCCGGCACAGTACCTAATTTATTTAAAATGAGAATTATCGAAAACGGTATAAGCACACCTTTGACTGAAAATATTTTGTCTATTGATGTTGATGCGCTGAATAATAAATGGCTTGGTACAATAAGTAATGGTGTAATATATGTATCACCGGATGGTTCGACATTAATAAACAGATTCACGAAAACAAACTCACCACTTCTAAGCAATCAGATAACAAGTGTAAAATCCGACTGGAGAACTGGAATAGTATATTTTGGTTCCGAAAACGGAGTAGTCTCTTATAAATCGATTGCAGTAAGCCCGCTTGAGGAATGCAGCAGCATTACAGTCGGACCGAATCCTTTTTTGATCCCTTCATCTTCAACACTGAAAATTGACGGACTTGTGGCAGAATCGACTGTAAAAATACTAAGCATAAGCGGCGTTTTGGTTGCAGAGTTTGAAACTCCAGGAGGAAGGATAGCTGAATGGGATGGTAAGGACCAGAATGGAAACTATGTCTCCAGCGGAATATATGTTATTGCAGGCTTCAATAAAGATGCCAGCAAAGTATGCACCGGAAAAGTAGCTGTAGTAAGGAAGTGAAACTGAGATCTGCGTTAACTATAAGAAACAAGTTAGTTAATTTATATTTATTTGCTTTTTTTGCCGGTTTAACATTCATACTGTATTATACCAGCCTCAATAATTTTTATGTCCTTGATGATTTTTCAGGGCTGCGTGCAGCATCAGAGGGTTCACTATTTGTGAATTTCCATTTCATACCCGTTCCGCTTTTAGCCTATCGCATATTGTATCTGCTTTTTGGTGAATCTCCTATTCCTGTCAGAGTGCTAAGTTACTTACTGAATGCATTGATGTGCGTTGGGATGTTCAGATTTTCGTTCAGATTTCTATCTATTTTTCTAAAAGATGTTACTGATGAAAGAAAACTGATTATTTCCTTTTATGCATCATTACTTTTTTGTGTGCATTTCATACACGTTGAAACAATTATTTATTATTCCGAGCTTCATGAAATGTTTTACAGCCTATTCTATCTTTACGGATTGTACTTCTACCTGTTGTTCAGATCAGGATCAAGATCACGGAATTTAGTTTTTGTTTATTTATTCTATATGTTCTGCATACTTTCAAAAGAAACTGCTCCAACATTCATAGCCTGTATTTTTCTATCTGAATTACTCCTTTTCAAAAGCTCTGCAAAAGACTTTATGAAGAAATATTATCCTCTCTTTTTTATCACAATCGGCTTTGCATTAATCAGATATTTCTTTTTTTCAAGCCTTGAGCTGCTGAGTATGCCCGCATCGTTTATTTCGGTTATACAAGAAACTATCAAAAACTACATTTTTTCATTTACTGCATTCATTGTTTCACTTGATTTTATTTTTATAAAAGATATATACAGGTCAAATGGCTCGGCTTCTATAGCGACTTTACGCGATTTAGCACAAAGATACCCTTTTGCAATCGCAGGAATAACGGCATCATTTATTGTATATGTAATTATTTTGAGGAAATTTAGTCTTCTGAAGATTTCTTTAGTTGTGTTCTCCGTTGTTGTAATTTCTTCATTTTCATGGCTTGCCGGTTATGAGAGGTATTTATTCCTGCCCTCTGTTGGATTTTGTCTTCTCCTTTCAATTTATTTGTTCAATAATGCATGGCTTAATACATTTAACAAAATGCCCCTTTTTATTATTATAGCAGGAATAATTGTTTATAATGTTTACTCTCTTAAGGATAAAGAGTCACATTGGATCACAGCTTCAAAGATCTCCGAAAAAACAGTAACAAGAATACTCGATTTAACCCGTGAACTGCCGCCTCGTTCAATAGTATATTTCAAAGGGCTGCCGGGTGAATATAAAAGTGCATGGATACTGAGATTCGGCATTAGTGAAATTCCTGGACTTTTTTTGAAGCGAAATGATATGAATTTCTATTATATTTATCAGAAACCTGAACATAATGTAAATGAAGAAAATATATATGTGTATGATTATGACATGGATAAGATCTACAAAGAATGAATATTAATGAATTAATTTTAGTTAATCTTTAAACAAATCTAAAATAATACTATAACCAAGTGCTTGTAATACCTGTAATAGATATTAAGAATGGTAAATCTGTAAGGATGGTTGAAGGTCTTGAAGATAAGACTGTCTATTATTCGGAGAGTCCTTTAAAAATGGCGCGCTTATTCAGAAAAGAAAATGCGAAAGTTATACATATCAGCGATCTTGACGGTGCAGCTTCCGGCAAGAGGAAAAATTACCAGCTTATTAAAGAGATAACCGAATCTGTGGGAGTGCCAATACAGCTTGGCGGAGGAATAAGAACTTACGAAATTGCCGAGCAGCTGATAAATGAGCTTGGAGTTTACAGGATAGTAATAGGAACTTCGGCGATTGATAATATTGAGCTTGTTCAGAAATTACTTGAGGATTTCGGCAAAAGTAAAATAGTGATAAGCGTTGATGTAAGGGATGGGTTTCTGGTGAAAGATGGCTGGCACAACAAGACAAATATTCGCGGGCTGGAATTTGCTCTTGGGATGAAAGCAGTTGGTGTTGACCGGATTATATTTCAGGATGTAGGGAGAGTTGGATTACTCGAGGGTCCGGATTATGAAGGGACAAAAAAAATTGCAGTTGAAACCGGTCTAAAAGTGACTGCTGCAGGAGGAATTTCGAGCTACAGTGACCTGAAACAATTGCAGGGACTTGAGGTATTCGGAGTTGATTCAGTTATGATGAGCCGTGCACTTTACGAAAATAAGTTTCCCTGCCAGGCAATATGGCGCGAGCAGGAAAAAATTGACACTTCTCTTGATCTCCCAAAAGTGAAATAAGCAGTTGTCTGTTTTCGGTATAACAGCAGGATTTTAATCCTGTTAAACATTCGGCAAAACCCTTATCTTTGTATATTAATCCTATTAAATATCATGCAAAAAAGAGTAATTAAAGCTCCAACCGGAAGCAAACTTAGCTGCAAAAACTGGATTTCTGAAGCGGCTATGCGTATGTTAATGAATAACTTAGATCCAGATGTAGCAGAAAATCCCGATGAGCTGATAGTCTATGGTGGCGGCGGAAAAGCCGCAAGGAATTTGGAGTGTTATGACAAGATCATCGAATCATTAAAAGATCTGAATGAGGATGAAACACTGCTTGTGCAATCAGGAAAGCCCGTGGCAGTTTTCAAAACACACACTAATGCACCGCGAGTGATTATATCAAACGCACAGCTTGTACCTGCATGGGCAACATGGGATGAATTCCGCAGACTTGATGCACTCGGTCTTACAATGTACGGGCAGATGACGGCAGGTTCATGGATCTACATCGGTTCACAGGGAATATTACAGGGTACTTATGAAACATTTGCGGCATGTGCTGATAAACATTTTGAAGGAAACCTTTCCGGGAAGTTTATACTTACTTCGGGACTCGGAGGAATGGGCGGCGCTCAGCCGCTTGCGGCTACTATGAATGGTGCCGTAATTCTTGGCATAGATGTTGATAGATCCAGAATTCAGAAGCGTATTGAAACGGGCTATTGTGATGTTTTGACAGATAATCTTGATGAAGCTATTGAAATTGTTCTAAAGGCCAGGCAAAATAAAGTAGCAAAATCAGTTGGACTTATTGGCAATGCCGGCGAGGTTCTGCCTGAACTGCTTAAAAGAAACATTATACCGGATATTGTGACTGATCAGACATCTGCACACGATATGTTAAATGGTTACGTCCCTATGGGGATGCCGCTTGAGAAAGCGTTTGAACTCAGGAAGTCAGATCCCGAAAAATACATTGAGCTTTCCCGAAAAACGGTTGTAATTCATTGCAAGGCAATGCTTGAATTCATGAATCGCGGCGCGATTGTTTTTGATTATGGTAACAACATTCGCGGTGAAGCATACAATAATTGTTTCAAGTCGGCTTTTGAAATACCCGGCTTTGTTCCCGAGTATATCCGGCCGTTATTCTGCGATGGTAAAGGGCCGTTCCGCTGGGCAGCACTCTCGGGTGATCCGAACGATATCTTTGTAACTGATGAATATGTTTTAAAAACTTTCCCTGAAAACAAAGCGCTTGCAAGGTGGATAAAACATGCACAGGAAAAAGTGCATTTCCAGGGACTCCCCGCAAGAATATGCTGGCTTGGTTATGGCGAGCGGGCTAAAATGGGAAAGATATTTAATGACTTGGTTCGAGAAGGAAAAGTTAAAGCTCCAATTGTGATAGGACGTGATCATCTTGATTGCGGAAGCGTCGCCTCACCCAACCGCGAAACAGAAAAAATGAAAGACGGAAGTGACGCAATTGCAGACTGGCCAATTCTGAATTTTGCTTTAAATGCAATAGGGGGCGCAAGCTGGGTCTCTCTGCATCATGGCGGAGGAGTTGGTATCGGACTTTCAATTCACTCCGGAATGGTTGTAGTTGCTGATGGAACCAAAGAAGCTGAAGAGAGATTGGAAAGAGTGTTAACATATGATCCGGGTATGGGAATTGTCAGACATGCAGATGCAGGATATGAACAAGCCATTGAAAATAAAGAGAAATTCGGAATTAATATGCCAATGCTGAAGTAATCAATGAAGAAGTTTGATATACCAATATATTACCGCAGTCCCGTAATTTCTGTTGTAAAGAATGCGAGGAAGATTACTGATCCGAGAAAAAAGGATTACACTCCTTCAGTTCTTGATTTCGGACCCGTAAAATTCCTCATCGCCCGTCACTTTGGATTTTGTTACGGTGTGGAAAATGCTATCGAGATAGCATACAGATCTCTTGATGAGAACGAAGGAAAGCGGGTATTCCTGCTTAGCGAAATGATCCACAACCCGAATGTTAACGATGATCTGAGAAGCAGGGGAGTCCGGTTCATTCGTGAGCATAACGGCAAGCAACTGATCCCATGGACTGATCTGAGGGAAGATGATGTTGTAATTGTTCCTGCTTTCGGCACTACTATCGAAATTCAGGAGATTCTAAAACAGCACAATATCGACCCGTATTTGTATGATACAACTTGCCCGTTTGTTGAAAAAGTATGGAACCGGGCAGAAATCTTGGGGAAGAAAAATTACACAATAATTGTTCACGGCAAATTTAACCATGAAGAAACTATAGCAACATTTTCGCACTCTAATCTGAATTCACCCACAATTATTGTAAGAAACATCGAAGAAACACGGGTGCTTTGCGATATTATCACTGGAATTATCCCCGGCGAAAAGTTTTATGAGATCTTTGAAGGAAAATACTCTGTTGGGTTTGATATTAATAAAGACTTGTATAAAGTTGGAGTTGTGAACCAGACAACAATGCTTGCAACTGAAACCCAGGCTATTGCTGACTTGATCAAAAATACGATGGAAGAAAAATACGGCAATAAAAAAATTAGGGAGCATTATGCAGATACAAGCGATACGCTATGCTATGCTACTTATGATAATCAGCAGGCTACAATTGGCCTTCTTAAAGGTAATGCAGATCTTGCAATTATAGTAGGGGGCTACAATAGTTCTAATACATCTCATATTGTTGAGTTATGTGAAGCCAAGCTGCCGGCATATTTCATTTCCGGTCCCGATAGAATCATTTCCGAAAATACTATAAGCCATTTTGATATTCATTCATACAAAGAAAAAACTTCTGAGAACTGGCTGATCAAAAACAATTCAAAACCCACAGAGGTCATACTAACAAGCGGTGCATCATGCCCTGATGCAATTCTTGATGAAGTACTTCAGAAAATAGTTTCGTTTTTCCCCGAAGCAAAAAGTATTGATGACGCCCTTGAACCCTTCAAAATTCAAAACCCCAATTAAGCAAGTAGGCTGGTTAAATTTCCCCAACCTTGTATTTACTGGTAAATTATCGGATTTTTAATCATTCAATATCTCTATTCAACAATACAAAGTGCATATGATCTTCCCATACTCCGTTTATCTGCAGGTATTTTTTTGATTCGCCTTCAAAAGTAAACCCAAGGTTTTCAACTACTCTTATTGAAGTCTTATTGCGGGGCATGATGTTGGCTTCAATTCTATGGAGCTTAAGATTAAGAAAGGCAAATTCAATAACTCTTTTTATAGCTTCGGTTGCATATCCTTTTGAATTTTCTCTTTCGTCGATCCTGTAACCTAAAAAGCACGAGCGGAAATTGCCCATTGCAATATTTGATAGTGCAACTGAACCTATAATTCTGCTCCTGTCTTCATTTTTATATACACCAAATTTATAGTGCCTGCCATCCAGCGACTCAGTCTGTGACCTCTCAAGCATTCTTCTGTGATATTCCAAACTGTCATATTCTTTTTCATAAACTGGGCCGGAAAACCTGAAGAATTCCTTATTCCTGAGAAGAAAATCACTGAATATTTCTGCATCACCGGCACGAAGTTCTTTTAGTACAAGCCTATTGGAGTGAAGTTCAATGCTCATATATCTTTATACCGCAGGAGCTGCTTGAGGGATAGTACGTGCATTAAGAATGCGAATGGTACAATTATTGCGGGTATCCATATAAACGGAAAGTAAGCTACCATTGTGTTTGCAGGCTCGCCGGGGAACTGGCGTATCGGGCTTGGAGTGGATAGGATCGATATCAGTGTAATATTTGTTACCAGCAGCAGCCCGGCAAAATTCCATAAGACCGCAACTATTCTTGGCCATTTTTTTACAGTTAATGCATAATACCCAACAAGCGGAGCGCTTAGACCCACAAGAATATCATAATTCAGGCCCTCAAATGTCATTTGCACCGGAATGACATTTTGCAGGAACATCAGCCAAAGGAAAAGCTCCATCAAAACTCTGAATGACTGAATATAAACAAGCCAGGCAGTAGGAATAACAGTCAATAATAGATTAATGCTTTCTGAGCTGCTGATGTAAATGACGATAAGTATTGCCGGAACGAGTATCATAAGCATTTTCGGAGGAGTTGACGTAAAATCCAGAAACATTCCGTCCAACGCAGCAAAAGAAGTGATGATCAGCCAACCTACCGTCAGAACAAGAGCTGCAATGATATAATATTTTTTCTTTGAGACACTGAAATTCAGTTTACCCGCTGCGTAATTAATTGCAGCAATTGCAGAGCAGCAAATAATCGCCGTAATTATGTATATCAACAGAGATATGTAAAATGGAACTGGAGGCATTATGAAATTTGAGGGATATCATTTATAGAATAATAAACAGGAAGACCTTTTGCTTTGATTATTTCCAGCTCAATATCTGCTCCGGGAGAGTGTCCAATCAGCAGTATAGCATCACACCGCTCAACAATTGAATAAGATATGTCTGCTATAACTTTGTTTCGTACCTTATCTTTAAGTTCATCAGCTACGTACAATGCAGCATTAACGCCAATAACGGGAATGTGGCCTTTTCTGTATACTTCAGCAGCGGCCTTATTCATTTCTTTAAGATTAGAGGCTCTTGCTTCTTCGGTTGCGGCTGAGTATGGACCGGCGACAACTATTAGCATTATAATTTATCAAGTTTACTGAATTCTTCATCACTCAGGTCTTTTAAACTTCTGAGCTTTAATGATGCAATATCAAATTTCGGATTGTAGAAATTAGTTAGCTCGGGAACAGCTATGGTCTTCATCCCGGCCGCAATTGCCGAGATAAGTCCGTAAAATGAATCTTCTATTGCCAGGCAATCATTTGGTTTTACGTTCATAGCTTTGGCTGTATTAATATAAATAGCCGGATGCGGCTTGCCGTATTCTTCAAACTCAGCCGTATGTATGACAGAGAATATTTCCCGTATGCCGAATTTATCCATTACAGCATCAATTATCTTCATATCCGATGATGACGCCAGTGCCAACGGTAAATTTTTCGATCCAAAATACTCAAACGATCCAGTGACTCCTTTATTCAATGTCCCTTTTGATCTGATAAGTGCTATCAATTCATCTATAATATCTGAATTTACTTTCTCAAGAGGAGTTTCACTCAGGTTCCAAGGATTTTTTTCATGCCAATACTGGCTTACATCTTTTAGACGCTTGCCGACTGTGGTCTCGCACATTTGAGGCGTTAATGGAACGCCAACGCTGCCAAAAACTTTTGTCTCGGCTTCTTTCCAAAAGGGCTCGCTATCAAGTATCAGCCCGTCCATATCATAAATCACTGCTTTTATCATTTTACCGATCGGCTACATCTCCCTGAAATATGTGTACCAGATAAGTCCCCATTTGCCGCCAACATTTATGTAGAGTCTTGTAAAAACTTCAACGATCTTGCTATCCTCAACTTGATTGTACCAAAATGCATCAAGTATCTTATCGCCATTAAGGTCAATTCCCGTTCCTTCAATGCTGCCGTCCTTTGAAGTTTCAAGCTTTGTTTCAACAGCTTTGCCCTCAAGATTGTAAGGAAGCTCATAAGTCATTTCATTAAGAGGCATTATCGAAAAAACCATAATCGGATTTGAAAGAATATACTTCAGGTCTTCACTTTGCTCATCAGTATAGTTTTTTCGTAAAAGAGTGGCTTTCGGTTTCGCATATGGATACTTGGGTGAGTAATCAAGCTTGTTGCCGCACTCCCAGTATTCTGTGTAATTGTTTAAAGTAGTTTCAAATACTGTCAGATTATCAAACATCTTGAACCCGATTCCTTCCTGCCATTGAATCTGTCTGAGCTTTTCAGTATTTACAAAATGGTCACTGGAATCTACCATACGGTATTGCAGGTTTTGGTCCTTTGTCTTGAGGCGCAGGAATTTCAGCATGCTGTAATCACAATCTTCAACAAACAGATGGGTGGAATCAATTTGAGTTAAAAATATGTACAGGTTTTTAATATTTTCAGGTGTAAAAAGAGATGGCTCAGTCCTTTTGAATTTTGGGTTATTCTTTAACACATGCATGTTATTTGTATAGGTTGAGCCTTCATCTTTGCAGATGACCTCAATTTTATCCGGCAGCAGCTGCTGTAGTGATGCATCTCCTTCCGGGAAGGTTGGCGGCATACCAAGTTGAACTACTAACGCTAAAACTTTAAGCACTTCCATTAATGTTATATAAGTTTCTAAATTACAATAGGAGTAAAATACTAATTATCATATTAATAATTAATTCAAATTGGTGAGAATGATTGAATGATAAATTTCGTGCATTTAGGCTGAAGTGTTTATGTTGTTTTTACAAAGGCAAAGTAATCAGACAAGAATATGTTTTTCTTCCCTGCTTATCAATTCCCGTTTAGCTATTTTTGTGGTTTAATGTAATCACAGGCAGGAATGCCTGTGCCACTGGGCAAACAATCTAATGCAGGCAATAATACTCGCGGCGGGACTCGCAAAAAGGCTTAGGCCGCTCACCGATACTACACCAAAATGTCTATTAAAAGCAGGGAGTAAAACACTGCTTGAAATGACGATCAATAATATCCTCAAAAACGGGATAAATGAATTCATTGTAGTTACGGGTTACAGAGAGAATATGATAAAGGATTTCATTGCAGAAACTTATCCAAAGCTCAATATATTGTATCTTACAAATGCCGATTATGAGAATAACAATAACAGCTACTCGCTCTGGATGACCAAAGACTATGTAAAAGGGGATTCATTGCTTCTTGATAGTGACATATTGTTCGATTATCGCATAATTTCAAAGCTTTTGAAGTCTGAACATGCCAATTCACTTGCTGTGAATTCTGCGCATAAACTGGGCGAAGAGGAGATTAAAGTTATAATTGATAGTGCTAACAAAATTGAGCATATTGGCAAACATTTAGCCCCCGCAGAGTGTTTCGGCGAATCTATAGGAATTGAAAGGTTTTCGCTTGATTTCTTCAGTAAGCTGGGAGACGTGCTGGATCGCAAGATCATGCGTGAGAACAATGTGAATGAATTCTACGAGGCGTCGTTCCAGGAGCTTTATGACATGGGGAACGCCATGTATGCCATTGATGTTTCAGAGTATAAAAGTATGGAAATTGACTTCCCCGAGGACCTTAAACGCGCTGAAGATGAAGTTAAACATCTGGAAAAGTGAGTTTTTTGAGTTTTGGGTTTTAGGAAAAACAATATAAATGGGAATATTTAACACACAAAAAGACAGGTATAGTAACCAGCGGCTTAGATTCAACCGGCCATCAATGTTCGGGGGATTTTCTTTATTTCCTCCCGTCATAAAATACCTGCTGATTTCTAATGTTGCCATTTTTACAGTTCAGCATTTCATCTTTGCAGGATTTAGCGTCAGCGGCGTACCACTCTCGGCATTTTTCATAAAATATTTTGCATTAAATCCGATAGGAAGTACAGTTTTTCCGTTCTACCCGTGGCAGTTGTTAACATATTTATTTATGCACGGTGGATTCTGGCACTTATTTCTCAACATGCTCGCCTTGTGGATGTTTGGCATGGAGCTTGAAAATATCTGGGGTTCAAAGAAATTCCTGGCATACTATGTTATGTGCGGCGTTGGCGCGGGTCTTTCGACTGTACTTCTCACTCCGCTCTTTACAACATTGCAGCTTCCGACAGTCGGGGCATCAGGCTCTATTTACGGAGTACTCGTTGCATTCGGTATGCTTTTCCCAAATAGGGAAATATTTCTTTACTTCCTGTTTCCTATAAAAGCCAAGTATTTCGTGATAATCTATATGGTCATTGAGCTGTTTTCTGTCGGCAGGGATTCCGGTGTTGCGCATCTGGCGCACTTGGGCGGCGGACTGATTGGATTTGTTTACCTGCTTTTAACAAAGAATAATGTGAGTGATCTTTTCAGGTTTGATAAGAAGCCAAAGATGACATCAAACCGGCCAACTAATATTTACCGGAATAAGTATTACGAAAAATATAACACAGGCTCTGAAAAGGATGTAACTGACGCTGACTATTACACAAAAGACGGCAATGGCGAAATAACACAGGAAAAAGTTGATGAAATACTTGATAAAATTGGTAAAGATGGATACCAGAACCTGAGTGAGGAAGAAAAGAAAATACTTTTTGAAGCAAGTAAAAAAATCCATTGATTAAGACCGAAGTAAATGAAATTTATAGTGTGAGGACAGATGATTTTTGGGATGACCTTTCGGACGAGCAAAAAAAAGATCTAAAGGAGGCGTGGATTGAAAGCGAGAATGAAAATAATCTGATTGATCATGAAAAAGTTGTGACATTATCCAGAGGATGGCTGAAAAAGTAAATTGGAAACACAAACAATCACCAAAAAATATTGTAACTCCTTAGCAAAATACTCAAGATATAAGACCCGTGTTGTTATGGTTGGCAATGTTGGCATCGGGGGAGATAATCCCATCCGTGTGCAATCAATGACTACGACCGATACAATGGATACAAAAGGCACGGTTGAACAATCAATCCGTATGATCGAAGCCGGAAGCGAGCTGGTAAGAATTACTGCACCTGCTATGAAAGAGGCGAAGAATCTTGAGAATATTAAACAGGAGCTTAGAGCACGCGGCTATAATACGCCTATTGTTGCAGATATTCACTTCAAACCGGATGCTGCTGAACTGGCTGCCCGTATTGTAGAAAAAGTGCGGGTTAACCCGGGCAATTATGCAGATAAGAAGAGATTCAAAGTATTCAGCTTTACCGATGAGATGTATAATGAAGAGCTTGATAGGATTTACGAAGAATTTGCGCCGCTTGTGAAGGTCTGCAAAGAGTACGGCACGGCTATGAGGATTGGCACAAACCACGGATCACTATCCGACAGGATCATGAACCGCTTTGGTGATACTCCGCTTGGCATGGTTGAATCAGCGCTGGAGTTTGTTCGGATTTGCCGCGACATGAATTACCACGAGTTAATACTATCCATGAAGGCAAGCAATACTCAGGTTATGGTACAGGCGTATAGACTGCTTGTCAGCAAGATGGAAGAAGAAGGCATGAATTACCCGCTGCACCTTGGCGTTACCGAAGCCGGTGACGGCGAAGACGGAAGGATAAAATCAGCAGTTGGTATTGGCACTCTTCTTGAAGATGGGCTTGGCGATACAATAAGGGTATCACTTACCGAAGACCCTGAGTTCGAAATTCCCGTGTGTAAAAGGATCGTTGCAAAGTACAATGATATTAACGGACATAAACAAATTGCGGATATCGGGAATCGGATTTCTGATTATAATAATCCGGTTGCAGCTGTTCAATCAGAGATCGAAAATCCGCAATCCGAAATTCCTTATGATCCATTCAGTTACCTGCGCAGAAAAACTTATGAGACCGATAAAATAGGCAATCATCATGTGCCCGTAGTTATACTTTCTCCGGATGTGAATGCAATTCAAAAACCCGAAGCATTAAGCGGAATTTCATATGGCTACGACCCTAAGCTTGATAAATGGAACATTGGCGATATGGCAGCAGATTTTATTTACCTTGGAAAGAATACCATTCCATACAAACTGCCTGGAACACTGAAAATCATATATGATTACGCTTACTGGAAAGACTTGAAAGAAAAGTCAGAATCATTCCCGCTGTTTACTCCGGAAGAATACTTAAATGCAGAAAGAAAATCTTTCCGGATAAATTTTCTTTCATTAACAATTGATGATATTTCGGGTGAACTGCTTGATACAATCAGCGCTGATAAATTCTGCGTCATAATACTGAATACTAACAATAGACATGCAGCGGCAGAAGAGCGCAGGATAGTAATAGAATTATTGGAACTCGGACTTGAGACTCCCGTAATTTTAAAAAGAAATTATGATTTACTTGATGATGAAGACCTTACTCTCTTTAGTGCAACTGAGGTTGGTTCATTATTTATTGACGGAATGGGTGACGGAATCTGGATAGAATCTCCTGAAACCAACCTGGAAATTGTTAACCGCATTAGCTTTGGTGTACTACAGGCTACAAGGACAAGAATATCAAAGACCGAGTATATTTCATGCCCCTCTTGCGGCAGGACGCAGTTTGACCTGCAGGTCACAACTGCTATGATAAAGAAGCGCACAGACCACTTAAAGGGAGTTAAAATAGCGATCATGGGCTGTATAGTTAACGGACCGGGTGAAATGGCTGATGCTGATTACGGTTTTGTTGGCAGCGGACCTAATTGGGTGAGCCTTTACAGGGGAAAAGATGTTATCGAAAGGGGGATCCCATATGCCGATGCCCTTGAAAGGCTGATAGAACTCATGAAAGAGGATGGTATTTGGGTTGAAACAAACTAATATTCTAACTCTTCTTCTGTAGCTCTATCATCTTCTCTTTTTGCGTCAAGTTCATAAGTTTTTGCAATATCCTTATACATTTTTGAGGTGAATGGATATTTTAATTCGATTTCTTTAGCAAGCTGATAATAATGTTCAGATAAGCTTTTCTCTTGCACACCACCTTCAAAAGGATTTCTTGTTGTTAAACCCCTTCTATTGCTGTTTGCAATTTGGAAACCTTGTTTTAATTCTTGGCTGTTAAGTTCTTCTATTACCCGACATATTTCTTCAAGTGGTAAAGAATCTTTTTCTATTCCTTTTGCAAAAAGTTCACCAATGAAATATTTGCCATGATATTCTCTTTTTGATTTTTTGCTTAATTTTATGACATTTTTGACCCAACTTAACAAGGTTTGATAATCTATTTTACCATTTTTATCTTTCCCCGGGATTGTTTTGAATGAACTTAATAAATCATAGGCCGCACGATATCTGTTGATTATTTGATTTTCGGTTAAACCTTTTGTTTCTTCTTTTTGTAATTCTTCGTCATCTTTTGGTTTAAAAATCATTTTAATAACATCCACAAATGACTTAGCGTTTAAACTCATATCATTATGTAATAATTTCGGTGGTCTACCCCAAAAATCATCAGATAAAATTTCAATATAAAACCATTCTAATTTTACTAAATTTGGAGTATTATTATAACCATTTTTATCTAAAACTTTAAAAAGTTCAGCAACATTGTGAGGATCAATTCTGTTTTTATTTTCATCATTGGATTTAATTGTTATGGCTTTTTCTAAAATATCCGCAATCAATTCAGATGGGATATTCTCACTATGATAACTAACGGTATCAATTAAAGTTATAAACCTATTTACTTGCAACAAATTTCTTATTGCAAACTTCTTATCTTTACCCTGAATTTCATGAAACCAAACATAACATTTAGCCCAATATAAATTTTGGATTTCTTTTGAAAATTGTTCTACTAAATCCCAAGTAGGTCTACCAAAATCTAAAGAGGTAAGGAAGTTTACGATAATTTCCTGTTTCGATTCATTATTTTGGAAATATGTCATTCTTTCAAAAACCCAATTTACTTGTTTTTTTCTCATACCATCATAATAGCCTCTTGAAAAGTTAATTAAGTTTTCATTATCAATTGATTTGGAAATAATTTTTGCTTCTAATTCAGAATTAACGAAGTTGGTTTTTGCTAAAGATAAACCCAAAAAGTAAGGAAACTTGACAGTGGTTGCTAATTCAATTATTTTATCCTCATTTTCTGCCATTATTATTTTCCCAATTGCATCTATTCGGGCATCTTCAATCTTTTTTTCATATTCTTTATAATTTTTCCTATCCCCATCTAAAAGATTAGGATAATGGTCATCAAATAACCATTTGTAATTCTGAATAGTATCATCTAATCTAAATTCTTCATAAAGTTCTTCAAGTCTCTTTATTTCAATAGCCGGTAAAATCCAAGCGGCATCTTTATATGTTTTATGTCGAGAAATCATCTCTCTAAGTTTGTTCCATAACTCTTTTTTACCACTTGTTACTTGACCTAAAATTGATTTTAAATGAATAAACAACTTATCTCTATCCTTCTGCAGTGACAAATCGTCGAAACTAGGTAATATTTTAGCGAGCAATAATCCATTATTACCAGCTATTTTTAGAAGTCTATCCAATACACCTGAATAAGTATCGTGCATTTCTTTTATTGTGACTCTAGCCTCGTTCAATTCAGAGAACCATCTCCATCTGGCTTTATATGTTGGGTGACCTATATCATGTGGTTTAGGTAGTAGATTTAACAGCAATTTAACAGCTACATCTTCATTTTCTTTGATTAAAACATCGAGTGCAGAAAATCTTTCACTCAAATTTGCTGTTGTATAAGGCAGCCAAGCAAGAAATATCCCTCGCAAAGTAGATATTGGAGTATTTCCCCACCTACTGGCAGGTGCTAATTTGCATAATTGCCCTAGTATTCTTGTAACTTGTATAATATATTCAGACTTCCATGCAAGGGATTCTAGTGCCCAAAGTAAACCAGCATGATTACACCTGGAAAAGAAAGCATCTGTTCCCTCCCTAAATAAAATCATAATGGATTTTTCATTGGTTCTCAATGAATTTTCGATACTATTTAAAAAGGAAACTGGTGAAGCTTCAGCTATTTGAGGTAGAATATTAGATAATGAAAACCACTTTTTATCATCAATATTATCTATTAACTCTAAAATTATATTGTCAACCCATTCTTGATGATTACCTTGTAAACTTGATATTCTATCTCCATATATCGCAATTAAAACAAGACTTTGCAAAATACCTTCCCTAATCCATTCTGAGTATTTTCTGTATTTTCCTAATAATTCAGCTCTATATCTCTCGTTTTCATCTAATTCAAATTCAGGATCAGGTTCAACTAATACATCAATAACGATTTTTTTGAATATATCAAGATGTTGAAATGTAACATATGGTGCTATTGCATACCAAGCATCTATAGGTGAAACTAGTCGCCATTTAAAGCCTATTTGATAAATTGGAGGATCTTCTATATTCTTATATTCGGTAATTTTTGCAAGAAAGTTTTTGTATTTTAAGCCTGAAATTTTTTTAATTACTTTCTTGTCATCAAATTTAGATTTTATTTTTCTTTTGTCAGACCTTGTTTGTGAATCATCCCATCTTTGTATAAACAATAATGGAATAATATCTCGTACATTTTGCCTTTTGGACCATTCGGGCTGTTTCATTTTACCAAATAACAATCTTCTTAAAACAGATAGACTTCTACCAGAATCTTTTGAAAAATGTCTTGCATCAGCATCACTTAATCCCATTTTTTTTAATTCAGTAACTAAATCTTCTAGACCTAAAGTTTGAAGATTATTATTAGCTTCTATGCTTGTTGCATCAGGGGCTAACGGAATAAAGACATGATTTCCTCTATTTATTGCTAGATCAACAGCGTCAAAATTACCGAAGTAGTTTATTAATATCTTACCTGTATGCTCTTTGATTAATTCCGTGAATTCGTAATTATCTTTTATTATTAAGCTCTTAGATAGATAGTTAGCTTTCTCATTACTATGCATTATACAAGCACATAAAAATGCGAGTGCTTCTTCTCTGGTCAATGCTTTTAAGATATATCTACTTGGAGGACCACTTAGCCATTTTGAAATATTCTCAAGTTCATTTTTTCTACCTGCAAGTACTAAGTTTTCATTTATCTTATACTTTTGACAAATAGACCATTCTTCCCAAAAGTCTTCTAAGGGTTGTACTTTATCCGGATAATTACCTAAAATTTTTCTCGCAAATTTCGAAGAGGTAACAGGTGCATTTTCTAACCATTCTTCTAAATCTCTGCCATCATAAACGATTATTTGCTTCCATCTTTTTTCTAAATTCTTTTCATTTTCCCATTTGTCTTTTTGTTTGTAATTCCATATTCTAGGTGTTACAAATACGAATGTAGCTTTCTTTCTTTCTACAGTGCTTAATAGCTCACTAGTTCTCTTAGTATAGTTATTTTCTGCCTGGTGTTTTATCCTTTCAGCACAACCGAATTCCCAGAATGACATACCATGAGGTATATATTCACTTGAAGCATTAGTTTCTAATATACCATCCCAGCCGGCTGTATGAATTGCATCCCCGGCGGGGAAAATTTTTTTGGTAATAAAGTTATTGCCGGTTTCAGTAATTAACCAACGAATAAGTAAAGGCAAGTATTGCTGGCAATTTCTATTTTGCTTAATAGCCCAAAATTTTAAATCAGAAGAATTAATCCATTTCATAATTTTTGCATGTTAGAATTTCAAAGTTTCTTAATTAATTTCTTTCAATTTACTTAAATCTCCTTGACATTTTTTGTAAAGTAATTTAATTCTATTTTTAGTTAATCCTAAATTAATCATGGCTTTCTCAAAAGAATTTTCTTCTATAGGTTTAAGTTTAATGAAATTGCCTAAATTGTCATTCTTTTGATTGTCTATCAGTTTGGGTATTAGAATATGATGCTTTTTTGTAGCATAATCAATTGCGACACTATCTTCACCTGTGTAAATCAAAATACTTTGTTGATTGCTGTGTATAATATCTTTTAAATCAATTTCATTATTGATTATAAGACACTTGTTGAAGTAACTATTTTGTTCATCCAGTGGCATTGTTTTTATTACTGCCCATATGAATACCACGGCTTCTTTACAATTGTTTGTAAGAATCTTAATTTTATTTGGGGTATCATTTAACCAATTCCTTAATTTATCTAGTTCATTTTTTCTGTTTGTCAGTATAAGCTCAGGTGTCAATCTAAAATTCTTATTATAACACCACATTTCTCCATATGTATCAAGTGTTTCTAGACCTTGTGGTACAATTCGCAAAAATTGTTTTGCTATTTTTATAGATGTAACATAACTTACGTATCCTAACCAGTGCTCTAGATCTATTGAATCATAAAGTTTAATGCTTTTCCAGATCTTCTTTTTATTTTTGTTGTTCCTTTGTTCTTTGACAATCTTTTCTTTCCATTTATGTTTTGAAGTGCAACGATGTCCAGTTACAAATACAAAAGTTGCCTTATTGATATCATAATTAATTGGCTTTTTTGTTCTTTCTTTATAGTCTTTGTCTATTTTGCCATTTTGTTTAGCTAAGTTTCCGCTCTGATTACTCAATTCCCATATCGAATGTCCTTTAGGTATATAACGGTTTCCTTTTTTGCAATTGAGTCTCCCGTCAGGTCCAGGTGTTTGTACAGAATCATAAGCTGGAAATTCAATATCAACAATTTGGTCTTTATCAACTGTACCCTCTATCAATTGTCTTATAAGGTCTGGCAATTCGCTTTGACTTGCCATACCTTCAGCCCATCTTTCTACGTCTTTTGCTTTGATTTTTATCGGCATTTATCAGTCAATAAGTGTCTAACCTTATCCAAAATATGCAAATTTTGTACAAAAAATTACTCAATTCAAAATATTAATAAACAAAGACTTAATTTCAAGTGTTGTTCTCTAAACAGTCCATTGTGATTCTCTCAAATTTTTAGCATATTTGTATTCTTTTCCACTAATTTTCTATACTTAATGGAGTGGATTTTTAACTAACGCTCCCGGCGGCTTGTTATTGCGCAGGGGGAATCTAATAATTTAATATTTAATAACGGAGTTTTATTAACGAATGACATCACCAAACGAGACAGCAAATGCTAATGCAACGACTGAAGAAGTTAAGCCACCGGTCATAAAGACCAAAGATTTTGTAGCCAAAGATTACAGCGAAGAAGAATTCAAAAAGTATATTGAGCTTTATGAAAAGACCTTTAATGTTATCAAAGAAAATGAGATAGCTAAAGGTAAAGTTGTTGCTATCAGCGGCAACGATGTTTTAATTGATATTGGTTTCAAATCAGACGGAAGAGTATCAATAGATGAATTTCCCGATCCGGATAACATTAAGATTGGCGACGAGCTTGAAATATTTGTAGAGAAAATTGAAGACCGCGAGGGACAGCTGGTGCTTTCACGCAAGCGCGCGGATATAATAAGGAATTGGGAGAAGATCACTTCTGCCAAAGAGAACGATACAATTATACAGGGTAAATGTGTAAGAAGGATCAAAGGCGGATTTGTTGTTGATCTAGGCGGAATTAATGCATTCCTTCCCGGCTCACAGATCGATACTAAGCCTATCCGTGATTATGATGTATATGTAAATAAAATGATGGACTTCAAGATCCTGAAGATCAATCACCCCAACGAAAACATTATAGTATCGCATAAGGTTCTTGTTGAAGAATCAATGTCAGAGCAGAGAGAGAAGCTTCTTACAACTCTTGAACAGGGACAAATCCTGCAGGCAACCGTTAAAGCTATTACCGATTTCGGCGTATTTGTTGATCTTGGCGGAGTTGACGGGCTTATCCATATTACAGACCTTTCATGGGGCAGGATCAATCATCCTTCGGATGTCGTTAATCTTGATGCTCCAATTGAAGTTAAGGTACTTGAATATGATAAAGAAAAGAAACGCGTTACTCTTGGCTTAAAGCAGTTGCAGCCGCATCCATGGGAAAACATTGAAGAAAAGCTCAAGATCGGCGATAAGGTTTCCGGAAAGGTTGTATCAATTACCGATTACGGCGCATTCATAGAAATTGAAAAAGGAATTGAAGGATTGATTCATATTTCTGAAATGTCATGGACTCAGCACATAACCAATCCAACCCAGGTAGTTACCATGGGACAGGTTATTGAAGCAATAATACTCAGCCTTGATAAGAACGAAAAGAAGCTTTCTCTTGGAATAAAGCAGCTTACACCTAATCCATGGCAGTCACTGCTTGAGCGTTTCCCGGTCAATTCACAGCATAAGGGAAAAGTCTGCAATATTACCAACTTCGGCGTCTTTGTTGAGCTTGAAGAAGGTGTTGACGGACTTATTCATATTTCAGACCTTTCATGGACTAAGAAGATCTTCAACATTGAGGATTTTGTACAGCTTGGGCAGGAAATTGACGTAACTATTCTTGGAATTGACGTAGAAAACCAGAGAATTGCACTTGGCCATAAACAGCTTACAGAAAATCCATGGGATAAGCTAGCAGATGAATACAAAGCAGGCACTGAATGCAAATGCAAGATGATGAAAGCTATTGAAAAAGGAATAATTGTTGAACTGCCAACGCTTGTTGACGGATTCATTCCGGCTTCACAGCTATCGGTATCGCCGGTAAAGAACTTCGCTGAGCTTTATGAAGCTGGCGAAGAACTTAATGCAAAGGTGATTGAGTTCGATAAAGAATCCAAAAAGATAGTTCTATCTGTTCTGGAGTACCTGAAAGACAAAGGTGAGAAAGAAGTTGATGATTATGTGAAGAAATTCGGACTGAAGAAATTCACACTTGCTGATGTGGTAGAAAGAACTAAAACACCTGCAGAACTGAAAGACGAAGTTGATTTCAAGATCGATGATGTTATACAGGATGCCGATAAACAGGAAGAAGTTAAGCAGTAAGAAAATAATTTGAAGTAAATTAAAAGCATTCTGCTGCTAGGCGGAATGCTTTTTTAGTTTTTGAAATGATTTCACAAACATACTTATGGAAGAATATAAAAAAGTAATGAATGAGGCCGCTGAGGAAGCGGCAAAAATACAGCTTGAGTATTTCGAAAAGGATTTTGAAATAGCTAGGAAAATGAATTACAGCGATCTTGTTACCGAAGTTGATAAACGGTGCGAGGCAAAGATAATTGAGATAATTCACAACTCTTTCCCTGATCACAATGTACTGGGTGAAGAAGGCGGAGACCTGCACAAAAAATCGGAATATGTGTGGATAGTTGACCCGATCGATGGAACTGTGAACTATGCACATTCGCTTCCGATTTTCTGCGTCTCGATCGCTCTTGAAATAAAAGGCGTAGTTGTAATGGGAATGGTATATTCTGCAAAAACCGGAGAAAAATTCTTTGCCGAAAAGGGAAAAGGGGCCTATCTTAACGATAAGAGAATAAAGGTTAGTGATATTGAAATGCTTAAAGACAGCATGTTGGTTACCGGATTTCCCTATGATGCAAAAGAGAATTCAAACCGCTGTATAGACCATTTTGTGAATTTCATTAAGCAAGGCTTGCCGATAAGAAGGTTCGGCTCGGCAGCACTTGATGCCTGTTATGTTGCCTGCGGCAGGTTTGAAGGTTTTTGGGAAGTAAACCTGAACCCGTGGGATATCGCAGCAGGCTATTTAATAATCCTGGAAGCAGGGGGGAAAATTACGGATTTTAATGGTAATAAATACAGTATTTATGATAAACCGATACTGGCAACAAATGGTAAGGGCATTCATAGAGATATGATTGAAGTGCTGCAAAAAGCGAATGAATCGAATTTGTGAAGATCTGTGTGCATGAGATACGTATGACACATAATAATTGCAGAGATTATTAAATCTAAATGGGTTAATATTGTATATTAATCCATTTTTTATTGAACTTAACTAAAGGAGATCACTATGATTGCCTTAATAATTTTTTTAGCTATAGTTGCAATAGTTGTTACACAATTAAAGAAGAATGTAACTAACACTGCAACCTCAAAACTTTTCGGCGTTGTACGTAACATTGCTTATATCGGAATATTCATAGCCGTGATATTTTCATGCGTAGCGCAGGTTGGCGCAGGTGAAGCAGGAGTACAAGTATTGTTTGGCAGCGTTCAGGACGGCGTGTTAAAAAGCGGTTTGAATTTTATTAACCCGCTTGTAAGTGTAGAGAAAATGGACATCAGGACTCAAGCTTATACTATGAGCTCAGTGCGGGATGAGGGTCAGCAGCAGGGAGATGACGCTATTTCAACACTTTCAAGCGATGGTTTAACTCTTACACTTGATCTTACTGTTTGGTACCGACTCAGCGAAGGTGATGCTCCCCAGGTTTACCGTACTATAGGAACTGATTATGTAGAAAAAATTGTCAGACCGGCTGTAAGGACTGCGATAAGGGATGTATCTGTTGGTTTTCCCGCAACTGATATATATTCCATAAAACGCGAAGATTTTATCAACAATGTTACAAAAAATCTGGAAAAAGCTTTTGACGGCAGAGGAATAATTCTTGAAAGAGTATTGCTTAGAAATGTTGAGCTTCCGGAGAAAGTCCGCGCTGCAATAGACGAAAAGATCGCCTCCGAGCAAAGGGCTCAGCAGATGGTATATGTCCTGCAGAAAGAAAAGCAGGAAGCCGAACGTAAAAGAGTAGAGGCTCAGGGAATAAGTGATTATAACAGGATAGTATCGCAAAGCATTACTGACCAGGTTTTGCAGTTAAAAGGCATTGAAGCAACTCTTGAGCTTGGAAAAAGCAATAACTCCAAAATGGTCATAATGAACGGAAAGAATATGCCGCTTATATTTGGAGCTGGCGGATTCTAGGTTTATGATTGGTAACACAGGCATTCCTGCCTGTGGATGATTTTTGATGATCTTCACACAGACAAGAATGTCTGTGCCACTAATAAATAAAGTTGTATTTTATATGAAGGGCGTTCCATTAAACGAAAAGCTTTATGATTACATTGTTGATACTTTTGTTGAAGAAGATGATCTCTTAAAGCAAATTGTTATTGATTCTGAGGCAAAAAAAATCCCGCTGATACAGATAGCCCCGGATAACGGGAAGTTTCTGTATCTGCTCATTAAAATGATCAATGCAAAGCGGGTACTTGAGATCGGGGCACTTGCGGGTTACAGCACTATCTGGATGGCAAGGGCTCTGCCGGATGATGGAAAAGTGACAACGCTTGAGATCAGAGAAAAACATGCAGAGGAATCCAAAAATAACTATAGAAAAGCCGGACTGGAAAACAAAATTGAACTTATGTTAGGCAGCGCGCTGGAAACGCTTGATAAACTTCAGAACGAGAGATTTGATTTTGTATTCATTGATGCTGATAAAGAAAACAGCTCGAATTATTTTGATAAAGTTATTGGCTTAATGAATAAAGGCGGCATTATTGCATGCGATAATACTCTCAAATTCGGCAAGGTGGTGGATGAAAACCCTGATGAAAGCACAAAGGGAATCCTTAAATATAACAAGAAAGTTGCCGAAGACGCAGGAGTTGAATCGCTTCTGGTTTCAATCTCAGATGGTTTGACTATCAGTTTGGTTAAATAGATTATTACTTTTACGAACATGGGGTTGTTGAAAATTCCTTTGGGGTAACCCCTTGTTCTTCAATAATCCATATCATAAATTATTAAAATGAAAACAATAGGATTAATAGGCGGTACAAGCTGGCTTTCAACAGCTGATTATTACAGACTACTAAATCAGAAAATAGGTGAAAAGCTTGGAAGGCTGAATTCAGCAAAGATCATTCTTCATTCAGTCAATTTTGAAGAATTCAAGAAAAAAGTAGATGAAAATAATACTAAATGGCTTAGTGATGCGTTTTGTGATATCGCCCGAAAGATCGAAGCGGCAGGGGCAGGATGCCTGGCATTATGTGCTAATACCCCTCACAAGTATGCGCCCGATATTGAGAACTCCATCAGGATACCTCTAATTCATATCGCCGAGGCCGTTGCCTCAGTGATTGCATCAAAAGGTATTACAAAGGTTGCCCTGCTTGGAACGAGAATCACGATGACAGAAGATTTCTTCAAAGATAAATTAAAGGAAAAGGGGATCGAAACAATTATTCCTCAAGTTGATGAAATGGATTTTATTCACAGAACTATTTTTGAAGAACTTGGCCTTAATATATTCAAAGAATCAACAAGAGGCAGATATATTGAAATTATTAAGAGACTTCAATCACAAGGAGCTGAAGTAGTGATCCTCGGCTGCTCAGAAATACCGCTTCTCATAAAACAAAATGATTCACCGATTCCGGTGTTTGATACAACCGAAGTTCATGCAGATGCTATTGTCAAATTTGCTCTAGGCATTAATGACTGAACCGGGATCAAATGAAATTAGGCCGCTTGTGATCTGTGTTTTCAGGTATGAAAATAAATTTCTGGCTGCATTGGGAACAGACACAGTGAAGAAGAATGAATTTTACCGCCCGCTTGGCGGCAGGATCGAGTTTGGCGAAAGAAGCGAAGATGCCTTAAGACGAGAGATCATGGAAGAATTGGGGCAGCAAATCATAAATGTCAAGTACCTGGGAACACTGGAGAATGTTTTTTCTTATAACGGTAAATCTTGCCACGAATTAGTTTTGGTTTATGACGGAGAGTTTATAAATAAAGAATTGTACGAAATGACTGAAATTGATGTTGATGAAGAAAATATTTGGTATAAGGCTCATTGGATTTCTGTTGAGGATTGTGAATCCGGAAAAGTGACAGTTTATCCCGAAGGACTGCTTGAACTTTTATCATAGTGTCAGTAATTTTAACTTTCCAAAAAAAATGAAAAGAACTCTTTAACTGCCTGGGGATATATTTTGAATTCTATGTCAGAAAATGAGAACCTTTTTCCATTTACAACGATTAGCATAACTATTCCGTTAAACAATAAAAAAGCTTTACCTTGATAAAAATAGCCTATATACTAAGTAATTGATATTTACGTTACTTACGAACAAAAGGCAATAAAAACGGAATTGTTTCGCCGGCAATTGTATGTTATATTTGTACTTAATTTTCCTCAAAAATGGCAAAAATAACACAAATCAAAGCCCGTGAGATACTAGACTCACGCGGCAATCCAACAATTGAAGTCGATGTAATTCTAAATGGCGGCATAATCGGCAGAGCTGCAATTCCTTCCGGGGCATCAACCGGCCAAAAAGAAGCAGTTGAGCTAAGAGACGGAGATAAAAAGCGTTATATGGGCAAGGGTGTTCTTAAAGCCGTGGCCAATGTAAATGATATCATTGCTAATTCTCTGATTGATACTGACCCCACAGACCAGCTTAAGATCGATTTGATATTGAATGAGCTGGACGGAACCAAAAATAAGTCCAACCTGGGAGCCAATGCAATACTTGGTGTATCGCTTGCCGCGGCAAAAGCTTCAGCCCTGCATTACGGACTCCCGCTTTATAAATACATAGGCGGAACGAATGCAAAAGTACTCCCCGTACCAATGATGAATATTGTAAACGGTGGAAGGCACGCAGATAATAACCTCGATTTCCAGGAATTCATGATAATTCCTGCAGGTGCAAAATCTTTCCGCGAAGCATTAAGAATGGGAACAGAGATCTTTCATTCGCTCAAAAATGTTCTGCATAAGAAGAACCTGAATACTGCAGTAGGAGATGAAGGCGGTTTTGCACCTGATCTGAAATCAAATGAAGAAGCCTTTGAAGTAATTATTGCGGGTATTGAAGGTGCCGGATATAAGGCAGGCAAAGATGTTTACCTTGCGCTTGACGCTGCCGCGAGTGAAATGTGGAATAAGGGGAAATATGATTTCTATAAGTCACACATTCCAAGCAAATCAGCCGAAGAAATGGTTGAGCTTTACAAACAAATGGTTAAGAATTATCCGATCATTTCGCTTGAAGACGCTATGGGCGAAGAAGACTGGAACGGCTGGAAATTACTGACCGAAGCATTAAGCTCGCAGGTTCAGCTTGTGGGAGATGATATTTTTGTGACAAATAAAGAGATCCTGAAAAAAGGAATTGAGCAGGGAATTGCGAATTCAATACTTGTAAAGGTTAACCAGATAGGAACACTGACAGAAACTCTTGATACTATCGAACTGGCTAAATCAAATTCATACACAAATGTTATCAGCCATCGCAGCGGCGAGACTGAAGATGTAACAATTGCAGATATTGCAGTAGCCACAAACGCAGGTCAGATCAAAACAGGCTCACTTTCAAGAACTGACAGGACTGCCAAATATAATCAGCTTTTGAGAATTGAAGAAGAGTTAGGCGATCAGGCTTCATTCCCCGGAAGAAACATCTTCAAAGGATTAAATTAAATTAAAGGACATAAATGAAATCAACTGATTTTAAATTTTCTATACCCAAGACACTTATAGCCCAGCACCCAAAATCACCGCGTGATGAATGCAAAATGATGGTGGTTAACAGAAAAACCAAGGAACTTGAGAACAAAAAATTTAAAGATATAATAGATTATATGGATGAAGGCGATTGCCTCGTCTTAAATGACTCAAAGGTATTTGCTGCAAAGCTATTCGGTACAAAAGAAAAGACCAATGCAAAGATCGAAGTATTCCTTTTAAGGCAGCTTAGCCAGGACGAAAACATTTGGGATGTTCTTGTTGATCCTGCAAGAAAAGTCAGAATTGGCAACAAAATATTTATTACCAAAAACCTGTATTGTGAAGTAATTGATAATACTACTTCAAGAGGAAGGATTGTAAGATTTAATTACCGCGGTGACTTCCAGAAATATATAGATAAGCTTGGCAAAACCCCGCTGCCTGAATATATTAAGCGCGAGCCAACTGATGCAGACAGGGAAAACTACCAGTCAGTTTTTGCTGAAAATATCGGTTCTGTTGCAGCAGCAGCTTCCGGACTTCATTTTTCTAAAGAACTTTTGAGGAAAGTTGATAAAAAGGGAATAAATATTTTACCCATTACGCTTCATGTGGGTTTAGGTAAGTTCCGTCATGTAGAAGTAGAAGACCTTACCAAACACAGAATGGACTCTGAATATTTCGAGATCCCGGATTATACTGCCGAGGCTGTTAACAGGGCAGTAGAGAATAAAAAGAAGATCATAGCCTGTGGAACATCAGTTGCGAGAGTTCTTGAAGCCAATACAACTGCCGGAAGGCTCATCCGTTCAGGCAAAGGGTGGACAGATAAATTCGTTTATCCCCCGCAAACACTGAAGGTAGTGGATAAGTTCATTACCAATTTCCATCAGCCGCAATCAACAATGATCATGCTGGTTTGCGCATTTGCAGATAAAGATATGGTGATGAAGGTTTATAAGAAAGCAGTTAAGGATAAATATCGTTTCTTCAGTTACGGCGATGCAATGCTTGTAATATGAGCTTATGAAATTGTGATTAATTTAAACTGAATCTTTTACCCCGTTATCTATAAACGGGGTATTTTTTTGAAATTGAAGTGAGAAAAAACCGAAAAATATTTTGTATAATTACTGCTGCCGGAAGCGGAGAGCGTTTTGGCAAAGGAAGTTCCGTCAAAGTGCCGAAACAATTCATAAATCTATGCGGTAAGCCTGTAATAATCCACTCTCTGGAAGTATTCCAGAAGTGCACTTATATAACCGAAATTCTTGTGTCATCAAACCCTGCATATTTTGATCTGATCCACACTCTTGCAATAAAATACAGGATAACGAAACTTAAAGCAGTTGTAGAAGGCGGCAAGACACGGTTTGAGTCTGTAAGGAATGCATTCCGTCAAATCGAAAGCACAGACAATGACATTGTGATTATCCATGATGCCGCAAGGCCAAATATCAGCAAATCATTTGTTAGAAGAATAATTGAGGATTCTTTGAAGTATGGTGAAGTGATTCCGGGCTGCCGGGTAAGGGAAACAATTAAAAGAGTTTATAAAAGCGGGTTTGTAAAAGAAACTATTGACCGCAGTGAATTATTTATTGTTCAGACGCCGCAGGCGTTCCGGTATGAAAAACTGGCAAAAGCATACAGTAAATGCCGGAGTGCAAAAAAAACAGATTTTACCGATGAGGCACAGGCCATTGAATTTGCCGGTTTCAAGATCAAAATGATTGAAGGTTTGAGGGATAATGTAAAGATAACTATCCCTGAAGATGTAACCCTGCTTAAAAAATTAATGAAGTAACTGCATATAACAGAACAAGAGGGCATGCCCCCTTGTGTATGTTGTGTCAGGTCCTTAGACCTGACACTTAAACCCTAAAACAAAAAAGCCTGCCAATAATCTGACAGGCTTTGAACTTCACATTTCACGTCTCGCCTTTCACGTTTGACGTTTTTTGCCTTTTTACTTTATCAGAACCATCTTCTTTGTTTCCTTAAAGCCATCCGCTTCAATGCTGTAAAAATATACACCGCTTGCAAAGCCTGATGCATTGAATATTGCTTCATAGCTTCCGGCCTGTTTTACATCGTTGGATAGCACTGCCACTTCCTTGCCTGAGATATCATAAATTACCAGTCTCACAAAGCTTTGTTTTGGTATTGAATATCTTATACTTGTGTTAGGATTAAACGGATTTGGATAATTCTGTTCAAGCGCATATGAAACTGGGGAATTATTATTTCCAATTCCGGTCGGAGCATTAGAACGTATTGTCAGGCAATAGTTCATTACTCTGCCTGTATCACTTGCTGCATTATCATTTACTCTGAAGATCCAGTCGCCCATCTGACTCTGTCCGTTAAAGACGCTTAACGGAGACTCCGGCCTGAAAGAGCCTGCAAATGGCGGAGTTCCACTGCTGATAGGATTGGCAGCGGAATCATTAAATACAGTATTTATGAAGTTATCTCCAGTGCCTCCTCTGCGGCTTGCCAGAATTACTTCAGTTCCTGCAGGCGATTTAATTGAGAATTCTACATCTCCGGTCTTTGAATGAGTTAAAGCTCCCATTGTAAAATTGACATCAGTAATTGTCCCGCCTGTGCTGAAGTTTAGCGTATCATAATTAGTCGAGTTATCAAGAATTATGACATTTTGCTGGCGGCATATGTTTTTGCCTAAATACTGGTATGCTGCCCAAACATCAATAAATCCCATTCCAAATGAATTATCTTCTCCGGGAGTTCCAAGATCGCGGGCTGTCCAGTATAAAGCTTCTAAACACTGTTTACCTGTAGCATTTGGAAAAGCCTGTCTTAAAAGTGTTACCGAACCAACAACATGCGGGCATGCCATTGAAGTGCCTGTTAAGCTTGAGTAAGCCCCATTTCGGATACTTGATCTGACACTCGTTCCGGGCGCTGAAACCTCCGGTTTAAATCTGAACTTTCCGGTATTTCCACAGTACCCCGGTCCGCGTGAAGAAGAGCTGTTAATCGCATAAGGATAACTGGTATTTCCATTGATATTTCCAACACTGAAAGAGTTAACAAGGCTTACGTTAATATTTTTGGGCCTTGTTATAGTTGAAGCACCAGGTCCCGAATTACCGCAAGAAAATACTATTGCTACACCGCCGGCTTCCATAGATGCCAAAGCATTTAAATATATTGTACTTGCACAATCTCCCTGTGATGGAACACCGGTCGGATCATGCCATGAGTTTCCAATACCGTCTGGCATATCAGTAATTGTATTTACATTACTATCGGGATTCAATGCCCATTGCCACGAAGCCATGTGATTGCTGGTTCCGTTTCCGGAACAAATGGTTTTTGCTGCTATCCATTCTGCTCCCGGGGCGACACCAATTGTATCAGTCCCGGCTCTTCCTGTCATTATACCCATTGTGTGCGTTCCATGGTTATCACAGTCACTTGGGAAGTTTGTTCCGCCTGCCGGATCAAGCCATGCGTGATACCAGGGTGAAGAAGTATTTCCCCTCCACTTATAGTTTAATGCCGGGTGATTTCCGTCAACTCCAGTATCATCATTCATAACTACTCTTCCGGTACCGGTAATTCCAATTTCCCACATTTTATGGGCATTTATTACTTTTAAGCCAACTTCTGAACTTGCCACTCTTTCGCCTGCGGCAGGTTCAATTGCTACGGGTTTATCATAATCAAGTTCTGCATCTATATCCAGCACATCAACTTCCATCTTTCCGGCAAGCTGTAAAATAACTTCAGGTCTTGCTTCAACCGATATAAAATTAGTTATCCAGAAAGGCCGGTAGCCATTTACCTTTCCTGACAATCTTTGCTCTTCAAGATAAGAAATCAAGGCCGGCTGCGTCATAGCAGCTTTATCCATCAAAGCAGTTATAACTGTCTTAGCCCTGAATTCCGCAGAAGCGTTCATCTGGTAAAGCTGCATATCTAATGCCTCGATATCGACTCTATCTTTAAGCAATACCAATATTTTTATTTGATCATTCGAGGTCGAGTTTTGAAGCCGTGTATACAATCTGTTAGAAATTCCGGCTTGCATAAACTGCGAATATACCGTTGATGTAATAAACAAAAACAAAAGAAGCAAATACATTTTCTTCATTTTTACTCTGGTTATTTTTGAAAGTACATAAAATTAAGCAGATAAGTATGAAAATTCAACGCAAAACACTTACAAACCTAAATATCGAAAAAACATAATGTAGAGAGTACATTATAGCACAAAAAAAAGAGGCCGTCCTTTTTGGGACAGCCTCTGATGGAATATAATTAATCAGGTTTATTTTACAAACACAAGTTTCTTCACGGCTGAGTAGTCACCGGCTTCAAGTTTGTAGAAATAAATACCGCTTGCAAGATTGGAAGCATTAAAATCAACCGTATGGAATCCTGGCTGAATTAATTCATTTACCAATACCGCAACTTCTCTTCCCAACACGTCGTAGATCTTCAGTTTGACCACATCAGCTTTTGGAACTGAGAATTTTATGGTTGTTGAAGGGTTAAAAGGATTCGGATAATTTTGATCCAAAGAGTAGTAACTTGGGATCTCTATTGTCTGGATTCCGATCACAGTCTGATAGGTAACCGTTAAACACCAGCCTTTGAGTGTTCCAACATCTATGTTTGCCGCATCATTAATACTTAACACCCAATCACCGTTCACGAGAACACCGTTCAAAGATGACAGCGGGCTTGAAGGAATGAAAGAACCTGTATATGGAGCAACTCCGCTTGCAATCGGCGTAGTTGCTGAATCATTCAGTATTGTTCCGATGAAGTTCTCATTTGTTCCGCCTACCCTGTTTATCAGAAGTGAGCTTGCAGCAAGATGCGAAAGCGTGAATGTAAGGTCTCCATCATAAGTATGAAGTACTGTATCAATTTTCACATTAACATCAACAACGTTGAAAGTATTGGGAATATTTATATTTATTGTATCGTAAGTAGTCTGCATGTCAAGTATGGGCTTATTAAGCCCGTTTCGGCAAACCGTAGTTTGCGCTGTCACAATTCCTGCAGGCAATACATTTACAACTGTTGTAACTGTATCATTATTTCTGTTACCATCGGTTGCAAGAGCGCTAGCCATTTTTAATGTAAAAACACCCGTTGAAGTGGGAGTCCATGAAAATGTAACTGAATCATTTCCGTTTACAGGAAGGCTTGGAATATTTACGGTTGAGCCCTGCTGCACACCATTAACAAAGAATTTTACCGGTACATTTGATTGCGCACTTGTACCTATGTTTGTAAAACGCGAGCGTATGTTATAAGCCGTGTTAACAACAAACGACGAAGGAAAACTTAAATACGGACCTGCCGAGATATCGTTAGCCTGAGGAGGAAGTATAGATAAATATGCCCTCCAAACGTTTATAATACCTTTGCCGTAAGTATTATCTTCTCCTGCAGCACCAAGATCTGTACATGTATTAAAAAGCAGGCTTTTAATCTGCTTGCCGGTGAGCGTTGGAGCAGCCTGTTTCAGCAATGCTACAGCGCCGGCCACATGAGGAGAAGCCATTGATGTTCCGTCAAGAAAAGCATAGCTTGAGCCCGAATAACTGGACCTTATGCTAACACCCGGCGCAGTAACTTCAGGTTTTATAAGAAGTGATCCGGTGCCTCCGCAAAGTGAAGGACCGCGGCTTGAAAAACTTGCAATAGGAAAACCTGCTGTGTTACCGTTAACAGCGCCAACACAAAATACATTAACTGTATCCATATTTATGTTCTTCGGAGGAGTTACGGTAGATGTTCCGGGGCCCGAGTTTCCTGCGGAAAACACAACAGCTATTCCTGCAGCTTCTACATTCGTTAAAACTGTCCTGTAAATTGAAGTTGAGCATTCATCAGTTGCCGAAGGATCGCGCCACGAGCAGTTTATTACATCAGGCATATTATTTGTTGATACGTTTGTATCAGGATCCATTGCCCACTGAAAAGCAGCAATGTTCATTGAAGGATATGATGCTCCGGGGCAATCTGTTACTCCGGCAGCTATCCAAAACGCATCAGGGGCAACACCAATTGTGTCGCCGGTTCCGGGACTCCTTCCGCACATAATACCCATTGTGTGAGTGCCATGGTAAACGCCTCCTGCTGCGCAGTCAAAAGGAGATGTACTTACCGGAGCAATTGGATCAAACCATGAGTGGTACCACTGTCTGCCATTATTACCCCACCATTTATATCCAAGTGCCGGATGTGTTCCGTTAACACCGCCATCAATGTTCATTACAGTTCTTCCTGCACCGGTAATGCCTATTCTCCAAAGTGAATCGGCATTTATTGCTTTCAACCCGTTTTCTACACTCTCTGTATTTCCCGTTGATACAATAGGATCTTTAACAGGTTTATCCATCTCGAGCACTGCATCAAGATCCAGGAATTCTACATCGTTTCTTTTGGAAATATTGAATAGAACATCAGTCGTAGTTTCAATAAATACCATATTGCTTACCCAAAAAGGTATGTACTGTTTAACTTTTCCATAAGATCTTTCAGTTTCAATAAAATAGAGGATCGGCCCCTGAGTTGCAAGCGCTTTAGATTTTAAAGTTGTGAGGATAATGTAAGCTCTTTGATCCAAAGTAACATTTCGTGCGTATAATTCTGCATCCAGTGCTTCAATATTAGCCTGGTCTTTCATTACAACCAGAGCCCGGGTGAATTCCACCGGATTCATGGAGTTCATTTTCTGCTGCAGACGCGAAGTTATATGAGCATCTGCAAAACATGTAACTCCATAGACCATTAAAAAGAAAAATAATATAATGTTTTTCATATGATTGATTATAGATTAGTTCGAGAATCTCAAACTTAGTGAAACAGAAAGTGACCGGGTATCTTGTTGAAGGATAGCCGGTCACTGACAAAGTTAATTAATAATTACTATATAACCAATCCGTCAAAAGCCGGACTTCTAAAATAACTTCGTTATTTTATCAGCATCAATTTCTTGACTGCCGAGAATTCACCGGCTTCGATCCTGTAGAAATAGATGCCGCTTGCCATGTTAGATCCGTTAAAATCAACATTATAGAATCCCGGCTCTTTCATTTCGTTAACCAAAACAGCTACTTCTTTGCCAAGCACATCGTAAACCTTTAAGGTCACTAACTCCGCCTTTGGCAATGAAAATTTTATAGTTTTTGATGGATTGAACGGATTTGGATAATTCTGGCTGAGTGAGAAATAATTCGGAATTTCAATTGACTGAATTCCACCAAGAATAGTCTGGTATGTTATTATCAAACACCATGCTTTAAGCGATCCCTGATCTTGATTTGCTGCGTCAAATATATTTAGCACCCACGGACCGTTAACAACTGTTCCATTGAATACACTCAATGGATTTGACGGGATAAATGACCCCGTAAACGGAGCAACGCCGCTCGCTATTGGAGTAGCTGCAGAGTCGTTCAGTATCGTTCCGCGGAAATTGTCATTGCTGCCTCCAACCTGGTTAACTATCATAGAGCTTGCGGCAATATGAGTTACTGTAAATTGCAGGTCACCATCATAGCTATGATCTACAGTATCTATCTTAACATTAACATCAATAACATTAAACGAATTCGGAATATTCACATTAATTGTATCGCGGGTTGTCTGTAGGTCTAAGATAGGTTTGTTAAGGCCATTTCTGCATATTGAAGTTACACTGTTCACTATTCCGGTAGGTAGTACATCTATGACTGCGGTAACCGTATCATTATTTCTATTGCCATCTACTGCAAGGCCGTGCGCTATCTTAAGCGTATGCGGGCCTATTACTGATGGCGTCCATGAGTAAGTAACAGAGTCACTTGCACCTGCCAAGAGGCTTGCAATGTTAATTGTTGAACCTGTCTGCACGCCGTTGATAAAAAATTTCATCGGAATATTTGTCTGTCCTGAAGTACCGGCGTTAGTGACCAATGAACGGACATTATAAGCCGTACCCACTTTAAATGTTGCAGGGAAACTTAAGTACGGACCTGTAGAAACATCGTTTGCAAGGGGTGGTGCAAGGCTTGCCAGCAACAATCTTGCATTAACCAATCCATAACCCATTTCATTGTTCCATTGTCCAAGGTTTCTTGGACCGGGACTAGTGTATGAGTATGACCCGCGTTTTTCGCAAGTCCTGTCAATTCTTGATCTTAAAGTATCCCACCTCATTGTGCTATCCATTGAGAAAGCTAAAGCACAAACACCGGCAGTATTGGGTGTTGCGCTTGAAGTTCCGTTAAATGTAGCAAAGTAATTTCCTGTCGAGTATCCAACACTGCCCGTTCTATCCGTAGTATAGATCTTAACACATGGGGCTACTAGGTCAAGATTTGCTCCATAGCTTGCACCCCAAAAATTCTCAAGATCACAGCTGGACGGGGATTTTCTCTGATTGCACGGGCTGATACCTCCAACAACCAAAACATTTGGATTTGTACTGGCAGGAAATCTCATCGCGCCGTTTTCATTACCTGATGCGACAACAAATATCGATCCTTTTCCGCTTCTCCCAAGAGTGACTGCATCAAGTATTGCAGCATCCAAAGCAGAACTTGCGCCGCCAACAAAGCCCCATGAATTACTGATAACCCATGCGCCTTTCTGGTATGACCATATTGTTGCACTAGTTGCGCCGGCATAATTTCCATTGCCTGAATTGCTGAGCCATTTTACCGGGATCAGTTTACAGTTAGGAGCGACACCTGAAACACCAATACTGTTATTGCCAATTGCTGCAATTATGCCCGAGCAAGCTGTCCCGTGATTACCATCATCCCATGCATATGGGTCGTTATTCCAGAAATCGTAACCGGAACCAACAACCATATTGCCCGCAAGATCTTCATGAAGTGTATCGACACCGGTATCGCTCACTGCAATTTTACAATTTGCGTTCCCGAGTGTAGAGTTCCATGCGCTGTCAACATCCATATCACAATCTGCAGTACCTGTAATGCCGCCCGGAATATTATTACCTAAATTCTTTTCAGCCCATTGCTGCGAGTAAAACGGATCGTTGGGATCAAAACAAAACAGGTTAGTAAACATCAGATTCGGTTCTGCCCAGTTTGTTAAACCTGATGCATAAAGTTCATTAGCTGCATCAATCGAAGATACATTCTGCGGAATTCTGACAAGGTAGCTTGCGCCGCCTGATAATTCCATATCCTTGACGATGCTCATATTCTTATTCGAAAAATATGAATTAATTGTGTTTATTGCGGTACTTGGTTTAAACTGAACAATGATCTCGTCTTCCATTCCAATCAAGGTCTTCCCATTATCGGGTGAGAATACCGGTGATGCATATTGAATATCCGGGTTCAAGTTAAGGCGGCTAATAACTTCAAGCAGGCCGGCCTCTTCTTTTGCAAAACTGAGGTTCACAAAATATCTTTTATCGCCCGGTATATAATCCGGTGAATTCAATAAAACATTGCCAAAAGGTGAAATTATTGTTTTGAATTCGTTTTCGGTAAGCTCCTTATTCAGCTTGATAAATACCATATCAGGCTTCAAAGTCAATTTGAACGGCTGACCTTTATAGTAATAAAAATCAGTAATTGTATTCATATTTAACTCTGTGCCGAAATTATTCCAGCCAATTGAGCTAAACCCTGCTGTAATTAAGATCAACAGAAGCAGTTTTGAGAAGTTTTTCATATGATTATAAGTTAGTTCAAAAATTTTAAAACTTTATAAAACTGAAAGTGACCGGTTATCTTGTTAAAGGATAGCCGGTCACTGACAAAGTTAATTAATAATTACTATATAACCAATCCGTCAAAAGCCGGACTTCTAAAATAACTTCGTTATTTTATCAGCATCAATTTCTTGACTGCTGTAAATTCACCTGCTTCTATCCTGTAGAAATAGATTCCGCTTGCCATGTTAGATCCGTTAAAATCAACATTATAGAATCCCGGCTCTTTCATTTCGTTAACCAGGACAGCTACTTCTTTGCCAAGCACATCGTAAACCTTTAGGGTCACTAATTCTGCCTTTGGCAATGAGAATTTTATAGATGTTGACGGATTGAACGGATTTGGATAATTCTGGCTGAGTGAGAAATAATTCGGAATTTCAATTGACTGTATTCCGCCCAGAATTGTCTGGTACGTAATTGTTAAACACCAGGCTTTTACTGAACCGGTATCTATATTGGCTGCATCATAAATGCTTAAGACCCATAAACCATTTACTGCCAGGCCGTTAAAAACAGTCAGTGGATTGGATGGTATGAATGAACCTGTATATGGAGCAACTCCGTTTGCAATTGGCGTTGTGGCTGAATCGTTCAGTATGGTTCCCCTGAAGTTTTCATTTGTACCGCCAACCTGGTCTATTATCATAGAGCTTCCTGCAAGATGGCTCACGGTAAACTCAAGATCACCATCGTAAGTATGATTTACTGTATCTATCTTAACATTAACATCAATAACATTAAATGCATTCGGAATGTTTACATTAATTGTGTCGCGCGTTGTCTGCAGATCGCGGATCGGTTTGTTTAAACCATTTCTGCAAATTGTAGTCTGAGTGTTAACTACACCAGAAGGTAATACGGTTACAACTGCAGTTACAGTATCATTATTCCTGTTATTATCTACAGCAAGTCCATGGCAGATCTTTAATGTATAAGAACCTGCAACTGTTGGCGTCCATGGAAACGTTACTGAATCATTTGCTCCTGAAGGAAGACTGGGGATATTAACAGTTGAACCTGTAATAACGCCATTTACAAGAAATCTGCAGGGAACATTTGTCTGCGGGTTTGTGCCAATATTAGTCATTCTTGCCCTGATATTATATGCAGTGCTTACGGTAAAGCTGCCCGGGAAACTTAAGAACGGACCTGCTGCAACATCGTTTGACGCAGGCGGTCCAACCGATAAAAGCACCCGATTTGCATTAATGATGCCGTAACCCATTTCATTATTCCATGTATTGCCAAGCTGTGGCAGCGGGCCGGCAGAAGTATATGTATATGATCCTTTTTTAAGAGCAGTTCTGTTAATCCTTGCTCTTACAGTATCCCATGTTTGTGTTGAATCTTTTGAAAGCACAAGTGCACATACACCAGATGTATTTGGCGTCGCGCTGGAAGTACCATTGAAACTGTTTGTATAGCCGCCGCCCTGTACTGTTGCATATATTTTTACACAAGGAGCAACTATATCAAGGCCTGTGCCATAGTTCGCTCCCCACCAGCTTTCAAGGTCGCAGCTTGAAGTTGATTTTCTCTGGTTACAAGGACTGTTGCCTCCAACTGAAATGACTGTTGTTAATGTTGAAGGCCAGCTAAGCGCGCCGTTTCCGTTACCGGTTGCAAAACTCCATACAATACCTTTACCGTTTCTGCCGAGAGTTGTGCCATCCAGAATTGCATTATCAGCTGCTGCAATCGGGCTTCCGCCTCCCCATGAATTGCTGCTTATCCAGCAATTACCGAATGTTCTGACACCGATCATTGCGTTTGTAATAGCTGCAGTAGTAGTGCTTCCGCCTGAATTGAAAATTTTAGCCGAAAAAACCTTCGCATTTGGCGCAACGCCTGAGATACCAATGGAGTTATTTCCAAGCGCAGCAACGATACCTGCACAGGATGCTCCATGTCCATAATCATCATAACCGCCATAAGTGTTTGCATAGTAGTTAAAATTGTAACCATTAACTACATTTGCTGAAAGATCGGGATGAGTTGTATCTATTCCTGAATCTACAATTGAGACCCTGCACTGAGAAATACCTGTAGTTTGATTCCAGGCACTGTCAAGTCCCATATCGCAATCAGCTGTTCCGGTACCTGTAACAGGAATATTCGTTCCGGTATTTATAGCGGACCACTGCATAGGGAAGAAAGCATCATTAGGAACGAATTGAAGCAGGTTTGTGAAAAACAAACCCGGATCTGCATAATTTACCATTCCGCTGGAATAAACCTCATTTGCATAATCAAGTGAAGACAAATTATCATTCACATTCATGCTTACCATAAATGACAATCCGCCTGTAAGTTCAAGCTGCTTAACAACGGTCATGTTCTTACTCTGCAGATACTGCTGGATCTGCTGCATATTATAAGAAGGTTTGAACTGAACCATTATGTAGTTTTCGCAGCCAATTAGTGTATTACTATTACCCATTCCTTCTCTCATACCAAAAACCGGAGAAGCTATTTCAACCTGTGAATAGTTCTTGACCTGATTGATTATGCTATTTATTGCAGCATTATCAGAAACTGTTTTCAGTTTCACAATTTGTCTCACATCGTTTTTTTCGTATGAAAAATCAGCCGGAATTTCACCAAAAGAACTGATCATGTTAACAAAATCAGCCCTAGGCATTTCCTGTTTTAGTTTTATGTAGATCATATCGGGTTTATGTACTATATAGTATCTTTGACCCTGATAGTAATAGTAATCAGTGATATTGTTTGCGCTTGTTCCTGTGCTGAAATTATTCCAGCCAATTGAGCTTAAGCCTGCTGCCATAACTATCAGCAATAGCAGTTTGGAAAGTTTGTTCATTTGTTTTTCTCCAATGGTTATTAATTTATCTTCTTTAAAAAAATTAAAATTATTGCCGGTTAAACCGGTAAATAAATCGAATATGTATTATTTATAGTTGATGTACTAACGGAGTGTTTTAACTTGAGAGCTCCATTTTACTGCAAAAAAATTAAGATTGATTCTTGTTAGAACAAAATAAACCACTGTCCATTTTATTCCTCCAATAGCTCAGATCCTGAACTATAGTAAAATGAATTCATGCATATTACCGCACAAAATTGCGGTTTTTGCAGGTAAAAGTCAAGATTAAATTCGGGTAATTTCATATTCTAATAAGTTTCTCCAGTTCTGTTCTTGGAACTTCCGTTATACTGCCAAAGCCGAACACTTTCTTTATGCTATTGATTATATTTGAGTTAACAGTATCAATAGGGAGGTCACTTCCCAGGATATTCTTTATGCCCGTTACCCCTTTATGGAATATTCCGCAGGGTATTATCTTTTCAAAGTACGAAAGGTCACTGTTAACATTCAATGCAAGTCCGTGCATGGTTATCCATTTTGAGACTTTGATCCCAATAGCGCATATCTTTTCTTCCCCAACCCAAACACCGGTATATTCATCTTCGCGGTGAGCTGTAATATTAAACTCAGCAAGTGTCTGTATAACTACTTCTTCAAGCTCACGCAGGAAACGGTGTGTATCTTTGTAATGATTGTTCAGGTCAAAAATGGGATAAACAACCAGTTGTCCCGGTCCATGATACGTAATATCGCCTCCGCGGTCAATTTCGTAGTAAGAAATCCCCCGGGATTTCATTTCATCATCACTGATTAAAATGTGATCTCTATCCCCGGTCTTTCCAAGAGTGTAAACATGATTATGCTCTACTGTTAAAATTACATCATCAATATAGTTTTTCTGTTTGAATAAATGTATTTTCTTCTGAAGGTCCCAAACTTCTTTGTAATCAGCTTTGCCTAAATTTATGTGATATGCTTTCAATTCAGCTTGAATTCCGGTTATGGAACAAGTTTAACTTAAAAATGTTATAAGTAATATTCACTTATGGGGGTATTGCATTAAGATGACCTTGTTTTGGATTGTCCTTCCCTGAATATCAGGAATAAATTTCTATTGTACAGTATTATACGCACGTGGAACAAAGTTATAAAAATTTGAGTATAATTCACTGATATCTGCTATATTTATATGTTAATTGCGGGGTTTATTTAATAAATAGCTTGATTTTAAAGATTGCTTATTTTATATTAATGATCGAATTTGGTTTATCAGCAAATTTTATAAGGAGAAACCAGTAATATGAAAAGAATTTCTATCCTACTATATATTCTTTTTGCCTTCATCTCACTTCAGTATTTAGCAGGCTGCGGAGGCTCAGATATTGATGAAGAAGAAGATGCAGAGGTTAAAAAGAAAAAAGATTCAGTAAGCGTTTATCTTGCCCTGGAAAACGCACGCATACATTACACAAAGGCTCTGCAGTTTAATGAACAGGCTGATCCAAAATCTTCCGGTGAGGAATTTGAAGCAGCTTTAAAAGACCTTAATAAGATAGATACAAAAAATCTTGCAAAGCATTACGGCTGGGAAAAAGATTACAAAGAGCTTGCCAGCGGAATTGTGCAGGATTACATAACTGCGCACAAAGACCTCAAAGATAATAACAAAGTATTCAAACTTGCGGCAAAACTTGGTATAAAATACGAAATAGTTGAAAAGAAATCTTTCTCTAACAGTTTTGACCCTGATGAACTCCCCAAGTGTAACGATATTCCGCTTGTTGAAAATGGTCCCGTTCAGGATTATATAAACTATTTTACAGGTACAGGAAGAAAGTACATGGATAAATGGCTCTACAGGCTTGGGAAATATTCCAATCTTATGAGGGCAATATTAAAAGAAAACAATGCACCGGAAGAACTGATATACCTTTCTATGATCGAATCAGGGCTTGACCCAAAGATAAGTTCATGGGCGGGAGCAATAGGGTTATGGCAATTCATGCCAACAACCGGCTCAGCTTACGGATTGTATTATGACGGATATACTGATGATAAACGTGACCCTGAAAAAGCTACAGATGCCGCAGCAAGACATTTGAAAGATCTTTACAAGTCATTTGGTGACTGGTATCTCGCAATGGCATCTTATAATGCCGGCCCGGGAAGAATTACCGGCGCTATCAAAAAATCTGGGTCAACAGACTTCTGGACACTCAGGGAATACCTGCCTAAGGAAACAAGAAATTACGTTCCTCAGTATATTGCTGTAGCTTTGATCTGTCTGGATCCGCCTAAGTATGGATTCAATGATGTTGAATGGGGAACACCTATAGAATATGACAGGGTTTCGATCAAATCTGCCATAACTATAGATAAAATAGCTGAACTTTGCAACTCTGATGTGGAGACTATCCGTGATCTTAACTCTCAAATGTTAACAGAATCAACCCCGGTTTTTGAAGACGGGTATCTGATAAAAATACCAAAAGGTAAGTTCAAAGAGTTCAGCGCTAATTACGAAAATGCAGGTGATGTAGAAAAATACAGTTTCAAACCTGTGTTTGAAGGCAATGAAGGAACGGCTTCTGTGAACCATGAAGAAACGTTTTCATACTTTAAAGTAATTGATTACAAGGTTGAAGATACACGCTATATAATCAGCACCTCAAACCGTGAGCTGGTTTTCCATAATATAGCAGATAAAGAGGATTTGTATAATGTTTCACTCAAGTATTCAGTCCGCCCATCTGACTTAAGGTTGTGGAATAATTTAGGATACGGCACTTATCCTAAAACAGGTGACAAGCTTTCTGTTTGGCTTACCAGGGAAAAATACAAAGAGCTTTATGGTGTAAAAGAAGAAGAAAAGAAGCAGGAAAACCTCACTGAAGTTGTTGAAGAATACAGTGAAGAGACAAATACTACAAAAACAGAAACTCCTGTAACGGAAACACCCAAAACAGAAACACCGGTTGAAAACAATGAAACCACTGAGAAAAAAGATGAGAATGTACTTGTAAACAAAGAACACAGAAATGATAACGACTCAGAAGTGGATAAATCTGAGGAACCCGTTGAAAAAAAAGAAGAAAAGAAATCAGATAAAAAGACAGATACTAAGAAAAAGAAGCAGAGCTACCAGACATATACCGTTAAAGAAGGCGATAATTTAACTGGTATAGCGGATAATTTTGATGTTGATGTTGCAGATGTAAAAGACTGGAATGACCTTGAAGGTGATAAGATTCTTGTAGGTCAAAAACTTAAAATTTATTCTGATAAGAAGGTCAACTCCTCAAGCAAAAAAGCAAAAACCTACACTGTGAAAGCAGGGGATAACTTAACGAAGATAGCCGATGCAAACGGTGTATCTGTTGCAGATATCAAGGATTGGAATTCGCTTGAAAGTGATGTAATTCAGGAAGGACAAATCCTGAAGCTATATCCCGCTAAAGAAACTACTAAGAAGGACACCAAAAAGAAGGAAAAGAAATCCAAGACAAGCTACCACACGGTAAAAAAGGGCGAGACCCTTGGAAAGATTGCCGATAAATATGATGTAACAATAGCAGACCTTAAGAAATGGAATAAGATAAAAGGCGATACTATTGAAATAGGGCAGAAGCTGGTTGTGAAAAAGTGATTTGAATAAAAATAAATAAGCAAAATGTAAAAAATAGAAGCCGCGTTAGAAATAATTGCGGCTTTTCTAATATGCAGAAAGAAGAAATAGAATTAAAGATTGCAGAAAAAACTGATTCTGAAAGAATATCACAGCTTGTAAATTCGGTTTACCGCGGAGAAAACTCCAAAAAGGGGTGGACTACGGAAGCGGAATTCCTGAGCGGTATAAGAATTACCGACGAGAAAATTTCTGAGATAATTGAGAGCAAAAATGATGTGATCATATTAGCGGTTTTTGATAGAAATATCATTGGTTGCGTTCACCTCGAAAATGCGGGAACGTTTTCTTATTTGGGAATGCTTTCAGTTGATGTTGATATTCAGGCCAAAGGTATTGGTAAATTGTTAATTGCTGAATGCGAGCGATACACAAAAGAAGTTTTTGGTTTGAGTGAGATCAGAATGAAAGTAATAAGCAGAAGGACAGAGCTAATCGAGTATTATGTCCGCCGCGGTTATTCTGCAACAGGTGAGCTTGAAGAATTCGGCGCTGGGGGCGATACTTTTGGTGATACTAAAGAAAAGCTTTTTTTTGAAATACTATTGAAAAAATTATGATTGCTTCTTTCGCAAAAAGCGCTGGTAGTTAAAACCTTCATCAGGCTTTTTTAATTAATTGATTATATAGCACAAAATCGGTATTATTGGTAACAAATCCAGTAAAAAATCAACCTAACACAACATGAAAAAATTACTTTTGAGTTCTTTTGTTGCAATTGCGGCAATTGTATTTACATTTTCAGCGTGCAATAAAGGCAGCGGCGATGAGATACTCATCGGGGAATATGGGTCGCTTACAGGCTCTGAAGCCACTTTTGGCATTTCATCAACAAACGGCCTTAAGCTTGCTGTTGAAGAAATTAACAGCTCAGGGGGCCTTCTTGGCAAGAAAGTAAAACTTATTACCTATGATGACCAGGGAAAACCATCCGAAGCACAAACAGTTGTGCAAAGGCTTATTAAAAATGATAATGTTGTTGCTGTAATTGGCGAAGTAGCTTCATCACGCTCAAAAGCAGCAGCTCCAAAATGCCAGGAAAATAAGATCCCCATGATCACACCTGCATCAACTAATCCGGAAGTAACTGCAATTGGAGATTATATCTTCAGGGTTTGCTTTATTGATCCATTCCAGGCAACAGTACTTACCAAGTTTGCGATCAATTCGCTTAAAGTAAAAAAAGTTGCTATTCTAAAAGATGTTAAAAATGCTTACAGCACCGGACTTGCTGATTTCTTTGAAAAAGAATTCAAAGCCGCAGGCGGAGAGATCGTTGAGATACAATCATACTCAGCAGGAGATAAAGATTTTAAAGCGCAGTTAACCGCGATAAAATCAAGGAATCCCGAAGCAATATTTATTCCGGGTTACTATACTGATGTTGGCTTAATTGCAATACAGGCAAGGGAGATAGGTATCACAGTACCGCTGTTTGGCGGCGATGGCTGGGAATCTGAAAAGCTTACTGAAGGCAAAGCAAAAGATGCGCTTGAAGGATGCTATTTCTCAACACATGTATCAACTGAAAATCCGGATCCGGCAGTGCAGAATTTTATTAAGAAGTATAAAGAGAAATACAATATGATGCCCGATGCAATGAGCTTTTTAGCTTATGACGCCGGTATGATATTATTCGATGCCATAAAACGTGCAGGTGTAACAGAACCGGAGAAGATAAAGAACGAGCTTGCAAAGACAGTTAACTTCGCAGGTGTAACAGGAAAGATATCTATAAACGAACAGCGTAATGCGGTAAAACCCGCAGTAATTCTCGAGATCAAAGGCGGATTGTTTAAATACAAAGAAACAGTACAACCATAAAATAAATAGCGGGATAAAGAAATAGTGAAATAGTGAGAATTGAATAATTCAGAATTTCTGTTAAAATCATAATATAGAAAGGATTCCCTTATGGGATTTAATGATGAATTCAGAGAGCGGACAAAACAATTTGCATTAAGAATCATAAAACTATTTCGCTCACTTCCGAAGACCGATGAAGCGAGAGTAATTGGCAAACAGCTTTTGAGATCTGGTTGTTCGGTTGGTGCGAATTTCAGAGCAGCCACCAGGGTAAGATCTAAAGCTGAGTTTAATTCAAAACTTTCAATTGTAGTAGAAGAAGCAGACGAAACATCTTTCTGGATGGAGCTGTTGATCGAGTCCGGAATTGTTTCTGAAAGCAAACTTAGTTCACTGTATAAAGAATCAATTGAAATTACTAAAATAATGGCAGTTTCCAGGAAAACTGCAAAAAACAATAAGTAGATTATTATTTTGTTTCTATACTTCACTATTTCACAAGTTCAATATTTCACTATTTTTGCAGTTCACTATTTCACAATCTCACAATTTCACTATTTGTAATGACTGAGTTTATACAACAGGTATTTAACGGACTCTCACTCGGAAGCATTTATGCTCTGATCGCGCTTGGCTATACAATGATATATGGCATATTAAGGTTCATTAATTTTGCCCACGGTGATGTGTTTATGATAGGCGCTTTTTCAGGCTACTATCTTGGCATACTGTTTTCTTTTGCAACAAGCGGGGGAGTGACTTCTCTTGCGCTGGCTTTTCTTATCCTTATCGGTTCAATGGCAATTACAGGTTTGCTTGGATTCACAATTGAAAAACTTGCTTATAAGCCTCTCAGGAAATCGCCCAAGCTTGCTATACTTATTACAGCTATCGGAGTATCTTTGTTCCTTGAGTATTCCGGTCAGCTTATTTTCGGGGCAGACCCCAAATCATTTCCAAGCCTGCTTGAAAATAAACCGGTGATCAATCTTTCCGGTGCAGTGATAGGCTCTAATCCTTTGGTGGTTCTTGTTACTGCGGGATTATTGATGTATTCACTCAGGCTAATTGTCATGAAAACCAAGATCGGTACAGCCATGCGCGCTGTTTCTTATAACCCAACTGCTGCTAGCCTAATGGGAATAAATATTAACGGAGTTATCAGCTTCACTTTCATTGTCGGTTCTTCGCTTGCAGGTGCAGCAGGTATTTTATACGGGCTAAATTATCCGAGTATTGACCCGCTAATGGGTATTCTGCCCGGCTTGAAGGCATTTGTTGCCGCAGTTTTGGGCGGAATTGGCAACATCCCCGGTGCGGCAATTGGCGGAATGATAATAGGTCTGCTTGAGACTTTTGTCACAGGCTATATATCGCCTACATACCGCGATGCAATTGCGTTTGGAATCCTGATCCTGATACTTTTGTTTAAGCCTACCGGGATCTTGGGCAAAAAGGAAGTTGAAAAGGTTTAACAAATAGCATAATAGAAGTCTTGTGAAACATTGTTATGGTAATTAGGAGTGATCTTATCGCTCCTTTTTTATGAAGTACGATCAATATTAAAATTAACATCATGCTAAATCAAAAAATAATCAGGCAAGACGTACTGGAGCGAATTCAAAAAATTCCAATTGTCAATACTCTTGGTTTTGAATTCATAGAGATGGATAACGGTATTTGCGAGGCAATCGTGAAACATGATAAGAAATACGACGGGATTTATGAATCATTCCATGGAGGACTTCTGATGACAGTTGCAGATTCTATTTCCGCATTTGCATTGTTAACGCTTGCCGGAGCTGAAGCCGCAATAACCACAACTGATATGAACATACGTTTTCTTTCCGCCTGCAGAAGCGATGTAAGAGCAATTGCGAAAGTAATAAAACATGGCAAAACGCTCGCACCTGTTGCAGTTAATATGTTTGATAACAAAGGAACTATGGTCGCAGTAGCGCAGGTAAATTATATGATATTAAAACCACTCACGGGATAATCACTCATCGGATGACTTGGAGTCATCCGATGAGTGGAAATACCGATTCGTGCCACGAATAAGCAACTTGAGAAATTTTGTAGAAACTAATATGTTAAGCAGTCCATTAAATTTAAGGAATAAGATATTCGTGGCACGAATTTTGATGCCGGGAATTTCAGCAATTTGAAAAAATCATCATTCGTAATATTCTTATCAATAGTCTTAAGTGTATATGGTTTAGTAAACTATTATATCTATATTACCGGATTAAATGCACTTCCGCAGTCTGATGCTTTATCATATACAATAATATACCTGTTCCTATCACTTTCTTACATCATTGGCAGATTTCTTGAACGAAAATTTCCCGGCACTATTGTAAACATATTTGTGTGGATAGGTTCTTTCTGGCTGGCAGCTATGGTGTATTTCCTGTTGTTTGTTGTACTGATAGACCTGTTAAGGTTCTTCAATATCTTTTTAGGATTCATTCCTGCAGTATATTCAGCATATTACAAGCAGCTGATCTTTGATAGTGTTGTTTCAGCAGTAATAATAATAGTGCTTTTGGGGTATATCAACGCCAGAAATCCTGTGATAAAGAAGTTGAACCTCTCTATACATAAAAGAGCAGGAAAATTATCCATGCTTAAAATTGCAGTTGCTTCTGATATTCACCTTGGCACAATTATAAGCCGCAGCCGCCTTGAAAAGATAGTTGATATGATAAATTCTATCAATGCAGATATTATTTTGCTGCCGGGTGATGTGGTTGATGAAGATATTGCGCCTGTAATTAGACAGAATCTTGGAGAAGTGCTTAAGAAGATAAGATCAAAGTACGGAGTATTTGCTGTGACTGGCAACCATGAATACATTGGGGGAGTAAAGCCTGCGTGCAAATATTTAGCCGCGCATGGAATTACAGAACTTCGCGACAGTTATGTAAAGATCAATGAATCTTTTTACATTGTCGGCAGGGAAGACCTTGCAAGCAAGAGCTTTGCAGGGATACTCCGAAAGCCCCTGGGAATTATCATGGATGGAATAGACAGATCACTGCCAATTGTATTAATGGATCATCAGCCGGTAAAGCTTGCACAGGCTGAAAAAGATGGCATTGATCTTCAGCTTTCCGGTCACACGCATCACGGACAGCTTTGGCCGTTTAATTTTATTACAAAAAATGTTTATACACTTAGTATGGGTTACTTGAAAAAAGGAAATACACATTATTATGTCTCTTGCGGTGTCGGTACATGGGGTCCGCCGGTAAGAACCGGAAATCGTCCGGAGATTATTCAGATTGATCTAACTTTCAATAAATAGAGTATTAATTCACGCTCGGGTTTTCAGGGAAGCTTGCAAGGATGGCGAATTTTTTACCCATGGATTTGAGTATCTCCCGCCAAAGCTTATCAGGTTCTTCGGAAAAGATATTATCTATTGAAGTCTCAGTTACAATCCACGAATTGATGTTCATTTCTTCCTCAATCTGGCCATCATCCCAGCCTGAGTATCCAATGAAAAAACGAAAATCGTTCGGACTTACTGCATTAGCTTCAATTAGTGTCTTCAGTATATCAAAACTCCCGCCCCAAAACAGGCCGGGCATTATTTCAATTGAATTCTCAATAAGGTTTTCGCCCCTATATATGAACTGAAGTGTGTTTAGCTGAACTGGGCCGCCGTAATAAACAACAGAGTCAAAATCCGGAAAGTCTTCAATAACCTTATTGATCTTGTATTCAGTTGGTTTATTGAGCACAAAACCAACTGAGCCTTCTTCTGAATGCTCTGTCAGTAAAATAATCGTTCTCTTGAAGTTAGGGTCATTCAAAAACGGTTCGGATATCAGTATTTTTCCTTTTGCGGGTTTTTCCGGCATGTTCTATTGGCAATATAACGGATTATCTAAATAATGGAAATAGTGAATTTTTGTTTCTCATTTTAAGAATTTAGAGAATGCAAAAAGCACAAATCTCTGAAAAGTAATTCTCATACGATCCGCATTGACAACAAATTGAGGATATTTATGCCACAATTAATGAGGTCAAATCTTTTGTTCACTTTGTAAATATTCTATTAGCCTGTCTATTAAAGGGATCTGAGCAGCCTTAATTTTGATTTTTGCTTCTTCAATTCCAAAAAATTCTACCTTGTCAATTTCCGGGAATTCACGATACTCACCTGAATTTGGAGGCCATTCTTCTTCATAAATATTACATTCATGCTGATAGTTCTTAGGAATATCGCCTTCAAAGATCCAGCAATGGACTTCCTTGCCGCCTTTTTGAAGCACAGTACCCATTGGAACGAAATCACCCGCAGGAATGATCCCTGTTTCTTCTTTAAATTCACGCAGCGCTGTGACCAGCAGATCTACATTTTCCTCTTCATCCGGTTCACCTTTTGGAATTGTCCAGTGTCCGTTATCTTTCTTGAAGAAGTACGGGCCTCCGGGGTGGGCAAGGAAAACTTCGGGCAACCCATCCTTTATCCGATACATTAATAAGCCTGCACTTAATCTTTTTCTCATGAATTTATTACAGTGATCTGTATAGTTCTACAAAGGTATTCATATTCGCACTTATTTCAAAATGCTCTTTTGCCCGCTTTCTTCCCGCAGCACCAAACCTGCTTCTGAGTTCAGGATCATGTATTAGTTTCAATAATGCTTCTGTGAATCTTTCAATGTTGTTTCGCTCCACCAAAAATCCGGTCTCGTTATCTACAATTATATCCGGCACTCCGGCTGAATCAAATGCAACAACAGGTACTTTCATAGCCATAGCTTCAAGTGCAGTTCCGCCGAATGATTCCTCATTTGAAGGGAAAGCAAGAATATCCATTGCCAAAAGGTATTTCGGGATATCATTTTGGAAACCCGTGAAAGTAATTTTATCCGTTACACCCAAGCTATTTGACAGGTTGAGAAGTTCTTTACCATATTCTTTCTCGCCGGCGCTTGAGGCTCCGATTGCAAGGAAACGAATGCTCATTTTTTCTTTAAGGGATGTGATCATCTTTACTGATTCAAAGAATATTTCATACCCTTTGCCGGGTGTCATTCTGCCGATAATACCCACAATAATATTGTTTTCGCTAAAACCCAACTCTTTTCTAACGGAAGCTTTATCATATCTTCCGGGATCAAATTCTTCCAGCGAAATTGAATCATGCATCACAATTATTTTTTCTTCAGGAACCGGGCAGGTTTCAGATACGTTTTTACTTATAAATCGTGATACCGCAGTAATTTTATCAACCCTGTTATAAAGGAATTTATGGAAGATGTCTTTCTTTTTTAAGCCGCTTGCCATACATTTTGTGAGGACTAATCCAGAACCTGCTCCTGCGAGCTTTACTGCCGGAACTATTGTCCATAGATCATTTGACAAGTGTGTATGAATTACATCGTAGATTTCTGATTTCAACAGGCTGATTAGTTTAAGAATTGATTGAATTCTGACAGGTCCCTTCCGTAATATCGGTAGGAATTGAATATCTGCATTCTTGGCAGCCTGCGAAATATAAGAGTTTGCCCGGCATAATATGGTAACATCGTGGTCCATTTTTGATAATTCAACTGCAGTGCGGATAAAATATATTTCCAATCCGCCCCAAGATGCAGAACCGCATGACTTTAAAATCTTCATTATATTTACAAATTTAATAGAAATAATAGCATTTAAAAGTGAGGAAATTATTGGTCCAACAAGTAACGTTTTGGGGGTATTGATGATATACCGTGTAAATGTTAACTTATTAATCCAAATACAAAGATTTCATAAACGGTTCATCAAAATAGGGAATATAAAGCAGAATGATCAAAATCTAACAAGATTTAAAACCCCGGAAGAAGGGGTACATTTAGGTACGAAATGTTGAAAAACAATATACTGCAGAAGAGGGACCAGGTTGAGTACGCTTAACGGATCCCCGCGTATAATGGTAGTTGAAGACGAAGGTATTATTGCCCAGGATATAAAGAACTGTCTTGAAGGCCTAGGGTATACTGTGCCGGATGTTGTATTCACAGGAAGGGAAGCAATTCAGCGCGCTGAAGAACTGCGCCCTGATCTTGTGCTGATGGATATTGTCTTAAAAGGCGATATCGATGGCATCGAAACGGCTATGGAGATAAGGAAGAAGTATAATATCCCTATTGTTTACTTAACTGCTTACGAAGATGATAAGACACTAAAACGCGCCAAGATGACTGAGCCTCTTGGTTATATCTTAAAACCTTTCGAGGAAAGATACTTAAGGTCCAGTATTGAAATGGCACTTTACAAGCACCAGATGGAAACCCGCCTTAAGGAAAACGAAAGGTGGCTTGGTACTATTTTGAACAGTGTGGGTGATGCAGTAATAGTAACTGATGAGCTGGGCCAGATAAGGTTCATGAACCCGGTTGCAGAGGCTTTGACGGGCTGGGAACTCTCAGAAATAACCGGAAAGAATGCTAATGATGTTTTTGTGCTATTGGATGAAGATACTAAAGAAACAGTCATTAACCCCATCGAAAGAGTTTTAAAAGAGAATATTGTGATTGGCAGAAGCAATCATACCATTCTGATCGCAAAAAACGGCAGGGAAATTACTATAGACCACAGTTCCTCTCCACTAAGAGATGATAAAGGAAAAGTGACTGGCGCTGTACTTATCATACAGGATATCACGGAAAGAAAGATCTCCGAGAATGCTCTTAAGGAAAGTGAAAATAAGTTCAGGAACCTGTTTGATTTTGCAACAGATGCAATATTTGTACAGTCTTTAAACGGCAGGATCATTTCAGTGAACAACCAGGCCGGAAAATTGCTTGGATATACTAAAGATGAACTTCTTCATCTGAAATTTTCTGACCTTATAAACGAAAACATAATTGATAATACTTTTGTTATATACTCTTCTCTGAAAGAAAAAGGCAATTACCAGTTCGAGACTCAATACAAGAGAAAGGACGGGTCTTTTGTAGAAGTTGAAATAAGTATGCGCCTTATCAGGCTTCTTGATGAAGAAGTAGTACAGCTGTTTGTAAGGGATACTTCCGAAAGAAAGATCGCGCAGGAAAAGATAAACATGCTTGCCCAGGCTGTAAAGGGTATTAGTGAATGTGTAAGCATAACCGATCTCGAAGGGAAAGTGATCTTCATAAATGATGCATTTGAAAAGATATATGGTTACACAAAAGAAGATATACTCGGAAAATCAATCAATGTTATCCGCGGTTCAAGAAATCCGGAGAATGTAAACCTGGAGATATTGGAAGGTACTGATAGAGGAGGATGGCAGGGAGAGCTTATTAACAGGTCAAAAGACGGCCGCGAATTTCCGGTATATCTTTCTACGTCAATTTTAAAGAATGACAAGGGAACAGTTGTAGCTCACATCGGAATAGCAAGCGATATCACAGAGCGAAGAAAAGCTGAAGCAGCTGTTAAGAAAAGTGAGAAAAGATACCAGGACCTTTATGATAGTGCACCGGACATGTACTTTTCGGTTTCCGGAGAAGGAATAGTCAAATCAGTAAACAGATTCGGGGCTGAGTACCTGGGATATACGTTAGATGACCTGATAGGTGAAGAAATATGGTGTGTTGTTCATCCTGATGATCTGCCTCTTGTAAAAAAACGGATCTCTGAAATTTTTTCAGAAAAGCTTGGGAACGCCAATCTTGAATTCAGAAAAGTCAGAAAAGACGGTTCTGTGATCTGGGTTAACGAAAGCACCAGGCTGATAAACGATGATCAGGGCAACCCTAAAGAGCTCTTTATCATTTGCCGTGATATTACGCGCAATAAGGAGTTCCAGCTGGCGTTGCTGGATAGCGAACGAAAGTACAGGAACCTTGCGCAGAATGCTCCTGTATCTGTGGCAAGATTCTCAATGATAAACAACAATTTTGAATATGCAAATGATGAGTTTGCCCGCCAGATGGGCTGCTCTGTGGAAGAATATAGCAAACTTTCCAGAACTGAAAAAACGAGGATAATTTATTCAGAAGACAGAAGTAAAGTACAGGCGAATTATGAAAAATGGAAACTTGACGGGTTCAGGAATATACTTCACTTTGATTACAGAATACTGAATATTAAACGTCAGCTGATCTGGCTGGATACTTTCATCTATGCAGATTTCGATGAGTCAGGCAGGGCAGTAATGATGAACGAGATATGTATAGATATAACAGAACGCAAGAAAGCTGAGCTGGCAATTCTTGAAAGTGAAAAGAAATATAAAAACCTTGCAACTAATGCGCCGATTGCAGTAACCAGAATTTCTGCCGATACGATGAAATATGAATACGTGAATGATGAATTTATACGTCAAACCGGGTATAATATGGAAGAGTACAATGCTCTGGATAAGGAAACACTTAAGCAGATGGCTTATCCGGAAGACAAAGAAAAGGTTACAGCATTTTACAGGAAGTGGCAGGAAGAAGGATTTAAGGGAACACAGCACATTGATTACAGAACATATAAACGCTCAGGTGAAATGATCTGGGTGGATACTTTCTTGTTTGCTGATTTTGATGAAGCAGGAAAACTCCTGGCGATCAACCAGATATGTATAGATATTACAGATCAGAAAACCGCACAGGTGAAGATTCTTGAGAGCGAACAAAGATATAAGAACCTTGCCGCAAATGCCCCGGTAGCAGTAACAAGGATAATTCTGAAATCCAAGACTTATGATTTTGTAAATGATGAATTCATGAGGCAATCAGGATACAGCATAGAAGAATTCAACACTCTTAATGAAGATAAACTGATCGAAATGATCCATAAGGATGACAGGGATAAGGTCTTCGGATTCTACAGCCGCTGGGCAGAAGTCCATTATTCAGGTACTCAGCATATCGATTACAGAATAGTCAACAGGTTTAAAAAGACTGTGTGGCTTGATACATACCTGTATGCGGAATTTGATATGGATGGAGAAGCGCATGCTATTAACCAGATATGCATAGATGTTACAGAACAGAAAAAGACTGAAGAAGAACTACGGGAAAAGGACAAGCGCTTCAGGGCATTAATTGAAAATATTACTGATTTGATCTCACTTGTGGATGAAAATGGAAATATTGTTTATGCAAGTCCTTCAATTACAAAAATATTGGGATACAGTATCGAAGAATATGCCGGAAAAAATATTTTCGACTTTATTAATGAAGAAGATCTTCCCGAGGCAAGAAAGCTGATCAATAATGTTCAGAGAACACCGGGCGAGATCATCAACAATGTTCAGTTCAGGTTCCGCCATAGTGACGGTCACTGGATGTGGCATGAAGCAACTGCGCATAATCTGCTTGGAGATCCTTCTATTGGCGCTATAGTGCTTAATTACAGGGATATTACCGGCCGAAAGAAAGCAGAACAGGAAATCCTCATTCAAAAGTCATATTTCCAGCAATTATTTGAGAACTCACCCGAAGGTATCGTTATACTTGATAACCAGGACAGGATACTGAATGCAAACAAAGGTTTTGAACGTATGTTCCAGTTTGGCGTGGAAGAAATCAAAGGAAAAGTGCTTAATTCAATAATTGTTCCTGAAAGCCAAATAGAACAAGCATCTCAGATGACGCTTTTTGTACTCAGGGGTGAGGTTATACACAGAGAAACCGAGCGAAAGCGAAAAGACGGAAGTATGGTAGAAGTATCGATCCTGGCTTATCCGATCGTGCTTGAAGAAGACCAGATAGGTGTTTACGGTATTTACAGTGATATTACTGAAAGAAAAGAAACCGAAAAAGCATTAAGAAAGAGTGAGGAAAGATACCGCGCCTTTGTGAAGCAAAGTACTGAGGGTATTTGGCGTTTTGAGTTCCTTGAACCGATCCCGGTTAAACTTCCTGTCGATGAACAGATCAAGCTGGCATTCAAATACGGCTATCTTGCGGAATGCAATGATGTATTTGCCGGAATGTACGGTTATGATTCTGCTGTTGATATTGTTGGCGCAAGATTGGGTGAGCTGATGCCGGAGGCTGAACCGAAGAATATTGAATACCTCAGAAAAAGTTTTATGAACGGGTATAAGATCGATAACATAGAGTCTGTTGAAAAAGATAAGCATAACAATAAGAAGATCTTTGTAAATAATCTTGTAGGGATAGTAGAAAATGATAATCTTGTGAGGCTCTGGGGCTCTCAAAGAGATATAACCGATGCTAAGCAGGCACAGGAAGAACTTAGCAAAACACAGTTCCGCCTGGCAACTCTGCTTAAAAATCTTCAGGATGTAGTTTTATATGAAACCGGCGGCGGCAAGGAGTTTATGAGTGATAATGTACTGGAAATGCTTGGGTATTCTTCTTCTATGTTCCAGGACAGAGATTTCTTTAAGACCATCACACATCCGGGCGACTGGAAGGCCATAGATGAGAAAACAAAAGAATGGCATAAAATCGGGTCTCCCGGAGTTTTGAATCTTGATTTCAGAGTAAGAAAAGCAGATGGCAGATATATCTGGGTTGAAGACCACATGATAAAAGTGCGCAATAACGGTGATTCTCATATGGCAGGAGTTCTTATCAATATTACAGAACACAAGACGATCGAAGAAAAGCTTAAACAGCTTGCAGATAAGCTGTCACAATCAAATAAAGAACTGGAACAATTTGCTTATGTTGCCAGCCATGACCTACAGGAACCGCTCAGGATGGTTGCCAGTTATATTCAGCTTTTACAGCGCAGATATAAGGGCAAATTAAGCGGTGAAGCGGATGAATTTATCAATTATGCAGTTGATGGTGTTATGAGAATGAAGGTCCTAATTAATGACCTGTTGGTTTATTCAAGAGTAAATACAAAAGAAGCCCCGCTTGAAGATGTTGACTGCAATAAAGTTCTTGAGCAGACATTAACAAATCTTAGAGCATCAATAGAGGATAACGGAGCAGTTGTTAATGCAGAAACACTGCCTACTGTTAGGGCAAATCAGCTGCAAATGAACCAGCTTTTCCAGAATCTCATCAGCAATGCCATCAAATTCAAAAAAGATGATACTGCACCTGTTGTAAATATTTCTGCGAAGCATGCCGGTGATGAATGGCTGTTTACAGTATCAGATAACGGAATTGGCATCGATAAAGAATTCAGCGATAAGATATTTATTATATTCCAGCGCCTGCATAATAATTCTGAATACCCGGGTACTGGTATCGGGCTTGCTATCTGCAAGAGGATAATTGAAAAGCTTGGCGGCCACCTTTGGGTTGAGTCAGCACCCGGCGAGGGATCAACTTTCAATTTTACAATTCCGGATTAAGTTTAATTTCTGCAATAGGTTCACTTAGCTGCAGATCAGATACTTAGCCACAGTTCTCCGCTTAGCCCTTTAAGCTTGTACATTGTTGTTAGAAAAATATTTGAGTATTTTAGTTTACTAAACTATAAAAAATGGATATCATTCCGAGAAGTTTGCATATACTCCTGGTTGAGGATAATGAAGGTGATGTTCGCCTGATAAGAGAAGCTTTCAGTGAAAGCAAAATTGAAAAAAATTTTTCTGTTGCAACAGACGGAGAAGATGCATTGAATTTTCTGTATGCAAAGGCGCAGTATTCTGCTAGAATTAAACCAGATATTATTCTGTTGGATATTAATCTGCCCAAAAAGAATGGTTTTGAAGTGCTTGAAAAGATAAAAACTGACCCTGCATTAAGAAAAATACCGGTTATAATGCTCAGCAGTTCAAGTTCAGAAGAGCATGTGACTAAATCATACGATTTAAATGCTAATTGTTACGTTACTAAGCCGGTTGATTTTGATGAATATACAAAAGCAGTTAAGATAATCGAGGATTTTTGGTTCCAGATGGCGAAGCTGCCGGGGTAGTATAGTTTTCTCAGGTGAAAATTATTCTCAGAGGCATAAAAAAAGAGGCTGTCTTAAAACCAGTGGGAAAGACATTCCTGTCTGTCGAAAACCTCATTTATGTTTAACTTTCACAGACAAGAATGTCTGTGCCACCGAAAAATATTACTTTTAAGACAGCTTCTATTCGTTACATTAATTTCAATATCTCTGCTTCAAATTGCTCATAGCTTTGTGCTCCCAGTATTGTCTTTACAGGCTTCCCTTCTTTATCAAAAATAAAAGTTGCCGGAATCTCTCCCTGCCAGTTTTTATCCATATAGTCCATTAATATTTCAGGTTTCGGGAAATTCCCAAAATAAGTAGTGAAATCCACTCCTTGCTTTGATAGGAACTGCTTGAGCTTTGTATCTTTATCACTTATGTCGTCAAGAGAAATGAACACAAGTTCAAAATTCTTTTCCTTATATGCAGAATAAAGTTTCACAAGCTCAGGGAACTCCTTTACACACGGAATGCACCATGTTGCCCAGTAATTAACCAGCATTACTTTTCCTTTGCCAGCTTCAAGTACAGTTTTCAGTTCATCAACACTGTTAACCTGTTTTACTTCCTGCGAAACTGCTTCAGAAATAAATAAAAAAGCAATGATCAAAGATGCTGCAGTTATTTTTAAATATGCCATACCTGATTATCCCTGTTTAGTTTTGCTGGTCCACTTTTTTGATACCGCAGCCAAATGATTTGGTTTCCTTGACCGAAACTTCGCCTCCTGCGGATACATCGTTCACTGCATTCATCAGGTCAACGGTTGTCTGCTCAGCTTTATTTTTGTTATCTGAGATCCTGCCATGGTAAAGAATAACCATTTCTTTTGAGATCATAAATGCTTCGGGAGTTCTTGTAGCGCCAAGCATATCTGCAACTACATTGTTTACATCCTTAAGCATAGGAAAAGCGTAAGCGTTCTTCTTTGTATGCTCAGTTACTTCTTCAAGTGATTCCGTATTGTTTGCATTAATAGCCCAAACAGTAAATCCTTTATCACTCATTTCCTTGACATAATCATTAATCCTGTCATTATACGGCTGAACCCACGGACACTCGGTTGACCAGAAAACAACGATGACTCCGTTTTTAGAGCTGGCTAAAGCTTCGGTCAAATTGTATTTTGTTCCGTCCCAGTTTGCCAGTGTAAAATCATCAGATTTATCTCCCGGGCTTTTTGCAGATACATTTAGGGCTAAAATTGTTAATAAAACAGCTAAAAAGGTTGTTTTTTTGAACATGATTCCTCCATTAAGTTTTTAAAGTTATTTGGCTTTGGTATTTATAAATGCATAATCGGCATTAAAGTTTCAACCATTCAATTGTAAATGTTTGTATGTTTTCTGCTATGTTTAATTGATAATTTAATCTTAATAAATGTTTTTTCAATACATCTTTTTGTACATTAATATGTTAATAGATTTAATCCAAAAACATATATATAATTGAGTATATTTAATTAATAAAAACCATGAAAACTCTTCTTCTGCACTTCTTTTTCTTTATCACATTATCTTCCACCATTTTTTCTCAAAACTGGTTTACAACAGGCGGCAATGTTCAAAGAAACGGCATTAGCAAAATAACCGGACCAAATAATACAGTTTCGGCTTTCTGGACTGTTAACAGTACAAACACCACTGCCTGGGGAAACTCGGTGTATACCTTTGTTGATAAGTTTGTAACATCCCGTGTAGTGCTTTCGCCATACACCGGAAAGATCGAGCTGAGAAATTTAAACTCCGGCGCTTTAATATGGGAGAAGATGATCAACGCATCTTCAAGGATGTATGCTGTTGGATTCAATGAGGATGCAGTTTACGCTCATGACTATTTTACCGGGATATTATACGCTCTCAGCATTTCCGATGGTTCGGTCAAATGGTCAATAGCCTCTGATATGTTCCCCGGAAATACCGGGCTGCTGTTTGCATGTAACGGCGACCCTGTGGATAAAGGCAGGAGAATTGACAAAACCACTGGTATTGCCAAATGGACGAATAATTACATTATTCCTGTTTCACCCGATGGCGGATACTGCATTTACGGAAATACATATTATCATTGGACAGGGTCTATCGTAACTCCGAAAAAACTTATCGCAATTGACATGAATACAGGGGCAACAAAATATACTTCTGCAGATCTGCCCGGTGATGGTGACCAGGAGAATGATCTTTGCATCGGGCCGGATGGTACAATTTATATTTGCAGAGATGGCGGTATGCTGTATGCTTTCAGGGATAATGGAAGCGCTTTTGTTCAGCAATGGAGCCGCAGCCCGGGATATGTAGTTAAAGGTGTAGGCAGGGACGGTACTTTGTATGCATCCAATATTAACGATCCATCTCAGTTTGCAAACAGTACAACATTCAGGCTTGATCCTGCAAACGGAAATTTCCTGGACTCAACCCAAACCAGGACACCGCTTTCATACTTTGCCTCCGGCGGTGATTCGACTATATACATCAGCACAGCCGAAACAGGTAATGGCAGGTACGTTGCGTTCTCACCAAATCTGCAAACAGTTAAATGGACTATTAACACACCATATAATTATTATAGCGGCCCATCGCTATCTAAAGACGGAATCTTTATAACTGCAGGCAGTGGCACAGAGATCAAAGCATATAAAACAAATTATACAATTAAACCTGTATCAGATTTTAAAGCAAGTAAGAATGTTATTCTTATGGGTGAACAAATCAATTTTACAGATCAGTCTTCATTTGCTCCAACATCATGGTTGTGGCAATTTCCCGGCTCGAATATTCCCACTTCAAATCAGCAGAACCCGGTAAATATTTCATACAGTTCTCCGGGTGTATACCAGGTAACACTTGTGGCAGCAAATGCATTCGGTTCAGATACTCTTGTAAAGGCTTGCTATATCACAGTACTGAATGAAACAGGAATAAGCAATGTGGGAAACGAAATTCCATCTGAATTTTCATTAAGCCAGAACTTTCCAAATCCGTTTAACCCGGTTACTAAGATCAGGTTTTCTATACCATGGGTAGAAGGCAAGCATGGTTCAAGTCTTCGGATATTTGATGTTACGGGAAAATTGGTTGGGGATCTTTTGATTGGGCATTTAACCCCAGGCATATATGAGGCAGCATGGGACGCAAACGGTTTTGCAGGAGGCGTATATTTTTATACACTGCAATCCGGCAATATTAAGATCACCAAAAAGATGCTGCTCATCAAATAACGCAGTGGTCAGCTTATTCAATTACAACTTCAAGGTAGTCGCCGTTGTTTGTATGCATTTCAACAATTTTACCGGTTACATCGTTTTCAATAGCTTCAGAAATTACCTGCATGTTAATTTCCTGGTCACCGTTAATGTGAACCGGCAGCTTCCCGGTTGCTTTAATGATTCCTTTTACAAACTTAACAGGCAGTTTAATGTTCAGATTTTTCCCTTTGCTTGATGTAATGTTCACTTTTAAATGCCTGTCGGTTTTCTGTGCTGTTGCCGCTTTTTCTGCGCTGCCTTCGCTCTTAAGCGCATTAATTAGATCGGATGCCTGCCCAGAATTTATTTTTCCTTCTTCAACCAGCTTCAGGATTCGTTTTATTTCTTCATTCATGATTGTTATTCCTTTATTTTGATTTTAATTTTTTTAAAGCTTCCTCAGGTGTTAGCTCACCGCTTTCAATACTATCAATAATACTGCGAACATCGGAGGTTTTTTCTTCATCTGCTACAGTATATCCTAAGGCTTTTACAGTTTCGTTAAGGCGCGCTCTAACCGTAGGGTATGAAACTCCAAGCTCTTTTTCAACATCTTTGATGCTGCCCCGGCACTTCATGAATACATCTATGAACTGCAGCTGTTCAGTTGTTAGCTGTTCAAATTTAGAAAGCGAGAATTCACTTTCTAACGATGTTCCGCATGAAGAGCAAGTGAGTTTTACGGCTTTGAGTTTATCGCCGCATACCGGACAGTCACTAAGTAATTTATATGCCATTTTGGTTTATTTGTTCTCTCTAATATAATAATAATGATTAATAAAATCAATATTCAAATTAATTAAGTTAATTTTTTATGCTATATTTATTAAAATAATTAATATATTGTTAAATATTTGTTTATTGCCTATTTAGAGTGAAATTGATAGAATTCAATGTCATAACCAAGTAAAATTCTATGAAAAGAAGATTGAATTCATTAGAAGGGTACTATCATATTCGAGCTCTAATGTCATTCCGCACTTGATGCGGAATCTTGCTAAGATCAGGCAAGATTTAAAAGAGCACTTTGTGACCTGCTTTCGCAGGCCTGCCCCTGCCTTCAGCAGGCAGGCGTACAGGCGGCGATAACAAATTGGGCCGTTTGAAAATACCACACTACCTTAATTTCCTCAGTACACGACACTAAAAGCGCTATAAGTACAAGAAAACCATATGCTTAATATGTATTTTTCCTTGTGACTTCAGGTTTCTACCTGACCTTTCTGCAACAAGCAGACGTGCGTCAGATGAATATCTGACGCCACAAAACAAAGATTATATGCTTTATTCATAATGTTAAGACAATTTCAGAATTAAATTCTAATTGAGATCTCTTATCCATCATTTATAGTGTCGTGTACTTAGCTTAAATTCTAACCACTCGGTTTTATCTTGATACATAAGTTTTTCATTATGATTTTTATGTAATCAATTCTATCCAAATGAAGAAAATAATACTGTTAATACTTCTACCCATAATTACATATTCACAAGGTTGGTTCATTTCTCACACATTCAGCCCGGCTCAGTCATTACAGACAATAAAATTCTGGGATGCAAATACTGGATTTACTACTGCTCCATTGTACAATAGTTCAACTTTCAATATTCACAAAACAACAAACGGGGGGGCTGAACTGGAGCGATCAAAGCTCAGGATTTACTTCGATGCGCTTCATGGCTATTTGGATTATTCACCCCGATACAGTTTTAATGAGCGGAAATAACGGGATCATAATTAAGACTACAAATGGCGGGATGAACTGGGTAACATTAAATACAAACGGAATAACCGATCAGCTATGGGGCTTGGAGTTTGTTAATTCGCTTACCGGATTTGTCTGCGGCTCATCCGGAAGGATCATGAAAACTACGGATGCAGGAACGAGCTGGTTCAATCAAACAGCCGGCTTGACAAATGCTTTATCGAACATGCATTTCAGAAATGAGAGTACCGGTTATATATCCGGTTCTTCAATAATTCTTAAGACTACAAACGGAGGAGCAAACTGGCAAAGCCTAAGCGCACCTTATATTTCATTTGAAACAATCCGGGATATACATTTTACCACCGATAATGACGGAATTGCTGTTAGCGATGCAGGCAGAATGTTCAAATCAACTAATGCCGGTGCTAACTGGGCTTTGATCCCGAGCGGAACCGGGGAATCACTTTTTGGCATTTATTTTACTGATCCAAATACCGCTATTGCTTGCGGTAATAACGGTGCAATAATCAGAACCACTAGTGGCGGGGCAAACTGGCAGACGCAGGTCTCTCCACTTACGGAAATCCTTACAGATGTTTGGTTTACAACTGCAAATACAGGTTACATTTCAACTTGGAGCGGCAAGATATTAAAGACAACCAATGGTGGTGTTACTTTTATCAATCATTTAGGAACAGAAATTCCGCATGAGTTCAGCTTAATGCAGAATTATCCAAATCCGTTTAATCCTGTTTCAAGAATTCGATTTTCAATCCCTTCGGTAAGTGGGAGGCATTCATTTGACACGAAATTGATTATATATAATTCATTGGGCATTGAGATTACTGAACTTGTAAATCAATCATTACAGCCTGGTACATATGAAGTTGACTGGAATGCATCTTCTCATCCAAGTGGAGTCTATTTCTATCAACTTAAAACACAGGATTTCAGCCAAACTAAGAAAATGATACTCGTCAAGTAGAAGTGCCCGTAATCATGACGCAAAGGCGTTCATTTTCGAACGCTTTTTTTATCCTTAGAATTTTAAACCTTTTCAATTATGTCTTGTCATATAGATAGTAAAATCTATAGGAGGCAGATTATGAAATTCTTTAAAATTACATTTTTTATACTATTTGTTGTAACTTCTTCATTGTCCGGCGATATCCTTGCTCAGTCAAACCCGCCTGTTTACATGACCTTAGTATCGCATAATGAAGACAATTCACCATGGACAACTTATAATTTTTATAAACCTAAAAGGGATCTGCTTGTTCAGATAGCAGATATTGTGCAGTCAAAAGGCGCAGTATGGAGTTTTCAATCTGACTGGAAATTTTTGCTGGGTGTAATTCAGTTTGATACCGGCAGTGTTGTTTCAAATACGAACGGCAAAAATTTGATAAGGTGGATGGTTGAAGATAAAGGAGTAATTTGCGACCCACATTCACATGAAGCAAACGGATACAATTATGCCGATGTTGCATATCTGCATCAGCAATTGGGAATTACGCCTACTAAAGTTGTTGGCGGCTTTCTTTATGATACAGTAATAAACGGCAACAACTGGGAAAATCTTGAAAACGGGATTTACGGAAGAGTTTACACTTCATATTTCTGGAAGCCTGATATATTATGGGGGAGCGGAACACCACTGCATGTAAACGATCCATACCCGCTGGGAGCATGGAAGCCGCAAAGCATGGCAAACTATTATTACCATGACAGTTCTAAACATCTTGTAGTTCTTGGTCATGGCTGCGAAAATCAAATTGAGGATACCTCAAATATAACTTATAATACAGAAACCATCAGAAACATTGTGAACCAGCTGAATTCAGGCGGTCTGCCTGATACAGGCTTCTATCCTGCATTTTCGATATTCAGCGTTGGTGATCTTAATGCATCGCGGGTTACTAAAATTTCACAATTTATTGATTCAATTGCACCAATGATAAATCAAGGACGGGTTATCTGGAAATCCTTGACTGACATATATACAATTTGGAATACGACATACGAAAAAAAACCTTTTTGGGTAATGTGTGATGATATTCCTGTTTCTGTTCAGCAAATCAGCACAACTGTTCCAAACGGATATGGTCTTTCTCAAAATTATCCGAATCCGTTCAATCCTGATACAAATATTGAGCTCAAAATTCCGCGAAGAACTTTTGCAGAATTAAAAATTTTTGATGTTACAGGGAAATTGATCGATATTCTTCTTAGCATGGAATTACAGCCCGGGATATATTCTGTTGATTGGAATGCAGTAAAATATTCCAGCGGAATATATTTTTATTCACTGGTTACTTCTGAATTCACTGAAACTAAAAAAATGGTTTTGATAAAATGATGAGTTCACTTTTGCCTGCACGCATCAGGAAGGAAATCCGGCTTTGACGGACTGTTTAAATAAAAGAGAAAAAGTGAAAAATTCAGTAATAGCTATCTTGTTCATATTTATCAGCAGTTTATCTTATTGTTCATATGTTGATACTCAGGTTCCTTCATCATCTGCCGGCTCAACCGGACTTATGACCAGGTTGTTTATACCTGATACAACTAGGTTTACTTCCGGGGCACCGGTTGTTATCTATCTGCAGGGTGGAAACGTTATTGATAATGTTGATACATCATCCAGATTCACGAGATTTGGATTTATTGTAATAACTTTCAATTATCCGGGAGGTACAGGCAGTGGGGGTACTTATGATAACAGGGGCATAAATTGCTTAACTGCTTTAAAAGATATTATTAAATTTGCTGCTGGACAGATACAGGATAATTCAGGAAGGTATCTTAACCAGATCACATATCCCAAAATTTCATTATATACAAATGTTGGCATCTTAGGCTCTTCTAATGGAGGAAATATTACCATAGCTGCTGCAGGATATTTTGGACAGGAATTGAATTTATCATGGATAGCGAATTGGGAATCCCCGGTTGGTGAAGAAATGCCCGGTGCTGAGCTTGGCAGAAGAGGCAATTCAAACGGTAACCCTTTTACAAATCCAGCATACAATGATACAACCGGAGTTATAGATTACACTAAATTAAAGTTCAGTGATACTGTAACAGTTTACAATCAAAGTACTCCATTTCACGGCGGTTTTTATTATGATATGAACAATAACAATGTACCTAACCGCGGTACCGATTATATTGTAAATGGTTACTGGGTGGTTAATTACGGTGTTTTAAGAGGAATTGTATCGGCAAGACTAATAAGAGAAGCTATAAACAGAGGCGTTTACCCTTCCTCGCCGCCTTCACATATACCACAATTAACGGAAGCTGATGATTTCTGGCAATTAAGAACAGGTGATAGATGGATAGATTCCGTAAAAGCTAAACTGCCCAATATTATGTTCATGGTAACTGCCAGTGATTCAGATCATGTACAATCTGCTAAAGATCATCCTCATGTTTTTAACCAGTATGAAAAGTTTAGAGCTGCAGCACCAAGGTTTGTAAGGCTTAATCCGGATAGAGCTTATATTGAATATATAACAGGACAAAGCCAGGGAACATGCCCAGATAATAATGCATTTGAACAATTTACTCATATAAGTATCAGGTCCAAACTTATGCCGGAAACTGTTTCTGATATTAATTACCAGGCAGCTGGTATTTGCGAGCTTGCAGATAGAACCTGTTCAGGTAACACAAATCCAAATCTTCCGTATGTTATTTATTGCAATACCTTAGGCGTAACACAATTGGGAAATGAGATCCCGGGAAAGTATGAACTAAAACAGAATTACCCAAATCCGTTCAATCCTGTTACAAATATTGAGTTCAAAATTCCGCGAAGAACTTTTGCAGAATTAAAAATTTTTGATGTTACAGGGAAATTGATCGATATTCTTCTTAGCAGTGAATTACAGCCTGGTACTTATTCAGCCAAATGGAATGCTCTGAATTATTCCAGCGGTGTTTATTTGTATTTACTGGTCACTTCTGAGTTTACTCAAACCAAAAGAATGATGTTGATTAAGTAATGAAATTACTTTTGAAATCCGGCTTCTGATGGACTGATAAAACAGTGCATTTTTTTAAATCCAGTTGAGCGAAGATGACTGTATAATAGAAAGTTTGCCACATCTAATTTTCAAAAAAAACAACTATACAATGATATAGTATTATACCACTTATAAGCGATATTTATCTTAATTTAGGTTAACTAAATTAGCTATGAAAGAGGGCATAGCTATGAAACAATTTCTATTTTTTGCTTATTTATTAACTTTTTGCACAAGTGTAATTTCTCAAAATTGGGTATCCGCAGGGAATGTAACAAACCCCGGTACTAAGCCGAGTATCAGCGTTTCAGGTGTGAACTCAGCATGGATCGGAGATGGGAGCTTAAATTCTCCAAAGATCTTCAGAACTACCAATGGGGGAGAAAACTGGCTAAGTGTGCCTGTGAGCGGTATCGGTAATGAAATATATTGCATTTCATCGCTTAATGATAACACTGCATTTGCAGGAGAAGGATACGTCAATGGAAACGCTAATTTGTATAAGACAACTAATGCAGGTTTGAACTGGAGTGTAGTTTTAACAACCAGTGGTAACGGAGGGCATTTTACAGGGTTAGCATTTACAAAATTGAGCGGTTATATATTTGGTTTGGCTATTGCAGAAAAAATATACCGCTCGCAGAATGCCGGCAATAACTGGATAGAATTAAATGCCGGTGTTACCGGGGTATCAAATGCACAAAATTCATTGATGATAGTTGATAATGATTTTTATGGATTTGGTCTCAATAACGGAGCGGCAAGAATAAGACTTACTACAAACAATTCAGCAAACTGGAATACTCAGCAGATAAGTGTCAGCGGGAACTATACATCAGCAATTGCTTTCCATACTAATAAACTATACGGCGTAGCGGCTACATCAACTTCACTTCCTATGATCTCCAGAACTACAGATGGAGGCTCAACATGGAATAGTGTTGATATAGGAAGCGGTGTAACAGGCACCTGTTACTTTGTTTGGGTTCCGGCCACTCCCGTAGTATACATTCTTGGTTCAAACGGCGGGATAAGAAGAAGCACAGATAACGGTATTACATGGGTCATAACGCCCACTCCGGGTGTTACCAATCTTACACATTTTGATTTTGTTCATTTGGCTAATGTTGTTTACGGCTATGCAGTGTCTTCCAATGGTAATGTGATAAAACTCTCAGATACACTCGGGATTCTCACCGGTGTAAATGGCAATAATAACTTACCTGCAGAGTTTTCACTTTCACAGAATTATCCAAATCCATTCAATCCTGTTACCAGTATTGAATATTCAATTCCAATGAATACTTTTGTAAAGATTGCAGTGTTTGATGTACTGGGAAGAGAAGTTGCTTCGCCGGTAAATGAATTTAAGCAATCGGGACATTATGTGATAAACTTTAATGCAGAAAAATTAAGTTCCGGCATTTATTACTACAGAATTGATGCAGGTAATTATTCTGATATAAAGAAGATGGTCTTGATAAAGTAACTAATTGACTTATCACGTTGCTTTACAAAATGAAACATACAATACAATAGAAATTTAATACGGCAGACCAAAAAAGTCTGCCTTTTTTTATGCAGCTCTTATGGCGCTAACCAATACCGTCCCTATCATCCATATTGTAACAAGTACCCAGTAAGATAGTGTCATAAAAACTGTTACAAGCACAGCTTTCCACAGAGTCCTGTGATAGACACGCTTGATTGCAAAGAGCAGGTAAACAGCCGGCACGAAAAACATGAAGAAGAATATTGAAAAGTCTCCGAGATCCTGAAATGCCACTCCTGCAAGGAAACACCAAAGCACAAAAGTAAAAAAGTGCAAAGTGAATACAATATGCTCTGCATAGTAATAATGTTTTGGCAGGTAAACTATCTTCAGCAATACAGAAAAAAGGAACATTATTACAAAAATATATAATGTGATATTATCATTGAACTGGTCGTTATAATTTTCAATAAAAAGTTCCTGTGAATCAGTGCTTTTGGATTGCTGTTCAAGAATGAACTCTCTCATAAAATCATCTGCGTCGGATTCCGTTACCAAAGCCTTGTACTGATCCGGGTCGCTTTTTATCATAATAAGAAACAGCACAAAGCTTGTGAAAAGAAACATCTTGACCGGAGAAATATAACTTTGGTAGCGTGAAGAAACATATTCATGCGTCAGGAATCCCGGACGTGTAAATAAATATTTTATCGAGCGGAAGAAACGGGAATCCCATGTGAATAACTCTTCAAAGAAATGCTCAAGGAGCGACTTGATCGACCTGTCATGAAGTGATGCCTTTTTTTGCCCGCAATTAGAGCAATATTTGCCGTTAATATCGCTGCCGCAGTTCTGGCAAATGTGCTCAATTGAATTTTCGGTGTTTTCCATTTTACCAAAAATAGCGAGTTTATAATCTTAATTAAATGTACCGGAATTAACGACCGTCATACAAAACTTATGAATCGGATTTGTGCTTTTATACCAAACTTATCCCTTTTTTAAGAGCAATAAAATTTCTATAATTGTGATTATCCAAAACACCACTATTGGTTTTTGCGATATTTTTGCAGAAACCGGCAACAAAAAAACAGATTTTCGCTGTTTTTAATGTGAATTAAAGTTCAAATATATAATTATGTCTATAAAAGTAAACAACTTAACGAAATACTACGGCAATAATCTGGCTGTAGATAATATTTCTTTTGAGGCAAAAAAAGGTGAGATCCTTGGATTTCTTGGACCCAATGGTGCAGGAAAATCAACAACTATGAAGATAATAACAACTTATCTGCCGCCAACATCAGGAACAGTTTCAGTTGATGGCTTTGATGTTGAAGAAAAATCACTCGACGTGAGGAAAAAGCTTGGTTATTTGCCTGAGCTAAACCCGCTCTACTATGATATGAACGTTGTGGATTACCTGGATTACATCGCGGCCCTGGATGGAATTCCGAAATCCGATATCAGGAAAAAGCGCGAAGAGATGATCAAAGTTTGCGGGCTTGAAACGATGCGGAAAAAAGATATCGGCACTTTATCAAAGGGATTTAAACAACGCGTTGGACTTGCCCAGGCGATGATAAATAATCCGGATGTGCTTATTCTTGATGAGCCGACAAGCGGACTTGACCCTAACCAGATCATTGAGATCAGGAATCTCATCAAAAAACTTGGTAAAGAAAAAACAGTTATCCTCTCAACACATATTCTATCTGAAGTAACCGCAACCTGTAACAGGGTTATAATTATCAACAAAGGAAAAATTGTAGCAGACGGAACTCCGGAAGAACTTCAGGGAAGATCAAAAGGCCAAAGCCTGGTTATTCTTGAAGTGAAAAATAACTGTGATAAAAATGCAATATCCGGAAGCTTGAAAGATATCAGAACGGTTAATAAAGTTGAATTCGTAAAAGATACGGGTGATTCTTTCATCTTCAACATATACGGAGATAAAGGCGTGGATCTGCGTGAAGTGATCTCTACGAAGGTAAATTCTCAGGGTGCAACACTGCTTTCTATGCAGGCAAAACACTCTACATTAGAAGACATATTCAGGGAGTTAACAAAATAATATTATGAATACACAGAATATAAAGACAATTTATTCAAAAGAGCTTAAGAGTTATTTTAATTCCCCAGTAGCATATATAGTAATGATAGTTTTCATGGTGATCTCGGGGTTTTTATTTACGGTAAGCTTTTTCCAGATAAACACCGCTTCAATGCGCGAGTTCTTCGGAAGTTTTTTCATCCAGCTTGTACTATTTGTAGTATTTATACCGGCTATAACAATGCGCAGCTTTTCTGAAGAAAAGAAGCAGGGTACTTTGGAATTACTCTTAACCAAACCGGTCACGGATATTGAACTGATACTCGGAAAATACCTTTCAGCTCTTACGCTTGTGATCTTCACACTTATCCCGACAATTTTTTATTTCATAGTTATAAAGTTAATTGGACCTATTCCTTTCTGGCCGTTTATGACAAGCCTGCTCGGCTTCATATTAATGAGCGCTTTCTTTATTGGCATAGGTGTATTTGTTTCATCTCTTACCGAAAATCAGATCATAGCTTTTATTGTAAGTGTACTCATCTGCCTGTTCTTCTTTTTACTGGGCAAGCTTCTGGTAGTTTTCCCGCCTTCAATGGTCTCTGTTTTTGAATATGTAACTACTGATTATCATTTAAGCAATATTTCCAGAGGTGTGATCGATTCACGTGTCCTGATATATTATTTTTCTATGATATTTTTTACACTCTTTCTTACCAAGGTCTCGCTCGAAAGCAGGAAGTGGTAATTAAGCATTATTATTTAACTTTAAACTCAAGCAATATAAAATTTATTATATATGTCAGAAGAATTAGAAAATAAAGACGAATTAAAAGAAGAAGAAGAGTCTGTTATTGAGGAATCCTCGGAAGAACTTGAAGAGGATGAAAGACTATCCAGCAGGAAAAAGAAGACTGAATCACGCCGCCGGCAGGCATTTATCAGTATACTGCTTGTGGTCGGTATTCTTGTTGTTGTAAATATTATAGCACTGCAGGTATTCTTCAGGTGGGATCTTACACCAAACAAGATATATACTCTATCTGATGCGAGTAAATCAATAGTATCAAAGCTGGATGATAAGCTTGTTGTGAAAGCTTACTTCACAGAAAATCTGCCTGCTCCGTATAATAATAACCGCAGGTATTTACAGGAGCTTCTTGATGATTACAGGAATGCTTCCAATGGCAAAATATCTTACGAAATTATCAGCCCAAGCAACGAAACTGAGCTTGAAAATGAAGCTCAGAAGTACGGCATTCAGCCCGTTCAGGTGCAGACCGTACAGAATGACAGGGCAGAGGCCTTGAAAGCTTACATGGGAATGGTTCTGCTCTATGGCGGCAAACAGGAAGCAATTCCTTTCGTAAGCAGCACAGAGAATCTTGAATATGATATAACCGGTGTTATAAACAGGCTTACACAGGCTGAACTGAAAAAAGTTGGTGTAATGACAGGGGCAAGCATGCCCGGCGTTGAAAAGATATCGAAAGTTAATCAGTATCTCTCAAAGTTCTACAACGTAACAAATATTGATGCATCCAAAAACAACCCGATACCTGCAGATGTTAAAACTCTGATAGTCTTTTCACCCAAAGCCGCACCGCAGCAAAATCAGATGATGCAGCAGCAGGCGCCGCCTGAGGTAGTACCCGAAAATCTGAAATTCGCGATTGACCAGTATATTATGGGCGGAGGCAGGGTAATATTTTTGCTCAATAAAGTTAATGTTTCTTCCCAGCAGCAGTTTCAGATCGCACAGGTAACACAGACCGGTCTTGAAGATATGCTTGAGAGTTACGGCGCAAAAATAAATAATACAATAATCATTGATAAAGAATGCGCTTTTGTAAGCGTTCCTGTTCAGCAGGGACCAATACAAATGTACACACAAATACCATTCCCGTATTATCCTAAGATATTAAATATTAATAAAGAGATTCCTTCATTTGCAGCTATTGGCCAGGTATTTCTTGGGTTTACAAGCGATCTTGACTTAAATGCTGCCGGACCCAAAGGCGTGAAAGTTATGCCGCTTCTCACCACTTCGCCAAAGACGGGCGTTAATACTGACTTTGCCGTTGTACAGGCAACCGGAAAAATGCTGCCCGATAGCATGTTCAAAGCAAAAGATCTTCCGGTAGGCGCAATTTATGATGGTGTGTTCCAGAGTTTTTATAAAGGCAAACAAATTCCGCTTGATACTACAGCCGGATCAAATCCTGCTCCAACAAGTGTAAAAGAGACAAGTCCTTCCACAAAAATTGTACTGCTTGGTAACGGTGATTTTGCACAGGATGATTTCCGCGGGCCGGATGAAAACCTGCTGTTTTTTGCAAATACAATTGATTATATGACCGATGATGCAGGGCTTTCTATGATAAGAATGAAAGACGCGAATCCTAAACCGCTTAGCGCTATCGAAGACAGCACGAAGTCGCTGGTTAAGTACGGTATGCTCGTTGGTCCTCCGCTGCTGGTACTGGTTTATGGCTTAATGAGATGGAGAAAAAAGAAAGCAGCCAGAGGATAGTCATTTAGGTTAATTTTTGAAACTGATTTTTTAAAGTAAACAATATTTTTTAGAGTTATTATATGAATAAATCAATTAAAATACTGCTTGGAATTTTTGCTATACTTATAGCAGTGTATTTCCTCTTTTTCAGAAGCGGGGAAAAGGTTTCAACAGAAAAGATCGATGCAAAGCTTTTTGTCGCGGATTCTTCAAAGATAGATAAGATCGAGATTGTAAAGACTACTGAAACCCTGGTTTTTGAAAAAAGCGGCAACCAGTGGAAGATCACTAAGCCAATTCAATATGCTGCAGATACAACTGCTGTTAACGCAATGCTTAAGGACCTTAAAAACTTTATGCTTGAGAGCGTTGCTTCTGAAAACCCTGCTAAATTCAGCGGTTATCTAGATTCTGTTAACAATGCAACTATTGCAACTTACCAGGAAGGCAAGCTTCTGGGGACATTCATTCTTGGGAAATCTCAGGCTAATGATAACTCATACATTAAGAATCCTAACGAGAACAGGATACTTCTTGCTTCAAAACTGACTGCAGCTAATTTTACAAAGACTCTAAAAGACTACAGGGATAAGTTCATTGTTTCAATGAATACCATGGGCGTTAATAAAATAGTGTTTAAATCAACTGATTCAAACAATGTTGATTTTACAGCACAAAAGGATTCTGTGAATATATGGAGAATTGACGGAGACTCAGTATCATCATCCGTAATGGAGGGATTCCTGAATATGTTCAACAAATTTAATACCGAGGATTTTAAAGATACTGTAATGACAACATTCCCTGCACCAACTTATACTGTTTCATTTACTGGACCGGCAGTGCAGACAGTTGTTAATCTGTATAAAGAAAACTCCGAACCGCCTTCTTTTATTTGCCAGGTATCAGGAGTAAACCAGTTGTTTAAGTTCTATGCTTCCATGGCTTCACAGATCATGAAGAAGAAAACGGATTTTGTCCCCGCACCACCAAAGAAATAAAAATTGTTAATTAATATATAAGGTTTATTGAAGGCTTGTTTTTTAACAAGCCTTTTTTATTTTGTGATTTTTCTGATAGAAAGAAATGCAATGATCGCCAGCAGGTAACATGCCGCTCCGCTCCAGTATGAGGCAGAAATACCGTAATTCATCGCAATAATTATAGAAATTACAGTTGCAAGAACTGACATTACTCCGTTTATTCCCCATAACCAAGGTGTAATTGCACCTTCGGATCTTTTGGAAGCAAGCTTCATCCCTATGGGGAATGCCATTCCAAGAAACAGACCCATTGGGAATAGTATTAGAACCGATACCAGCAGTCTTATCGCCGTAGAGTACTCTCTGAAAGCAATTATTATTGAAGGTGTAATAAACCCGAACAAAAGCAGAACAAATATCAGGATAACAAACCTTATGAGCGAACTTCTGTAAATATCCGGTTTCGCGGCGCCGCTGAAATAGCTTCCAATTCCGCTCGAAAGAAGCATAGTAAATAATGCTGCGGCAAGGCTGTAAGTAGGATGCCCCAGGAATATATTCAGCCTTTGTATCTGTGATATTTCGATTAACATGAACCCAAGCCCAATTGCAGAAAAGAACAGGAAATAGGGGAGTGTTCCCTTTAGATTCACTTTCTTTGATGTTATCTTAAGCGGAATAACAATACATAAGAAAGAAAGTCCTGTCATTGTTCCGGCCAGCGTTAATAGTATAAATATTGCTTTTGCATTAAATGCCATATCCCATTCCTGCCAGAATTGCAGCCTGAATAAGTCACTGAAATTCAGGTAATGGAAGAAAAAGGGTTTATCGTCTGTAGGTGATTTTATGTTTACAGGGAACGTGCTGTTAAACTTACTGCGCTCATCAGAAGATGAAGTTAAAAGTGTGAATGTTGAATCCTTAATTTCTTTCGGAGTCACTATTCCCTCAAACTCAAAGGTTTTGCTTAGACTATCTACCATATTAATGTCACTGGCTGTGAAGGGTGATTTACTTATAAGCAGTGTTCCCGTTCCGCTCCTGTCTTCTATTCTTTCCTGCTGCTGGCATTTAATCAGCATTACATGGCTTCTGATATCAGTAATGCCGGACTGGTTCAATGCATCACTGCAAATATTCATCAGCCTGTAATGCTCAACAGGTTTGGCGCGGTAAAACCTTGTGACGGTTAATATTCCATCGGGCTTTAGGCGGCTGAACAAGAGTTTCCAGGTTTCAACAGTATATAGTGCATTTTCTGTCAGCACAAATGCACCGGATGCTGCTGCTGACCAGTTATCGATAACAGAGACCTGTATGATATCAAATTTTCGGGTGCTATCCATGCGCTGAATGTAGCTTCTTGCTTCGTCTCCAACAAACTCAACATTCGGATATTTATCAAGATGCCCTGTGAATCCGCCAAAATCACCATTGATAGCGCTTATCATATCGCGGTTGATCTCGATCCCAAGGATTGACTTTTGCCCGAATGCAAGCGAAGAGAGTACATCCCGTCCCGCACCGCTGCCGATAATAAGTACATCACCGTTTGGCCTTAAATACTGCGCAAGATTTGATACATCATATTTCAGATGAAATAGTTCAGAAGTATCTCCGTTAAAATGGGAAAGAACTGTAGTTGAATGCGCATCAATGTTCAGCATCAGCTGGCGTATCTTTCTCTGGCGGTCATACTTATTACTAAGGCCCCAGCCGAAAGGAGTTTTATATTCGGTTGAATCTCCGTCAATGCTTACCCTTGAAAATGAATTCCACTTTTCATAAAGCGGTTTATCAGCCCATTCGCCGCGTATCCAAAAGAGCCTTAGCAGCGGGTTATGATCCTGTACCAATACTGTATGGAAAACAGAAAATACCGCAAGCACTATTGAATAAACTATAATACCCTTTTTAAATCCCGTGGAGTTCAGCGAATTGCGCAGAAAAAAAAGCGCTGCAAGAGATGAGAATAACGCGGCAATAAAAACCCCTGTCGGGCCGCCTGATGTATTTAAGACAAGCACAACCAGGATGCAGCCAAGAGATGCCCCGATAAGATCTGATGCATAAAGCTTGTTTACCTGAAGCGGAAATCTGGTAAGAAGCAGCGAAATACATATTCCGCTGAATACAAATGGAACAGAAATTTCTGAATATGTGAAAATTGTAACTGCCATTCCGGTAATTGACATTCCGTGAATGAACGGTATGAACAGGTGAAGCAAAAAGCTAACCAGTGTTGCAATGCTGAAATATAATGCCTGGCGGGCTATTATTTTATGCAGGTGCTCCTGCGGGAATTTTTTAGGGAAGAGGTAAACTATTATTGCGCCAACTGTCATGCCGAACATTGCCAGTGAAACTGCCATGAAGGCAAAGTGGTAACCCATTGTAACGCTGAATATCCTGGTTAGCAGGATCTCGTACATCAGCGTCGAAAGCGCAACCAAGAAAATGCCTAAATATGTGTTTTTATTAACTATTCCGGAAGCTGGAGTTGTGTCCATCTATTTTAATAAATGAGTAATCAGCCAAAATAAGAGCGATTGATGTTAAATTAAATGGCAAAAAAAATATTCGGGAGAAAGTAAGCAGGCATCATGCTGCTTACCTTCTCCCGGTAAAATTACTTACTATAGTGACATTTGTCCCCTGACTATTTTTTAAGTTTTTTGACAGTATTAAAGTTGTTATGCAATTTAATATATTGTTTCACAACATTCAAAGTCCTTCCTGTTATTGATACTATTGCAGATGCATCCAGTCC
>JAIOIK010000020.1 GCA_019912545.1 Ignavibacteria bacterium | reverse complement strand
AAATTATATTGGCTTTTATATTAATATGGCAAATCCAGTTATATTCTCAAATCGATAATAACGATGATAATTCAATCTTATTGTTTGGTAAGGTACTTAAGTTTGATATTTCCAAAAGTGAAATTCTGAACGATTTTACTGAATTCAAAAAGTATGATAAGAATGATATGGCTTTTTTCGGCTTGGATCTTGATGGTGAAAATGAAGTTTATTCGTATGTTAAAAGTAGCAATCCCAAAATTAAAGAGTTTGATCCATTCGACTCTGTTTTTGCAATTTTTCTTAAATTTAAAGAGAGTTCTCTTAAAGAAATTGAAATGGTTAGCGGTCATACCCAAGAAGGGTATGGAATAGTTGAATCGTTGACAGACCAATTTTCCTTTAACAGGAAAGAAATTGATAAAGATTTAGAATACGAAATCTTATATTATAAGAAAAATAATCTTGAAGCAATCAAGTATTACTATGAAACTGCAGTTATTAGAATAAAATATATAAAATAATGAAAACAATTATTGTAACATTGATTTTAGTACTAATGCTTCCTTCTCTTTACTGTCAATCCCGAAAAGATATTGAGAAGGAATGGGCATTATATAAAAACAATAAAGTGAAAGCTAAATTATTAAACTATAACGAGAATTGTTACCAAAAATCCTACTATGATTCAGATGGTAAGCCAACATTGCTAGAAATTTTTGAAGTAAAAGGTGGTAAAACAAACGAAATAACATATTATTACGATTTGCAAAATAATCTTATCAAGGAAATAAATAATCCTTTGAAAGATAAAGATGCTTACTCTTCAGAAGAATTAACTAATACTCATGAATATGATATTACTGGAAACAGGATTAGAACCTGGATGATTGAGTTTAATATTGAGTATATCTATGATTCTAATGGATTATTGCTAGAGAGTAATGAAAACGGCTTAGGGGAATCATCTAAGTTAAAATATAGATATAATGATAAAAACCAATTAAAAGTAATAAGAATAGAAAATTCTGATGGCACAAAAGAAATCAGAGAACATGTTTATTATGATTCTGATAATATCATAGATACTCGATTTCATCATGCAACAAGTGACTGGAAAGCTAAAGATGTCTATATCGTTGAAAATAGAACATATTATGACAATGGTTTGTTGAAAAATGTTATGAGTAATAAAAAAATAATTGAAGAATATACTTACGAATTTTACGAATAGAAATCTATGAAACTATTTATACTATTTATTTCGATATTCACAGTAACCGTTTGCGTTCATTTACAAGCTGGTATTGAAGATGACATAAAAGCTGTTTTACCTTCTGGTGCTTTTTTACGTGAATACGAAAGAATACCGGATGTAAAAGGTGATGTATATATTGGTCTTTATGTCCTTAATTCAAAAAGCTCGTTCAAAAAGGAATATCCGAACGATCAAATGGATCCAAACAATCTATACTTTACTTGCCCAGAAGCAACTGCAGGACAATCAATTATTGGCGATTATTATCTCTTTTCCTTTGGCGATAAGAAATTGACCTCTACTCTTGCGGTTTCATCATGTTATGGTGATTCATTGTCTTTAGAAAATTCTTTCAGTTTTTATAATACACCTGAAAACAACTGCTTTTATTTCAATTTCAGTGGTGGAGACTGTCAAAACAAAGCCACAAATACATTAGAGAAAACGAAATTAATTCAAATGATTGACCTAACAGGCGATAATAAGCGAAACGAATTTGTTCTGACAGGAACACAGGATGCATGTGGATATATCAATAGGTTAATTGCTGGATATGATGAAGAATCAAAGAAAGTTGTGATTTATCCGGTCAATTACTCTGGCAAAATTTATTATTGGAATTACCGGTTTGTTCCTATTGACGGAACATGCAGTGTAGTTATACTTTGCGGCGACCATGGTAACGAAACATATGAGCGCAGAGACTATGGTTTTAACGCTCTCACAAAACAGTATGATTTGATTTATGAGGAAACTAAGGAATGTCAATAGGCCGGATGCTGAATAGTGATATTTATTAACAGTAAGTTTTATATAGTTGTACTTCTATTGCAATTATTATTGAGTGGCTGCAATAAAAAGGAAATACTAAAAGTTGACAATGAGAATGTGATAACTGGATCGAAAACAGATACAGTTGTTCCTAAAATTCACGACAGCATCAAAATAATCATAAGTACTTACCTTGGGAATGAAACAAGGAAATATTACGGCGAGGATCCGCCGGACAGGCTTAATTTAAAGTGGAAGTATTTCCTGGGAAAAGGAAAGTCCGAAGATAAGCATGGTAATATAAAAGAATGGTCTGGTTCCGGATGGACAGGGCAGCCGCTGCTGACTGAAGAAAATGGCAAATTATGCATCTATATTGGAGCGCTGGATTACCATTTGAAAAAAATTGATGCTGAAACGGGCCACTTAATTTGGCAATATAAGTTTGACGATGCCATCAAAGGAACCGGCACAGTTTTTGTGAATTCGAAAAGTAATTCACTCAGAGAAAAATACTCAATTGTTCAGGGAAGCAAAAGGGGTTACGGAACCTCACTAAGCTCGAAAAGTTGTTTCAGCCTGAGGGGAGTATCAATGATAGATGGCTCTGAATTGTGGAGATATAACGTTGAGCAGACCCGCAGCGCCAGCCGTGATGTTGACGGAACACCGCTGGTAATTAATGATACAATCATTGCTGCGCTGGAAAACGGGTACCTGGCTTTTCTCGATGCGAATAATCTGCTAGATAATGGTAAATACAGTTCACCTCAGGAAATTGAGCTGGTGCCGCTTTATGAGATCAAAAATCTGAGAAGAAACCTGATCGCCGAAGGCTCTCCTGCACTGATTGGCAATACGGTTTATAACACATGCGGCTCAGGATGGCTTTATGGGGTAAATAAGAGCAGTAAAGAAACTACATTTGAGTATTATATTGGCGCTGATCTTAACGGAACTCCGCCTGTAACAGATGATTCATGCCTGCTTGTAACTGTTGAAAAGGAATACATCCAAGGCAGCGGCGGAGTGTTAAAGATAAATCCGCACAAGAACAGCAATGATTGCGTAACTTGGTTTTTCCCAACCGGTAGTAAGGGTTATGCTGACTGGGCAGGCGGAGTGGTCGGTTCAGTTTCTGTTTCAGGAAATTACTGCGCATTTAGCGGAATGGATGGCTATTTATACCTGGCAGATCATACAAAGATCGATCCGGTAAGAAGATCCCCCGGGCCAGATCTCAAAAAAGTCTATCCTGAGCCGCTGCTATTGGATAAGAAATATATCGGGCCGTCAATTTCGACACCCATAATAGTAAAGAACAGAGTAATAGCATGCAGTTATAACGGCATTTATCTTTTCGAAATTAAGAGTGATACGAAATTGGAATTGCTGGATAAATTTGAAACCGGAATTGAATCAACGCCAATTGTATGGAACCATTGTTTGTATGTGGGCTCTAGAGATGGTTACCTATATTGCTTTTGGAAATGATGAACAGATCTCAGCGGGACGCAACTGATGCAAAATAGTGCTTTTTAGAATTTGTCAATAAAAGTATTAATTTATTAATTATAATTAAGAATATCATGATCTGTAAGGTATGTAAAACCAATAACGAGGATGGATCGAAGTTCTGTATATCATGCGGTTCTCCCATCATTCAATCGACAAGAACTTGTCCCAATGGGCACATTTATGACGCTCTTCTGCCGGGCTGCCCATACTGCCCATCCCCTTCTCTCCGTAATAAGATAGGGATAAATCCTGGAGGCGGTGATATTACTTCAACTTTCAATTCTGATTCAGGAAAGACGAAAGTGATGGCTGGTGGTGGCAAAGGAAATAAGACTGTAATTGTTGGGGGAGATTCCTCCACGGGCGGGTCTTCAGGGGCGCCCCCTGCCAGGAAGATAATCGGCTGGCTTGTAACTTTTTCAAAGCGTCCGGAAGGCGAAGATTTCAAGATATACGAAGGCAGAAATCTTATAAGTTCATCAAATGATTCCGATATCATGATCGGCGATCCTGCAATTTCATCACCACATTGTATGATATTGTACAGAGCAGGAAAACTCATCATAAAAGATGAGCTATCAACAAACGGAACTTTCCTCAACGGTGAAATAATTGAGGAAGCAGAATTGAAAGATAACGATGTTATCAAAGTTGGCACTACAGAATTAAAACTTAGAACTATCAATTAAAATTATTCCGGTATTTAAAAAACAACCGGGAGGAGAGATATAAAATGAATTATTGTTCTGCAAGATCTGTTCTTATTGCTCTGTTGATGTCGTTTTCATGCGTTTTGGCACAGGATGGAGTGAATATAATACTCCGGGATAAGGATTTTTCCAAATTTCAGAAAAATAAGCTTTACCTGAGTGTTCTTGATAAAGATGGAAAACCTGTTCCCAGCTTAGATAGCACAAGTTTTACGATTTTTGAGAATGAAACAGGAAAGCAGACAATTCCAAAGGTTGAGAACTTTTACGCTTCAAAAGAACCAATGGCAATTCTATTTACAATTGATGCTTCGAATTCTATGGATGGCCCTCCGTTAAACAATGTTAAAGAAGGAATGCTCAAAATTATACCTGAATTCAGGAATGAAGATAAAATGGGTATAGCTTATTTTCACGATGATTTTTTCAAACAGGCATCATTTGATACTGACAGAGATGTATTAAGAAATAATATTAACTCTCTAAAGACTGGCGGATCAAGCTCTGAAATATACAAATCAGTCATTGAATCAATCAAATGGCTGAAATCACTTCCAGAACCAAAGAGGAAAATACTTGTAGTTATTAGTGATGGTGAAGATAACGGCTCCCAGTATAAGCTTGAAGACGTAATGAACGAGGTGAAAAACTCGGGACTGACTGTATTTACAATAGGCTCTACATCAGAGAACAAAGGATTCCTGAAAAATATGGAAAGCATTGCTGGTGCATCACCCGACGGCAAATACTATAAAATCAGCGGCCCCGAAGATATTAAGAACATTATACCCACTCTTTATGAAAGAATTAAGCAGGAGTATATTGTAACCTATTATTCTTATGCAGATCCCCTACAGGCTGTAAATGCATCAATTAACCTGAAGCTTGGAGATATTAATTATAAATCAGACTTTAACTACACTAGTCCTTCAACTATCATAGAGCATGCTCCATACTTATCATTCTGGAAGACAAAAGAATTTCTGTTTGGGTCCATAGGGGCCGGCGCATTGATCCTCGCACTTGCTGTATTCATGTTCATCAATATTTCAAAAAAGAAGCAGTATAAGCTTGAAAAAGAGGAAGAAAGAAGAATAAGAGAAGAAGAATCTGCAGAGAATGAGGAGAAGTTCAACCGGTTTAAAGACGAATATGACAGGCTTCTTGATAAACTGGAGAGTCAATTGACAATTTCAGAATCCGATAAAGATGTGATTGCCCGTTTGGAAGAACAGCTTGAAGAAACAGGAAAGACGTTTTCGGGTAACGCCCCGGCTATAGACTATAAGCGGCGGACAATGATCCTTGAAAAAGGAGCTTCATTCCCTACTGGAAATCAAGGCATTCAGCAAAGCTCCTTCTTGGTCATCAGAAACGGCAGGAATTCTGGAAACCGGTTCCCTCTGGGAAGCGGGGTTACTACAATTGGCAGAAAGAATGCAAATTTAATACTGGATGATGAAACGGTCTCAAGGCAGCATGCAAGAGTTTATCTTGAAAATGGAAACTACGTTATAGAAGATCTTGGTTCTACAAACGGTACATTTATCAATGGTTCAAGAATTACCCGAGGGATCATTAAGCAAAACGATTTGATAAGAATTGGCAGCATTGAACTTTCATTCACAAATTAAGAATAACATAATGTCCGGTGAAAATTCATTTTCCGTAGTATTTGGTAACAAAACAGATGTGGGAAAAATCAGGCAGCGAAATGAAGACTATATGGAGTGCTTCGTCAGTCCTTTTGGCGATGTCTTTGTAGTTTGTGACGGAATGGGCGGCCATGAAGGCGGTGAAATAGCATCAAGACTGGCTGTTGCAACCATTAAACAGGCAATTACTTCAAATCCGCACGGATTAAGCAGCGCATCCTCTATTATTGAAGAATCCATTAGCCTTGCAAATATGGCAATAACTGCGAAATCGGAAGAGCTTAACGGACTCAAAGGAATGGGAACAACATGCGTTGTTCTAATCGTAAACGGAGACCGGGCCTTTTATGGACATGTGGGTGACTCAAGATTATATCTTGTTCGAAGTAACAGGTTGAACTTAATGACTAAAGATCATTCATTTGTACAGGGTTTAGTTGACCAGGGATTGATTGGGTGGAACGAAGCTGAGGATCATCCCCGAAAGAATGAAATTACACAGGCGTTGGGAATATTCGATAAGATAAACCCCGAAGTGAATCAGAAGGCACTGCAGTTATACAAAGGCGATAAGTTCATTCTATGTTCAGATGGTCTGACCGGCCCGGTACCGGAAGAGACACTCCTCGAAGTGGTCACAAAGTACCCTCCAGTTGAAGCTTCAAATGCGCTGATAGAAGCTGCTAATAATAATGGCGGTCCGGATAACATCACAGTGCAAATAATTGAGATTGCAAACGCGAAAACACTGCCGCTGGATAAAATGACACTTCCGCCTGAAGGAGCAATTGACCGAAGCTTGGTAAAAACAAACGCTACAACCAAAGATTTCAGCTATTCGGCTTCCGCCAGCAATGCAAATTTGCAAAAGAAACGGAATTTTGTCCCATACATTGCAATCTGCGCTGCTATCGTTATCATTACAGGGTTGATAGTCTTTAATCCATTCAGCGGAAAGGAGCAATTCAGGCCGACTGTAAGTGATTCAACCAAAACAAAGGACACAACACATAATACTGTAAACGATACAATACACAGAGAACTTGAATCATCGTTAAAGGAATTATACAAGGGAAAAGATACTCCTTCGAAAATTCCGCGAAATATTACCTTAAGTAACCCGTTTGAATACCTGGGTATTTTTGATGAAACTCCCAGGAAATTCGATCCAACAGGATTGATAATGAACATACAAAAAAACGATCTGAAATTTGAAAATATCGCAAGAGTAAATAAGGAAGACAGTCTCAATTACAGCACAGATATGCAGATCACTTATGAGGGGAAGCTTCACACTTTTAAGATACGGTTCAGGACAAAAGACAGTAAAAATTTTGAACTGCATTCCATCAAAAGTATAAAGCAGCCTTCAATTGAAAAAGAAAAAGTGAAGAATAAAAAGGAGACTGAAATCAAGAAAACCGAGAAGAAGCCTGAGGAGAAAATCCTGGAACCAGAAAAAACTGATCCGGTGAAACCCGGAGAGGAAACAAAACCGAAAGAGAATTCAATAGATCAGATTAAAACCAACGAAAATGAAAATAAGCAGGACAATTTTGGTAAATAAACGATTTATATCTAAATAGATGAATGATTCTGTCAGAATAATTGTAAATGTAATCCTCATTAGCGTGGGATTGAGCTCCTGTATCTTTTCGCAGGACCCTTCAAAAATGTATGATGAAGTGGTTGTTTCTTGCGGTATAGTTACCGATACACGGGAATCCGGCATAAGGAGCGGGTTTTTTGTCAATCCAAATACCTTTATTACAAACAGGCATGTAGCCAGTATGATAGACTCAAAGTCAATGATCATAAAAAAGAAAAACGGAGATGAACTAAAAGTAAAAAGAATAATCAAGCAATACAGCAGCAGCGATATTGCAGTACTTGAAACTGAAAGTGCAAATAATACTTTTTTGAAACTTTCGCCAATTGATGAGATCAGAACAGGAGAGAAAGTTTATGCCATCGGGAACCCAACTTCAGCTGATAATAAAGTATATGATTTCAACTTTACAGAAGGGATAGTTAACAACATAACCTTTGAAGAGATCAATTATCCTGATTTCAGGATTTCTGCCAATGTGATCGTGCACTCAGCTTCATTGAATCCCGGGAACAGCGGTGGCCCGCTTCTTAACGGAAAAGGTGAAGTTATAGGGATAAACGCTTTCGTAAAATCCGGTAGAGCAAGTAATATGCTCTTCGCAATACATCTATCGGAACTGATTAAGGCACTGGATGATAATAAGCTCAGCTATCAAACCCGAAATGCCGACGATATAGATGACTATGTAATGAAAAATACTGATTCCACAGGAATACAGAATAAAAATGTTTCTATTGATTCAAGCAATACTCCTAAAGATAGTATTAACTTGACTACTGCAAGTAAAGAATCAAATAACAGCGAATACTGGATCATTTTAGCCGTCATTGTGGCAATAGGCGTACCTTTAATAATTCTGGTTTCGAAGAAAAGAAGCAATGCTGAAAATTCAAACTTCAGAAATGTAGATTATTATCATTTGAACACTGATTCTGTGCCTGAGGAGAACAAACCCGAACAGCATCATGAGCGAATGATTATTTATGAGGGTGAGCACTATAAATTATCGGAAAAAGGCTTACTTGCAGGAAGAGAAGCCGGCTGCGATATAATTATTTCCGGCCCAAATGTATCAAGACATCACTTCCAGGTGATTTATGACGGCACAAGTTATATAGCAGTTGACCTGAATTCGAAGAACGGCACTTATATTAACGATAGAAAAATAACCAGAAAGATTTTGCAGGATCGCGATAGGATCAAAGCAGGTGAAAAAACGCTGATTTTCATTGTCAATTAGGATATAATTCAGAATTATTAAAATAAATCAATTCAAACATGAATAACGATCAGAACAAAACCAGCTATGTTCAGAATAATTCCTTTGCACAAAACAGTTTTCCTCCGGTTAGGAAAAAATCAGCTTTGCCAATTTGGCTTGGAGGAGGAGCCTTTGTTGTTATTGTTGCCGGATTGTTATACTATTTTCTGGTATTTAATGCAGACCCGAAAATTAAGATAGAATATTCAGTCAATGGAGGCATTGAACAAAAAAACGCCACTACTTATGAACAGCTTTACAAATCCGCTTCAAATATCCGGATCAATGTAATCTTGGATAAAGCGCCAAGGCGGGTTTACTCAATTTCTGTGAACGGCAATAAGCAGGTTCTCGAGTTTTCCAAAGAAAGAGATCTGTACAAGGCTGCATATGAGGTGAAAACAGATGCAATTCAAAACTCCTACTACACGGTAGAACTGGCTAGTGATAACCCAAAAATACTCTTCACTGATAATTTTAATGTAATAATTCTGAAGCCAAACATAAGCTCAAGAGAGTATATAGATAATTATCTTAAAACTTATTCAGCTGCTGTATCCAACCGCAATCCTAACGAGCTTCAAAATGCATCGGCATTCTGGCTTAGCAGCATGTCGGGGAACATATACGATAAGATGAGAAAGAACTTCAGTGAGTTAAGCTACGTATGGTATGAAAATGTCATGAGCACACCGGACGACGATGTTAGGGCTAAGGTTTACTTCACTTATCTGAAAAAAGATAAATGGACATATGTAACATCCGGGTATTTATACAATCTGGAAGTTGTGAAAGGGCCTTCAGGGCTGCCCGAATGGAAAATAAAACAGGCAAAAGAGACAATTGAAAAAAGAGAATCCCAGGACTATAGCGATTTTGAAGGAGGATGCTAAAATCTTGATTATGATCAAATCTGTATAATTGATGGTTGGAAAGACAATAAATAACTACTATATTGAATCCGTTATTGGTGAAGGCGGGATGGGCACTGTCTATCGCGCACGGCACAAATATCTGGATATCCATACCGCCATAAAAGTACTTCATCTGCAGTATTCCAGAAATCCTCAATTCAAGGAACGATTTATCAATGAAGCAGTCGCGCTTTCAAAGCTGGATAGCCCTTATATAGTTAAAATTAAAGACTTCTTTGATCATGAACAGAATCTATTCCTGGTAATGGAATATATAAAGGGTGTTGGGCTTGATCAATACATAAGAAATGTATTCGGCCCGATACCAGAGGTACGCGCTGTTGAAATATTCAGAAAGATCCTTCTGGGAGTAAATTCAGCACATGCTAAGAGTGTAATTCATCGTGACCTAAAGCCATCGAATATAATACTTGAAAATGACGACACTCCGAAGATTCTGGATTTTGGAATAGCAAAATTGCTTGATTCGGATAACAAAATGACTTCTCCCGGCAGCCGAATGGGATCAGCAATTTATATGAGCCCTGAACAAGTACTTGGAAGAGATTTGGATTTAAGGACAGACATTTATTCCCTGGGTATTACATTATTTGAAATGCTGACAGGGAAGAATCCATTTGATTTAGACAATGCATCTGAGTTTACTATCAACTCTATGATTGTAAATGAACCTATACCTTTGCCAAGAAGCTTTTATCCGCATTTGTCTGTAGGAATTGAAGAAGTAATTCTGAAAGCCACAGCAAAAAATGTTTATGATCGCTATAATAATTGTGAAGAATTTATTAAATCACTGGCGGAACTGGATGAAGTTATACCATATATCGGATACCCGGTTTATAGCGATCCAGAGCCATCACTTCAAACCGGAGGTAATTCTACAGTAATAATAGAACCCGGGCCGCAGAAAGAAGTAAGTTATAAAACGTCTTCTGAATTGCTAAGTGAAGTACAAAAGCAGGCTGCACTTAAGCAAATGATGAATTCCGCCAACAGGCAAAGTTCTTATGGCTTTAAGAAAAATATTTATATCCTCACAGGAGTATTTCTTTTCCTGGTACTTAGTGCTATAATCATATATTATATTAAGTATGGTGAAGAGACCGATCTGAAAAAAGAAACCATCAAAGAGCAGCCTAAAATTGAAAAAAAAACAGGGCAAACAGACACTATAGATAATACTGTAGACAAAACTTCAGAAGATACAAAAACGAATACTGAAAAATCAAAAGTGAAGCCGAAAAAACCACAAAACAAAATCCGCGACTACGATTCTAAGCCACCATCCAAAAGGCCAAGGACTACTTTTGATAATTAACAAGATCATAATATTTGGGGGAAATCATATGAAAACTGCAATTTTATTTCTGTTCTTACTCTTTTCCGCAAATATCTTTTCGCAGGCAGAGTTTAAGATAACAATAGATCAATTCAAATGGGAAAATCCATCAAACAAAAGAGTAGATCTGACTATATTTCTCACGATTAAGAATGTAGGGTATGAGAAAGGTAAATGTGAAGATTTATATGATCTGTATCTGGACTGTTCAGAGCCATATTATTACTATGACATCAAGATCAAAGATAATGGCACAAATATTCTCAACTCGATCAATGCAGGTTCATCAGTCAAGTCATATATTACTTTTGAAGTTCCCAAAGATGCTGATGAACTCACACTTCGCTTTTATGGGGGCGTCAGCAGATATATTTGTGAAAGTTACAATAAGTGGTTTGAAAATCAAATAGTTGAAAAATTTGAGATGTTTGTAACTGAAGGAGATTTAAGAATGGCGAAGAATAATCCGGAAGGAGCAGTTACACAATATAATTCTGCTCTTGAAGTAAGCATAGAGAAATATAAAAAGGATGAGGTTAGGAAAAAACTTTCAGAAGCATATCTTAAAATAGGAGATAAATATTATGACAACCAAGTTTGGGGATTAGCTATTGATAATTACTTGCTTGCACTGGATAATGATTATTCAGTTTATACAAAAGAAAGAATTGCATATACATACAAAGTAGTAGGTGACGATAAATATAAATTGGACCTAAAAAAGGAAGCAATAACTTTTTATGACAAATCATTAATTTATAAGGAAGATTCACAAGTTAGAAAGAGGAAAAATGATCTGTTGACTGAAGTATCAAAAAAAGATAAAAAAGAAAAGAAAATCCGAAATGACAAGATTGAATATCAAAAGCTCCTCAACCCCAACATTGGATTTAAGCTGGGAGGTGGGATCAGTTTTCAGAACAAAGATGGGGGTAAAGAAGGTGCGCCATTTTGGTCGGCTAACTTAAGTGTAATTCCTAAACTGTACGTTGGACAGTCATCCCATTTGACAATTGGTTTGAATACTGAATTTAACGTGTGCGGCCTTGTAACAGATAATTCCAATAAAAAGTTTAGAAACTACTATGGTTTCAAAGATTCGATAGTTTCAACTGAATCGGCATTATCAAATGAATATTCCTTAAATCTGGGAATTGGTTTAGGTTATCTTTCGGAGTCGGTTACTCCGTTACTTTTGATAAATTTTGGCATATATGCATTAAATATCAAGTATAATACTTATGATTTAAATACAGGTTCCAATAACTACTCCTCAATAGATGCACTTTATTGGGGTTTCGGACCGAAGATTGAATTTAGTCTTGCTTTCAGTCGTAAATTCTATCTGAGTTATTCTTTTAAATCATTTTCAATCGCCTCAGATAATAAGAGTTTTGAAGGCAGGTATTCCGGGCACAATATAAACTTAGGGTTTATATTTTTCTAACCTGTGTCTTCGGAGTCAATTCTCGATTTAAGATACAAAATAGACGAAAGTTCTTATAATTTCAAAAAAGGATTGAAATGTTAGATACAATTAGACATACAATTACCGCTTTTTTCTTGAAAATTGTTACTTTTGTGATAATCACGTCAAGTTTGTATGCTCAGCCTGAATTCAAAATATCCATTGATCAATTCAAATGGGAAAGCGCACAGGGTAAAAAAGTTAACCTGACAATTTTCTTCGTAATTAAGAATGTCGGGAATGAATCCGGGCAATGCGAGGATTTGAATGACCTTTATCTGGATTGCTCCGCCCCGTTTTCATATCATGATATCAGGATCATAGGTAACGGCACTAACATGTTAAGTGCAATAAGTGCAGGTTCGTCGGTTGACTCGTATATTACTTTTGAGGTTCCAAAAGATGCTGATAATTTGACACTAAGGTTCCTTGGGGGGGCAAGCAGATTCATAACCGAAAGCTACAGTAGATGGATGGTAGAAGAAAAAAAGAAGAAATTTGAAATATTGGTTTCCGAGGGCGACCTGAAAGTTGTACAAAACTACCCGGAAGAAGCTGTAAATTTGTATAAATCAGCGCTTGAAGCAGAAGCGGAAAAATCCAAAAAAGATGAGGTAAAAAAGAAGCTGGGTTCGGTCTATGAACAAATTGGCGATAAATTTATGAATGATAATATACGCGGCCTAGCGCTGGATAACTATAAATTCTCTCATCAATATCATTCTACCTCTGAAATAAAAGAAAAGATAGCAGCTATCTATAAGCAGATAGGAGATGAAAAGTACGATCTTAAAATATATGATGAAGCACTTCCAAATTATGAGGCATATTTATTGTATAAAGAAGATGTTCAGGTTAGAACGCGCAGAAATGAACTGGCTAAAAAGCTGAAAAAGAAATCAAAAAAAGGGAATTGAATACCCATCAAGAGTAAGAATGTTTCTGTTTAATGGCTTATAACTGAAGAATCTGATCCAAAAGTTTATTATAAGAGTTAGAATTGGTAAAGAAACATAAGTTGAATCTCAAATTATGATAGATACAGTATTTTTAAATTATAGAGTTGTCTCTCTCATCGGTGAAGGCGGCATGGGATCTGTATATCTTGCCGAGCATCAAACGCTTGGCAGAAAAGCAGCGATAAAAGTACTTCTTCCTGAGCTTGCCCGAAACCAACAAATTCGAGACAGGTTTATTAATGAAGCCAAAACCTTATCTATGCTCACACATCAGAATATCGTGACACTTTATGATTTTTCTGATGTTGAAGGTAATCTGGTGCTTGTAATGGAGTATACTGAGGGTACTCCATTAGATACTGTAATTGAGAAAATCACCGGTGCGATTCCCGAGCAAAGATGCGTTAATATATTTAAACAGGTTTTGGACGGCTTTTCGTACGCACACAGAAAAGGTGTTGTTCACAGGGATATTAAGCCCGCTAATATAATACTTCAATCTGATGATACCCCTAAGATACTTGATTTTGGTATAGCAAAAATAGTTGAAGGAGATGTAAAACTTACCAAAACCGGAACAAGGATGGGAAGTGTAGTTTATATGAGTCCGGAACAGGTTATGGGAAGGGATGTAGATCAGAGGAGTGATATTTATTCTCTTGGAGTTACTCTGTTTGAAATGCTGGCAGGAAGATTGCCATATGATACACAAACAGAGAGTGAATTTGATATTCAAACGAAAATTGTAAGAGAACCTATACCTCCGATCAGGGCTATAAATCCCAATATTTCTGAAACACTTGAAAATGTAATAATAAAAGCAACTGAAAAGGATGTGAATTACAGATTCCATAGTTGCGATGAATTTGCGCGTGCATTGGAGCAGGGCGGGTTCAGTTATGCTTCACAAAAAACGGTTTACCAGCAGCCACAACAGAACAAGACAGTGTATAATGCGCCAGCTTACGGAAGCCCGGGTGCAGGGTATCCTCAAAAGAAGTCTAAGACCCCAATTGTACTGATTGGTGGTGGAGTTATCATTGCAGTTTTATTCCTGCTGATCTACTTACTTACACAGAATAATGATTCAACTGTGGAAAAAGTTAATACAAGTATCAATAATTCTTCTAAAGACATAAATGCGCCCGGAGAAAAGAAGAAGGATGAGAATTCTGTTGAAAGTAAAATGATCAAGACCAGGCTTGAAGAGTGGATCAGCGCATTGAATAGCCGAAGCCCGGAGCTCGGCAGGTTCTATTCCAATAATGTAGCCTATTATGCCTGGGGTAATTCAAGCCGCTCAAAACTGTTAACAGATAAAAGAAATTTTTTCAATGCATGGAGTTCATTTAATCTCATGATAGAAGAACCTATGATAAACAAGTTGAATGACGGCAAGTTTGAGTGCATCTATGATAAGACGATCAACAGTTCAAGTAATTCTAATGGCAAAGTGTACGAAGCTAAAGTACAATCAAGGGTTGTCTTTGAAAAATTCGGTAACGAATGGCTTATAACCGAAGAATCTGATCCAAAAGTATATTATAAGAACAAGAACTGGTAATGAAAATTAAATAAATCTCAATTTATGATCGGAAGTGTTGTTTTAAATTACAGGATTGTTTCTCTCATCGGTGAAGGCGGAATGGGTAAGGTTTATCTTGGCGAGCACCAGTCACTTGGCCGTTATGCGGCTATCAAAGTACTGCTTCCTGAGCTTGCAAAGAATGAACACATACGTCAGCGCTTCATAAACGAAGCCCGGACACTTTCAAAACTGAATCATCAGAATATTGTAACATTATATGATTTTTCTGATGCCGGTGACGATCTTTTGCTGATCATGGAATATGTAGAAGGTACTCCGGTGGAAAAGATAATAGAATCCTCAGCAAACCCGATTCCCGAACTTCGATGCATAAATATTTTCAAACAGGTACTTGAAGGCTTTTCGTATGCACATAAAAGAGGTGTGGTTCACAGGGATATCAAGCCCGCCAATATCGTCCTTCAGGCTGATGACACTCCAAAAATACTTGATTTCGGAATAGCCAAAATAGTTGAAGGTGATGTAAAGCTCACCAAAACCGGTACTAGAATGGGAAGTGTTGTCTATATGAGCCCTGAACAGGTTATGGGCAGGGATGTTGACCAAAGGAGCGATATATACTCTCTTGGTGTAACGCTCTTTGAAATGCTTGCCGGCAGGCTTCCTTATGATACCCGGACAGAGAGCGAGTTTGATATTCAGACCAAGATAGTTCGTGAACCAATTCCTCATATAAGAGCAGTAAATCCGTCCGTATCAGAAACGGTTGAAAATGCAATTATCAAAGCAACCGAAAAAGACGTAAATTACCGCTTCCAAAGCTGTGAAGAGTTCATAATTGCACTTACTCAAAACCCCGCTTTTAATCAGCATGATAAAACAGTATTTCAGCAGCCCTCGCTAAACAAGACAGTTTTCCAAAGCGGACCGGTTAGTAACCCGGAAAATAGATCCGGCCGGAAGAATTACTTGCCGCTAATTGGCATTGGTGCTGCAGTTGTGCTGGCGATTGTGATTTTATTCTATATTATTTCTAATAACAATAATCCGGATGTCGTTAAACTTCCGCCTGAGGGACAGGGACCATCTAATGAAGAAAAACTAAAAAGCACAATCGATCTGAACGGGTATTATGAAGGAACTATTAAAGATGGCACAAGATGGATAGTAAAGATCCATAACTTTGACGGAAGGAATTTTGAAGGATCAAATACAATATACTGGCCGTCCAGAGGTTCGGGCGGGCTTACTACAACCTTTTCGGGTACTTATGATAAATCCACTGACGAGATCATTATGAATGAATCCTCAGGCACTGGTTCGGGAAGCTTCACAGGAAGGCTAAGCGATAACGGAAAGAACATGCAGGGTTCATGGCAAAGGTATAGTGACGGAGGCACTTTTGATTGGAATCTTACCAAAGGAATTGCTCCACGCCAAAGTTCAACCAGCGGCACATACCCCCAGGCCAGCGAGAGGTATCTTAGTGAAAGCGATCTTTCCGGGCTATCCCAATTTGAGCTGCGTGTCATGCGAAACGAGATATTTGCCCGGCATGGATACATTTTTAAGACAGATGAAATGAGAGAACATTTTGAAAGTCAGAGTTGGTACTCGGCACGGTATTCTAATGTTGAAAATATGCTTTCGGATATTGAAAAAAGCAATATAAACTTGATTAAAAGATACGAAAGATAAATATCTATGATAGGGAGAGAAATATTAAATTATAGAATAGTATCCTTAATTGGTGAAGGCGGCATGGGATCAGTTTATCTTGCTAAAGATAAACTATTAGATAGAAGATTGGCAATAAAAATACTAAATCCTCATTTAACAAAGAATAAGCAGTTTATAGAAAGATTCATACTTGAAGCCAAAATACTGTCTAGACTTGAACATGAAAATATTGTGAGAATTGTAAATTTTTTCGACTATGAAGGCAACTATTACATGGTGATGACCTATGCTGAGGGTATCACACTAAAAGACCTTATTAATCAAACCGGTCCGATAATTGAGAATAGAGCTTTAAAAATATTCATTAAAGTATGTGAAAGTTTGGAATATGCCCATTCTAGTAATATTGTTCACAGGGATATAAAGCCGGAGAATATTATTATAGACGATAACGATAATATAAAAATTCTGGATTTTGGTATAGCGAAAATTATTGATAGTTCAAGTATGACACGAACAGGAACGAAAATGGGGACCCTTTACTATATGTCACCAGAACAAATTAAAGCTGATAAAAACATTGATTCAAAAGCGGACATTTATAGTTTAGGGATTGTATTGTATGAAATGTTAACCGGTGCATTGCCTTTTAATACAAAAACAAATAGTGACTTTGAAATTATGAAAGAAATTGTAGAGGGTGAATTTAGAAATCCGAAAGAGTTCTATCCCTACATTTCTAATGATGCAACAGATTTGATATTGATGATGACATATAAAGATAAAAGTATTCGAATTGATAATCTTTCGTTTTGTAAAGAACTTGCTGCAAATATTCTTAGCAAGAAACCAACTGATTATATTGGAGTTGAAGCACTTAGACGAGCAATCACTAACAGAGATAACGAAATTAATATTACAACAGATTGCAGCTGTTGTCATCAAGAAATTAATATTGATAAAGAGATTGCCCAAAAAGGAGAGTATGTTTGTCCAAATTGTAAAAATTTAAATTCAATCGATAAGAATGAGTTGTTTAATCATTATTGCTTAAACTGCAATAACAAAGTGATGTTTGAAAACGAGTTATGTGACGACTGTGTATCAAATAGTGATTTAAGAGATTCGAAATCGCGTAACTATCGAAGTGATGGAATTCTTATAATAAAGCCAGCAATGTTTAGACAACCATTTTCATTTAGTGGCCGAATCAGAAGAACCGAATATGGATTGAGTATAATCATGTTCTATATTGCATCTATACTTATTAGTCTAATTGCAAATGACTCCTCTAGCGGGTCCGCAATAATTGCTTTGATTCTCTATGTCCCTATATATTGGTTTCTGTGGGCTCAAGGGGCAAAACGGTGCCATGATTTGGGAAACAATGGTTTTTATCAAATTATTCCTTTCTATGTACTCTGGTTGATATTTACTGAAGGTGGCTATGGTGAAAATAAATATGGACAAAATCCAAAGGGGTTACGCTAATCTGGATATTTTAAAAGACTAGACTATGATTCGTAAAGAAATATTAAGTTATAAAATTATCTCTCTAATTGGCGAAGGCGGCATGGGTTCGGTATACCTTGCCGAGCACCAGACTTTAGGCAGAAAAGCGGCAATAAAAGTGCTGCTGCCTGAGCTTGCCCGGAACCAACAAATAAGGGATAGATTTATTAATGAAGCGAAGACACTTTCGCTG
>JAIOIK010000197.1 GCA_019912545.1 Ignavibacteria bacterium | reverse complement strand
GCCTTCTACTACCATCTTAACTGCTGATATCTTAAAATCCTTGTCAAATGTACGTCTGTTTCTTTTCTCTTCCACGGGTATATTCCTTTCTTTTACGAATATACACCTTAATTTTTTGTCTACAAAATCGAGGTCACTTCACATTGATTATTGATAGTTAGCGTACATATGGGGCTAATTATGATGCGTTCAGGCGTCTCCAGTCTTTCGTCCTGTGTATTATCAAAAGTTCTGGTTTCAACACTTTTCGTTATCGTCAAATTATTTACCAATTTACCAAATCTATTATAAGTATCAATATCGCGGTCATTGCTTTGCTCACTACAATCAATTCTGAAGTCCTGCGGAAATATTGTAAAATTATTATTGTTTGAGCTGCTATATGTATAGTTGCCATATAACTTACTTCGTACAAAGCCGCCGCATCCTTGCTGATTAAACGAATATAGTTTTCTATCAGTAGGTAATAATTCTGGAGCAGAACAAGAAGCCCATTGAAATGTGATTCTGGGATTATTATGATCATCCACGAGTACTAAAGATAAATCACCCGGATTTCCTTCGTCATATTCAAGTATGCAACTATCCTGCCAATTATCATATTCATCGTTATTCCAGTCAAATTCAATTTTATACATCCCCCTTCCTATTGAAGCAACGTTCCCACCATTTGTGTTTACGCCATCAAAATCCAGTCCAATACTATTACCTGGGTTAATATAGAATACTTCTATATATTTTCCTCTTCCATTTATATAGTTATAAACATTTTGTACTGGATTTTGTGCGTGCAAATCATATTCATTATAGCCATTAAAAACCATACTTATCGGGTAAACCCTAATCTTCAAAAGTCTATTACTTGTACTTGCATTTTCAATGTTAATCTCAAAACCAGAAGGCGGTGGGTCTTCTTCCTCCTGCGCAAAAAATGATACTGTAAAAAATAAAATAACAAATAGGGCTAAAAAAAGATACTGAAGGGTTTTCATTAGTTTTTCTCCTTTAATTTAAGTTTTTGAAATGAATCATTTTATGAGAAGCATCTTTTTTGTTATATTGCAATTATTTGAATACAAAGAATAAAAATATACACCACTAGCAAAATTAGCAGCGTCCCACTTGAAATTATAAGTCCCTGCAATAAGATATTTATCAATCGGGGTTTCTATAACTCTACCCATGATATCTGTAATTACCATTTTTGTTTGGTCGGGTTTCACGATACTAAACTTTATGCTTGTGGCTGGATTAAAGGGATTAGGAAAATTTTGTGAGAGCTCAAATTTCTCAGGTATAAAATTTGAGATGATACTAATTCCAATCGGTGTATATTCCAAAGCACTGTCGATTCTGATAGCATAAAGATCATTAAAGATGGGGTTTACTCCCATATCTGCCTCGCCTGTTATTACATAATCGCCATTTTGCATTTCCAAAATTGCATAAGGCGCGATATAGTCGGGAGTTAGAAGTTTCTTTTCATGAAGCGTATTCCCTGAAGAATCCGTAATTCTTATCTTTCCAAAAAGTTTGTTTGCAGAATCTAGCGATCCGGTCAAGATATACTTGTTATCATTAGTCTTAATTATATCAGCGAAGTACTCCTGAGTGGGTCCGCCAAGTATTTTTGCAAAAACACTGTCGCCATTTTCTGATATCCTAAGCAAATACATTCTTGTGTAGTCCAAGTTTGAGATCCAGCGGACATTGCCACCGATTACATATCCGTTGCCGGATCTGATTATTTTCTCACCTGAGGTTAATGTATCAATTGTATAATACCTGTTCCAAAGAGTATCGCCATTAAAATTTATCTTTGTAACAAAAGCTCTTCCCTTTTCTTGCTTAAAATTGCTAATAGTTCCTGTCAACAAGTATCCGTCACCGGCAATTTCCAAAGAAGTAAAATACTTTGAGAATTGTGCAGGATATGTCTTTTGCCATTCCAGTTCACCATTTGAATCAATTTTCAAAACATGACCGCTAAAGTTAACATTATCATACCTGCCGCATGCAAAATATCCGCCATCAGAAGTTTGCACTATATCATATAGAAAGACAGGACTTCCTCCATAAAACTTCAGCCAAATCAATGAACCGCTTGAGTCCAATTTCATAGTGAATGCATTACCCCAATAGCCAGTTATTACACAACCTCCATCACTACTACTGCAAATTGCCTCACCTGTTGGCCCCCTACTTTCATCACTGAATATTCTTGTCCATATTGTATCACCAAATGGATTAAGCTTCAAAACGTATATGCTTCTTGTTGATAAAGAAAAAGTCAAGAATGTATAACCAACTACATAAAAATTACCTCCCTCTGCTTTGCATATGCTTCTTGCTCCATCAGGCTGGTTCCCGGGTCCGTTATATACTCTTTCCCATGTAATGGATTGACCATAACAATTAACAGTTAGCAATGTGGAAAAAACAACAAATAATAGCATTGTCTTCTTCAAATATCTTTCAGGTTTAAATATATTAAAGTTCTTGGAGTTCATAAATTTAAATTAAAAGTTAATAATTCAGCAAGAGCCTAGTAGTTTATTAACTAAATATAATGCTTTCTGCAAAAAAACAAAACATAATTATACCGTAAAATATTGTTGGAGAGCTATTTCAAATATAATACATGATTGAGGTGAATAATATGATTTAAGTCAGAATTACATATGACAAAGGGACACAAAACAAAAAGACTACAAAAGTCAATAAGACTTTTGTAGTCTTGATAATCCCTCGTTTCACGTTTAACATTTGACGTCTTACGCCTTACATCTTACTTCACAAGAATCATTTTCTTCACATCAGTAAAGCTTCCGCTTGAAAGCCTGTAAAAATAAACGCCGCTGGTATAAATTGATGCATCCCAATCTGCTTCATATGTGCCCGGAGCCAGTTGTTTGCTAACTATAGTCTCAATTTCTTTTCCCAATGCATCGTATATTGTCATTCTTGTATTTTCATCGGAATTACCGCTTATGTTTGGCACATCAAACCTGATCCTGGTTACCGGGTTAAACGGATTCGGATAGTTCTGATAAAGCGAGAACTTTTGCGGAATAGTTGTAGATATCTGTGTGATCCCGATTAGCTGGTCAAGGGCACCCCGTGCATTTATTAATCCCCAGCCAAAGTAATTATCAAACCCCGGAGTATCTTCGCCCGGAGGCCCTACCTGGTCACGTGCCGTAACCTTAAGTGCATCATATATCTGAGATAAAGTCAAAGTGCTGTCAACACTCAGCATTAATGAAATAGCGCCAACTGTCATTGGTGTTGCCTGTGAAGTGCCGCACCAGTAATTTGTGGTACCGGCATTGTTATAGACGAGTCCGAGGATCATTTCTCCCGGCGCTGCAAAATCAATGTGCGGGCCGAAGCTTGAACCTCCGCCCCAGCAGAACGGAACTGCGCGCTGGTTGCGGTTATTTGTTGCGCCAATAGATATTACATTTGCAAATCCTGCGGGATAGTAAGTAACATTGTTGTTATTATTCATCATGCACGCAACAACTATTCTGCCGTTAGTCTGCGCATAAACAACTGCATCCGATAGCGCTGAGTTTGTTGAATTTCCACCAACACTCATGTTAAGTACTTTCGCTCCGCTATCAACTGCATAAGTAATCCCTGAAACCCACCATGAATAAAAACCGGTACCGTCTGCGGCAAGTATCTTTATCGGAATAATTTTACAATTCCAGTTCACCCCTGCCATAAGCGAATTGTTATTTCCTTTTGCTCCTATAATACTTGCTACATTCGTTCCGTGGCCGTGATCGTCGGTTGGATTGTTATCATTATTTGCATAATCATATCCCTGCAAAAGCCTGCCTGCAAATTCAGGGTGGCCAAGCGGTATGCCTGAATCAAGTACTGCGATCTTCAAAGTTGTGTTGCCTGTTGTGATATCCCATGCATTAACAGCATTAATATCTCCGCCCGGAGTGCCGGTAATACCATTTATACTCTGTCCTGTATTCCTTAAACCCCACTGATTTGTAAACGAAGGATCGTTCGGAATTGTTTGAAGAAATGATGATGAGGGCGATCCGCCTAAAGAACCGATATTGTCAAATTCTGCATATTCAATCTCTGGATCTGATGATAATTTAAATTGAACCGATTCGATCGGAGCCAGGTTAAATAACTCTATAATAAATATTCTTTCCATGCCCCCGGGTAATGGAGTCAGGTCCGCATCAGGCTTAACCGCCCAGATTGATTTTATATAATTTCTTTCCATGAAACTACTGAGTGAACCCGTGGATTCCATCCTTGGGTCCCTGAAAACGAGCCTATCATGATAATTCTTCGGAGTAAGCAATCTTGCCTGGTTAACTAATTCCGTCCCGACTCTGAATTTAATTATCAGAGTTGAGCTGCTGTACTCTTTGCCGGTTTGAGAATAGGCTATTGTACTTAAAATTAAAACAGCAGTAATTATACAAATTGAAGTGGAGAGCAGTTTATGAAGTTTCATTTTTTACCTCCTAGAAGTTATTTGCAATGATTAATACTATAAAAATAGCGGATTTATAAACTACTTGCTATAACTATTGGTTAACCTAATATTAAAACAAGTACTTAAGATTTTCGGAAAATGATACTCACGTTATTTTAACAGCATCATTTTGCGTGATTGAACAAATTCACCGGCGCGTAAAGTATAGAAATATATTCCGGAAGAAATTCCGGGACTGATGAAATCAATTTCATATCTGCCTGAGGCCAGGTTCTCATCAACAGGTTTTGATACTGCTTCTCCCATTGCATTATATATTATCAGCTGCACAGCAACATAATTATTGCTGCCGATTGCAGGAATATCGAATTTAATTTTAGTTGTGGGATTAAACGGATTCGGATAATTCTGGTGCAAATTGAATTTTTCCGGAACGTTTCCGCTTAACTGAGTTATACCCGAAATATTTCCTATATCATGAAATGTTACAGTGCTGTTTCCGGAATTAGGAACTGCAAGAGTGTCTGCATTTTTGTTGATAAATATATCGGCGGGATTGCTTAATCCGCTATTGATCGGAATTGCCGGAAAGTTAAAATTAATGTCGTACCTTAATATCTTAGCCGGAGATGGTGACCATGAGGAAACATAAACATTGTCATACTTATCAAGATAAATGCCGTCACAGTTATTGTACCCTGTGTTGATCAGAGTATTAATAGTGGAATCAGCCAGGTTTACTGATTTAATTGCAGCATTTGATCCCCAATAGCACACAAGCAGCCTGTTTCTTGGTGAATCGACATAAACCCCATTTGGCTGTCCTCCTGCACTGGCTACATAGATCCACCAGGCTTGTGTGTTTAGGTTCAGCTTGTATATTTTTTGACCTGTGAAATCTGAAATGTATGCAATCCCCGAGGCACTAATTCCCATTCCATTTAGAAAAGATGCACCCGTTAACTGAACATTAAAGACCTCAGCGCCGTTTGATAGCGCAAAACCCTTTATCCTGTTGCCAACACATGCATAAGCATTACCGTTGTATATCCTGATTCCGTGTGAACCCGAACCGCTCGGAGCGAAATCGGTTACTACCCCTGCTGATGATCTTTGCTTTATTACTCCGCCGCTGTTTGTAACCAAATACCTGTTGTAAGCCGAGTCATACGTTACGCTTTCGGGGCTTGTGTATTGAGAATATGTAAATGATGATAAAATTATAGATGTAAAAATGAGGACAATACTGTAGTACTTATTCAATGCTGCTCCATTAAGTTTAATTAATAATAGCCGTAAAAATAACTCAAAGTTTGATAGATAGAAACATTAAAATTTAGTTTATGAATCACACTTTAGATTCTTGTCATGCTGAACGAAGTGAAGCATCCATATGTGATTTTAAGGAAAGTCACGCCGTATCATAAAGGCTTAAGTTCTAAAAAATCATTTTGTTGATTTGTAGCGGATTTAATCGAAATACTATTCTGGTTTTAAATTGAGCTTTCATGTATGAAAGCTCAATTGTATTCATTTTGAAACAGTTCCAAAAGCAATATTGGATGCTTCACTTCGTTCAGCATGACAATGATTATTTCACTAACATCATCTTCTTAACGTCCGTAAAATCGCCTGATTCAATCTTATAAAAATACGTACCGCTGGAAAGATTCGATGCATTGAACAAAACTTCATAACTTCCTGCATTTTTTGTTTCATTCATAAGCTCAGAAACCACTTTACCTGTAATATCGTAAACTGATATCTTCACTTTGCCCGGATTTGCAATTGTAAATGCAATTGTTGTAGCCGGATTGAATGGATTAGGATAATTTTGTTTCAATTCAAACCCTTCAGCTATGAAGTTGTTGTTTCCTATTCCTACAAGCTGCTGAGAATATTTAATTGTGGTTGATTTTGATCCTGTCTGGGCTGATACGTATATACTTCCGTTGTTAGTGACCTTTATTGCAATTGGATCGTTATATCCGCCAGCATTGTAGTTATCCTGCCACAATAAATTTCCTGATGATCCGTTTAGTTTCAGGTTGATCATATAACTTGCGCCATTGGATGAGATCGTTTCATATACATTCCCGGCTGTATCAACCGTCATTGCTTTCGGATAAATCGAATTGCCTGCAGAAGCATGTGTCTTCTGCCACTGGATGCCGCCTGCACTGTTGTATTTTATTACAATGTTTCTCGAGTCCTGTTCTCCGGCCAGATAAGTCATTCCTGCAACAAAAACATTACCAAACCTGTCTGTGCATATTGAAACCGGCACATCCCATGAATCAGCAGTTCCGTTGTAGCGGTGATTCCACATCTGCGAGCCGTTTACTCCTGAATATTTCTGTGTGAAGAAATCCCAGCCGCCGCCAGTGCTGTAGCTTTGACCTGTTACAATTACGTCTCCGTTGATATCTACTGCAAGTGCGCTGACCTGGTCCGGATTGCCGCCTGTTTCAGGGTTGTTGTAGCGTGATTCCCATACCTGCGCTCCTGTTGACTGGTTTATCCTTATAGTTGCATAATCTTCACCTGTGGCTGTTCCGAAACTTTTCCCGGTAACTATAATATCGCCATTTGGAGATTGTTTCATGTCAACAAGTTCATCATATGAATTTGCAATCCCGTTATATCTTGCTGTCCATAGTCTGGTGCCGGATGAAGAATACTTTATCACTACATAATCAGTCAATGTACCGATTCCGTAACTGGTACCTCCTGCATATACGTTCCCCAGATTATCAACAAGCACTTTCGCTCCAAGGTCGTCAAAGCTTCCCGGGCCGTTATAACTTGCAATCCACTGTACAGAGCCGCCTGAGTTGTATTTAATTGTCGTAATGTTCCTGTAATGCTGAACAGTATCTGCGCTTGAGCCTGTAACATATACATTACCGCTGTTATCAACTGCAATTGATCTGGCTTCGTCATCACTTGTCGCCAGCCCGTTGTGAATTGCCGTCCATAGCAGTGCTCCTGCGGGATTCAGTTTATGCGTGAAATAGTCACTTCCGCCGGCGCTGTATTTTCTTCCCGTTACATAAACATTCCCCGAATTGTCAACCGTCATGTCGGTTGGAATGTTATAGTTCCAGTTCGGATTTGTGTACTGGTAAGCCCAGTCCATTGTTTGTGCAATTAATGCGCTTCCTGTAAGTAATGAAACTGCTAAAATAATGATGGCTGCTAAGTTTGATGTTTTCATTTTTTTAATTCCTTTTCTATTTTGATTATTGATTTTCAACTGCTTCAAAGATAGTTCATGCTTTCTCTCAAAAAAAACTAATATTCCATCATTTTTAGAGGTGAAGCATACATGAACTACTATATTTCTTGTATTTCATAC
>JAIOIK010000019.1 GCA_019912545.1 Ignavibacteria bacterium | reverse complement strand
GGAGAGAAAGATAAGGCTGCTGGAGATCTTCCAGGGGAAGAATTTGCAGAAAAGTTTCCGAATGTACTTGAATGAAATTGAGAATGAACTTGATAAGGTTAAGAAGAAAGATTCAACTTATTATTACAGGAAATATTTTATTGAGTGCATAAAGCTCACTGGCGGCAATGGCGGCGACAAATCCGCCGCACGTAAGTTTATTCAGAAATTTACCATGGAAATTACAAAAATGGGAAGTCAATGACCGCCTCTATTAAGGTCAGAAAAATTATTGACCTATTTATTCCGCATCAAGTATTTCAATTGCAATTACCATTAGATCTGGTTTCTTAACGGATTCATCCATAATTGCTGGCCACTTAGCAAAAGCAAAAGTGGTAATATACCTGTCTTCAAACCTGACGCTGGATAGCCATTTGAAATCTGAGTCATCTACGACGGAGATACTGTCCACCTCATACTCCAAATCAATGGGCCACGTACTATTTCTGTTAAGTCTTTCTACTCTGGGTAGTGGGGCAGAAGAGTCATTAGGTACAAATTTAATAATGCAGTCAAAATCATAATCCTGAGACATGTTTTGAAAAATTAGCTTGCTCATGGTTTTTTTAGTTTAGTTTATTGTTTAGGTTTTTGCATTGAAGAATAATTTGATCCATATTCAGACTCACTGCTATATTTAATGACAATGAGTTAAACTCCCTGGCTTTTTCAATATTGCCAAGTTTGTACAATAATTCTGCGGCATTTAAGTATGCCACCGACGAGAGAGGCATTATGTTTAGCTTGCGTGCAAGTTTTATGGCTTTATAATAATTGTTCAAAGCCATGTGAATTCTTTTTGTTCTTGTATAGACGGTACCTAGGTTGATCAGACCCCTTAAAACACCCTCTGTGTTATTCAGTTTGCTGTCAAGTTTGATATGCTTAAGGAAACACTGTTCTGCTTTTTTGTATTGTTTCCGGTAACGATATGCCATCCCCATATTGCAATAAGAATTGGAAATTGCGTTAGCCCTGCCGGCATTAATGTTTATTTTCACGCTTATGTTATACAAGTTTATAGCCTCTTCATATTTCTTTCTGTATAAACACACGTTCCCTAAAGATTCATAAGCATAAGCTTCGCCCGTAGCGTTACCGGTTGTTTGATGTTTCAACAGCAATTTATCCAGAAATTTTTTTGCTTTTGCATATTTTTTCTGTGACAGGCACACAGCGGCAATATTGCCGAGCGAAATTATTACCTTATTGTCATCATTTATTTTTTTGCCGGTCCTATATGCTAATTCGTATTGAGTTAGCGCGCTTTCATAGTCACCTTCTCTGTAATAGATTTTGCCCAAGTTAATATGACAGTTAGACAGATACATCTTATTGTTCAGTTGCCGAGCAATGTCAAGCGCAATCTTGAAATATCTTAATGCGGCATCCCCTTTTGCTTGATGACTACAGCTAATGCCAATATTCTCATACGCCCTGTAATACATCTCATCCTTGCCCGATTTAACAGCCTCGGCAAGTTCTTTCTTGAAATATTTTGAGGCCAAATAATACTTCTTCCTTGCGCGATAGTTGATTCCAACACCCCTGTATAGCTTAGAGTTTATCTCAGGATCGTTCAGCTTTGCTGAGTACCGCTTGGCTTTTCTGTAAGCGCCGATCGAGCTGGTAAAATCGCCATGCCTGTAATAAAGGTCACCAAGTCCTATAAATGAGCTTGATTTCTGACGATTGTCCCCCTTTTTTTTCGCATACGAATATGACTCAAGAAAAGCCCTTTCGGCTTTGTTGATCTCATTGATGTGTGTATAGATTTCACCAAGCTTCAGGTTTACGCGGCATTTTATATCATACCTATCGGTTATTTCAATAACTTTATTGTAATTACTGATAGCTTTTGAATGCTCAAATTCCCGCTTAAAATTATCAGCACTCTGCTCAAGAAAATATACAGCCTTCTTCAAATTACTTGATTGCAGATACAGCTTTGAAAGCTTTTCAAAGTTCTTATGTGATGTCTGGTCCAGGCGTGAAATTTCCGCAAAGGTAAACTCAGATGCTGATACCTTTTCATTTAGAGTTGCGGGTATGATTCTAAGGTCTGTGAACATACTTATTTCCTGCTGGTGTTATTATGATTTCCGGCAAGGTAATTTCAAAAAGGCTAACCGTAAATTCCTCTACCTTGTTTAAAGTATGATTATTAAGTAATTTAACGAAATATTTTAAAGAAAATCAAGTAATATTTGAGTATCTAAATGAGCAAAAATGATGTGTTTATAGTTGATGCGACACGAACTCCGATAGGAAAATACAGCGGCACACTTAAAGATATCCGGCCCGATGATATGGCTGCCGGAGTTATAAAGGAGATCGTCAAACGGAATATTGAAGACAAAGGAATTTCAAAAGAAATAATTGAAGACGTAGTTCTTGGATGCGCTAACCAGGCAGGCGAGGATAACCGCAATGTTGCAAGGATGAGCGCACTGCTTGCAGGACTGCCCGTCTCGGTTGGCGGTGTTACTGTGAACAGACTCTGCGGCTCCGGTATGCAGGCAGTTATTGACGCATCGAGGGCAATTATGACGGGTGAAGGAGATATGCTTATTGCGGGCGGAACGGAATCAATGACACGCGCGCCGTTTGTAATGCCAAAATCCTCGGAAGCATTCCAAAGAACAAACGTAATTTATGATACTACCATAGGGTGGCGTTTTACAAACCCGAAACTTGCGAAGATGTACTATCCTTACTCAATGGGCGAAACTGCCGAAAATGTTGCAAAGCGGTATAACATTGCACGGGAAAGACAGGATGAGTTTGCATTTGGTTCACAAATGAAAGCAAAGGACGCAATTCTGGCGGGCAGATTTAAACCGGAAATAACTCCGGTTGAAATTGTTACAAAGAAAGAAACCACGGTATTTGATACTGATGAATTCCCAAGGCTTGATACAACTATTGATAAGCTTGCAAAGTTAAAGCCGGCATTTGCAAAAGAAGGCGGCACGGTTACTGCGGGCAATTCCTCCGGGGTTAATGACGGAGCGTGCGCAATACTTCTTGCCTCCGCCAGCAAAGCAGATGAGCTTGGGCTGAAGAAAAGAGCAAGAATTGTTTCATCTGCAGTTGCCGGTGTAGAGCCTGAGTGTATGGGTCTGGGCCCGATACCTGCGGCCAGAAAGGCCCTTGAGCGTGCAGGGCTGAAACTTGAACAGATAGATCTTATAGAATTGAACGAGGCTTTTGCAGCACAATCACTTGCATGTATAGATGAGCTTGGGCTTGATATTAAGATAGTTAATGTAAACGGCGGCGCAATTGCCCTCGGGCATCCGCTTGGAATGAGCGGCGCGAGGATATTAACAACGCTGCTTTGGGAAATGGAAAGACGGAATTTGAGGTATGGGCTTGCAGCTATGTGTATTGGCGTAGGGCAGGGCATTGCAACGATCATAGAAAGAGCGTGAAAGGAATTCGGATTTCGGATTGCCGATTTCGGAATGCCGTGTCCATATTACAGTAAAAGAACAACAGATATTGCTTAATCCGAAATTACAACAAAGATGAATTTTCCAAATACATTAAGCCTGATCAGGATTCTGCTTGCGCCGGTATTTTTGTATTTGTTCTTATCGGGCGACCCGGTAAACGTTTTCTTTTCTTTTATTGTTTATACTATTGCGGCGCTAACGGACTGGTATGACGGGTGGTTTGCACGAAAATACGGCTTTAAGACAAGGTGGGGACAGTTTATCGATCCTCTTGCCGATAAAATTCTGACTTCCTCTGCCTTCATAGGGTTTTACTTTATGAAAAAGCAGGACCCGTACTTCCTGGGCAGGGTCGAGTTTATCCCAATTGGCATACTGATCTTAATAATAATATTCAGGGATATTGTGCTTACGGCTGCCCGCTCGGTGCAGGAATTGAGGGGAAAAGAATTCAGGACATCGATGATCTCAAAGACGAAGACATTTATACAGATGACATTTATTTTTCTGATAATTGCGCTTCTTGCGGCCTCATCTATAACAGCCGGAAGCGGTTTTTCGCTCATCATAATTAAATATTTGCATTCAGATTTAAATTATTATATATTGCTTTTAGTTACATTGTTAACAGCGGCCAGCGGTATAACATATATCTTCGAATCAAATCCGGCAGGAGTAAATAGATCATAGAATGGCATTCAGGCTCATAAAAGAACGTAACCCAGTAAACGAAGACGTGAAGGTAAACCCGGTATTTACGATTATTGGCAGCGTATTTTATATCGGGTTTGTTCCAATAGCTTCTGGAACATTTGGCAGCCTGGTTGCTTTTGGTATTTATCTTTTGCCGCATGTATCTGAGTTTTACTATTTAACTCTTACTATAATACTCGTTTTTATTATCGGGCTTTTTTGCGCTGAAAAAATGCGCCACCGCTACGGCGAAGACCCCTCGCAGGTTGTTATAGATGAGGTTGCCGGTCAGCTTTTCACATACCTTATCGGTTCAGTGGTGTTCGAGCTTTTCTTTCCGTTCAAATCGTTTGATCCCGCAATGGCATTTGATACTAAACTTGTATTTGGCATAATCGGGTTTTTCGCTTTCCGCTTTTTTGATATCGTAAAGCTTGAACCTGCAAAATATTTTGACAAGAAGGATTCCGGTTTTGGTATAATGATGGATGATATTTCCGCAGGGTTATATGCTGGGGTGATCTCTGCGGTATTAACGCATCTTGCGTGGTACCAGTACCTCAGAAAATATCTTGGATAAGAACTGTGTTTTATGAGATCGGTAATACTATCTATAGGCGACGAAGTACTGATAGGGCAGGTTGTAAACACAAATGCCTCTTACCTTGGCAGTGGACTTTTTTCGCTTGGCATCCCCGCAGAAAAGATCATAACATTACCCGATAACGAAAAGGAGATCCTTAAGGAATTTAGAAGCGCGTGGAAGAACTTTGATGTTATTGTAGTTACAGGCGGCCTTGGCCCTACACACGATGATATTACCAAAAAATGTGTTGCTGAATTCTTTAAATCCGAATACGTATTAAATGAAAAAGTATTAAAGCATGTAAAGAGCATCTTTGCAAGGCGTCACATCCAAATGCCTGCTGTGAATATCGGACAGGCGCTCGTTCCCTCTGCCGCTATTGTGCTGGAAAACAAGGCAGGGACCGCTCCGGGGCTGCTTATAGATAAAGCCGATAAAGTTTTTTGTGTACTGCCGGGCGTTCCTTATGAGATGAAATACATATCGGAAAAAGGGTTGTTCCCTTACCTTGAGAAAAAATACAGAAACAAAGTTAAGCGTGTTGTAAAACAAAAAACGCTGCATACGATCGGCATAGGTGAATCATTGCTTGCCGCAAAACTTGGTGATATTGGCAGGATAGTAAGAAAAGGCCGGGATTATGAAGTTAAGCTTGCATTTTTGCCCTCTAATTATGAAGTTCGCTTAAGGATAACCGTCAGTGCGGCTACGTTGCCGAAAGCAAACTCACTTGTTAACAGCACCCTAAAGCTGATAAAAAAAGCGATTGATAAATTTATATATTCCGATGATGAAGGCTCCATAGAAAAAACACTTGGCGCACTCTTAAAGAAAAAAAGACTCACGATCTCGGCGGCTGAATCATGCACGGGCGGATTGATAGCAAGCAAGCTGACGGATATTGCGGGAAGCTCCGCATATGTAATGGATGGAATTGTATCATACGCAGATAAAGCGAAGAAAAGGCTGCTCGGCGTGAAGCCGGGAACAATAAAAAAATATGGCGCCGTAAGCCGGGAAACAGCTCTTGAAATGGCAGTTGGAATCAGGAAACGTTCCGACACGGATATTGGAATTTCTGCAACAGGAATTGCGGGCCCGGGAGGCGCAAGGAAAAATAAGCCTGTAGGGCTGGTATGGATAGGTTACTCAGATAAAAACATAACGTTTGCGAAGGATTTTATTTTCACCAAAGACCGCCTGCGGAATAAAGACGCAATGGCGAAAATGGCACTTGAAGTTGTACGGCGTCAGCTTCTTTCAATTAACAATTGAGAATGAGCAATGAACAATAAGAAATTATAATATCAATGAGCAGTTAATAGTGAGCAATGAACAATAAAAAGCAAAAAATAATAAAAGCAAAAAAAGAAAATTAATTAATACAAACAATAAATCAATTTAATTCCATTATGAAAGAAAATGTAATTGTTGAAAAAAGTTATTCGTTTGCAGTAAACGTGCTAAAAGCGGTAAGAACCCTGAACAAATCGATGGAAAGCTATATTCTTGTTAAACAATTGGTTCGTGCAGGCACATCAGTTGGGGCCAATATTGAGGAATCACAAGGTGGTCATACGAAAAAGGATTTTCTTCACAAGATGAACATTTCGTATAAAGAAGCGCGGGAATGCAAGTATTGGATCAGATTAATTGTAGATACTCAGATAAATTCTAAAGCGCAGCTAAATCTCTTTAATAACTTATTTATTGATGCTGATGAATTGTGTAAAATATTGTATTCTATTTTAAATTCCTCAAAATGATTTTTTTGTGTTTTGTGCGTTCTTCTGCGGGACTGTTTTTTAGTTGTTGTTTTATGGTTTTTTTTTATTCTTCACTGTTAATTGCTCATTGTTAATTGTTCACTGTTAATTGAATATTCCATGATTGAAATAAAAAATCTAAAAAAACGTTTTGGTAAAAACGAAGTATTGAGGGGTGTTAACCTGAAGATAGAAGAAGGGAAGACAACCGTTATAATCGGGGCGAGCGGCTGCGGGAAATCCGTGCTGCTTAAACACATTGTAGGACTCCTTAAGCCCGATGAAGGAAGCATACTCATAGACGGTGAGGATATTACGAAGATGAACGAAAAGGAAATTTATAAGATGAGGAAAAAGTTTGGTTTCCTTTTTCAGAGTGCGGCGCTGTTTGACTCAATGACAGTTGGCGAGAACGTTGGTATAGCGCTGGTTGAAAACACGGATATTCCCAAGCCGGAAATCTTAAAAACCGTTTCCGAAAAACTAAGGCTTGTAAACCTGCCCGGCACAGAAAACCTGATGCCCTCGGAGCTATCCGGCGGAATGAGAAAACGCGTTGGGCTTGCAAGGGCGCTTTCAACTAATCCCCAGTATATATTATATGATGAGCCTACTACCGGTCTTGATCCCGTTACCGCCGAAACCATAGATGAGCTGATGGAATCTGTAGCTATGAACGAAGAGCTGAAGGTAAGTTCTATTATAGTAACGCATGATATTTTTACTGTGTATGAAATCGGCGATATAGTTGCGTTGATGTATGACGGTATAGTACATTTTCACGGCACACCGGATGAACTTAGGGTAACAAACGATCCCATAGTAAGGCAGTTCTTAGAGCGGACTGATGAGAAAAGGGCGAAACACTAAGGCAATTAGCAATGAGTAAACAATCCGCCAGTGGGCGGATTGACCCAGAGGGTACCCGACTCAGCCGGGCGGGACTCAACAGTTAACAGTATCAGCATTATTAAGCACGAAAATCCGATCCCTTACATAAATAAACAGCCAATCCGCATTAACAGGAATAATAACATATTTGTTTATGTGTATGAAATTGCTTATTTTTGTGTATGAGAACAAATATAGATATAAATGACACCCTAATTAAAAAAGCGAAAAGGCTGAGCCGCATAAAAACAAAAAAGGAGATCATCAACGCCGCACTTGAGGCTTATGTTAAGGATCTTGACAAAAGGTCATTGTTAAAACTCAAAGGTAAGATCAAATGGAGCGGCAACTTTCAGAAGATGAGAGAATCCGGTTGAAAGAGGTCTTGATTGATACCTCGGTCTGGATTGATTACTTAAACGGTAAAACAAACAAACAGACTTCTTTGATGTCAGAAGCGCTTGGTGGAGATTTATCTGTATTCATTTGCCCAACTGTAATTCAGGAAATCCTCCAGGGGATAAGTAATAACGATGAACATGATTTATTAAAAGAAAAGCTTTTTTCGCTGAACGTACTTAGTATAGACCCTGTTGAGTCAGCAGTTGGTGCAAGCAATCTTTACAGGTCCCTCAGAAAAAAGGGAGTTTCAATAAGAAGAACCAATGATACGCTTATTGCGTTTCATTGTATATACTATAATGTACCGATTCTGCATAAGGATAGGGATTTTGACCAAATTTCAGCACATACTAAGTTAAAAATATTTAGATAGAAAATATAGTCAACGACTCTACTTATACTCAAAAAACATGAGAAAACCATTATTTTTCAACTATTTAAACAAGGCTGCTGTTTTCAATTTATCCTTAAATAAATTATCATTATTTTTGATGATATATGATGTAAGACTACAAAAGTCTTATTACTTAAAGAATAAACGAATGTTCCGACTTTTGTAGTCTGGAAAATATAGAAAGGGTTATAATATAGTATGTCAGAGGCTCAAAATGCTGCAAAAACTCCATCCAGTAGCAGCGCCGGCCAGCCAACAACCGGAGCAAAATATTTTCAGGCAGTAAGAGCATTTTCTTTCCCCGCATCACTGATTCCGTGTTTACTTGGGGCAATGCTTGCTCTTTTATACGGCAATTCCATATCATGGTGGATAATGCCTTTTATAGCAATATCGCTTCTATTCCTTCATGCCGGCTCAAACGTTATAAGCGATGTAGATGATTTCAAAAAGGGGGTTGACGCAAAGGGCACCCTTGGCGGCTCAGGTGTAATTGTTAACGGGCTTCTTTCAACAAAACAAATGTTTCGCTTCGGGCTTATTTTATTCGGATTTGCCGTGATCTTTGGGCTGCCAATTATTATGGAGCGCGGAATGCTTGTTCTGTGGCTTGGAATAGTTGGTATTGTAGGCGGATTTTTCTACACGGGCAGACCGATCGGCTACAAGTATGTCGCGCTTGGCGATGTATTTATTTTTCTGCTTTACGGACCGGCAATTGTAACCGGCACATTCTACGCATTAACCGGAATGTTTTTCACCGAAGTACTTCTTATATCCATCCCGCTTGGACTCCTTGTTACGGGGATCCTGCAGGCTAATAATCTCCGGGATATAATACATGACCGTAAGGCGAACATAAAAACTCTTGCAACCGTGTTCGGTGAAGGCTTTGCAAAAGGAGAGTATGTGTTCCTTGTAACCGGCGCATATCTGACCGTTATTCTGCTTGTTGTATTTAATATTCTTTCGCCATGGGCATTACTTGTATTTTTAAGCCTGCCTGTTGCTTTAAAGAATATGAATATGATAAAGGGAATCAAGATCGAAGATACGGGCAAAATTGCAATGCTTGA
>JAIOIK010000002.1 GCA_019912545.1 Ignavibacteria bacterium | reverse complement strand
AACAAAACTTAGTCCCTTGTAATCTATTCTTTCGTAAACTTCGGGAATGTGGCCGGTTACTTTTTGAAGGAAACCATTTAATGTCTGGTAATCAGTGTCTTCGGGTATGGCAGATTTAAAGCGCTTGTTAAAATCTTCAATAGAGATCATCGGGTTTACAAGATAAACTCCGCTTTTTTCGCTTATGACCTCTTGAGCATCAACATCGTATTCATCCTGTATTTCACCCACTATTTCTTCAATAATATCTTCTATTGTTACGAGCCCTTCAACTCCGCCGTATTCATCTACAACAAGAACCATATGTACTTTATTTCGCTGCATTTCCTTCAAAAGGTTACCTATCTGTTTAGTGGATGAAATGAAATATGCGGGCCTTATTATGTCATGCATTGCAATAAGCTCCCTGTGCTCAGATGCGGAAATAAGGTCTTTAGTATAAATTACGCCTATTATATTATCAATAGTATCTTTGTAAACCGGTAACCTGGAATAACCTTCTTCAGTCACAAGTTGAAATATCTTTTCGCGGGAATCATCGATATCAATTGCTACCATATGATTTCTTGGTATCATGATGTCCTTTGCCTGCTTATCGTTGAATTCAAAGATCTTTTCAATAAGCTGGTGCTCGGTTTGGTCAATTGCACCGGATTTTCTGCCTTCGGAGATCAAAAGCCTTAGTTCCTCTTCAGAACTGATCCTCTCGGAATCAGGAACCTGTTGTATCCCAAGCATACGAAGTATAAAATTCGCTGCATGGTTCAATAGCCATACAATAGGTTTAAAAGTTATGTAAAAAAGGTTTAGGGGAATTGCTACTATCAACGAAACTGATTTAGGACTTTTTATGGCAAGCATTTTTGGTGCCTGCTCTCCCAGTGATATGTGCAGGAATGTTAGAAAAATAAATCCTATAATAATTGATAATGTATGTATAGTTTGCGGATTGGTGAGCCCTAGCAAAACAAATAAAGGGCTTAAAAGTCTTGCTGTTACAGGCTCCCCAACCCAGCCAAGCCCAAGAGAGGTCATTGTAATACCAACCTGGGATGCCGATAAGTAAGCATCCATATTGGCAAGTATCTTAACAGTTGTTTTAGCACTTTTATTATTCTTATCAGCCAGGGGCTGGATCTGAGTTGACCTTACCTTAACAATTGCGAACTCTGCGGCTACAAAAAACGCATTCGCAAAAATTATTAACAAAACAAGAATTACTTCAAATAGTATGCTTTCTACCTGCATTTTTCTCCTGTAATACCCGCCAATTTACATAAAATCAAACTTTTACTCAATTACTTAGGAACAAAATCACTATTTTCACTGTAAATATAGCAAATATACAGCACAAAAAATACTGCGCTAAATTATACAGCGTCTTACAGAAAGGAATTCAAAATGAACTTAAATAAAAATAACGGAAAGATCACGGTAAGCCTGGATAGATATTCCAGAATAATCTTATCCGTTATTGCCGCATGCCTGCTGCTGATAGTTGTAAATATTTATTTCGGCCCTGAAGATCTTAAAGCTTATGATACAGTTCAGGATGTTAACCTGAAAAGCATAAATGGATACTCAGTTTCAGGAGGATATCTACCGGTTGATATTCAGAGGATTGAAGGAAGCACAAGC
>JAIOIK010000196.1 GCA_019912545.1 Ignavibacteria bacterium | reverse complement strand
GCGGATTGTTCAACTGTCGCAAGTATGTTCTTCTGCTCTTCTTCCGTCTTGCAGCTGTTTAAGATCGCATCAAGCTCTGCCTTGCTGTGATAAATATCGGCTTCATGATGTACTGCAAAAAACTCCAAAGCTTTTTCGCTATCTATATTATAGAATTTCTTTAGCCCTTCGATCTTAACTTTTGATACTTCCGGGATCTGTTTCTCATATCCGTATAATGCTGCAAGTCCGGTTTTGAAATCAGAAGAGCGGCAGAGGTTATAGTATCCGTTAATTGAATTCTTCACTTCATCAACTACTTCAACATTTTCTGCTTCTTCAGCGCTTACACCAAGCGAATTCGCGAAGTTCATCCACAAGGCAGGGTGGTCGCTGATTCCTGTTTTGTAGCCGTCTTCATCAGCAATGTTTTCTACAAGCATTTTTCTTATCTCGCCATCGGTGCAATATGAGTGAACCGAGCTGACGAACATAGGGAAGTGCTTCACAAAATGATAATACTGCTTGGCATAATCCTGCAATTCGCCAATTGTAAGCTTTCCTTCGTTCCACTTCTGGTAGAATGGATGCTTTAATATACTTTTTTCCACAAGGATACTGTCAAGTTCCTTCATAAGCTGCTCGTTTGTTAACATTTTCATTCCTCCTGATTATATAGTTTGTTTCTTATTTACTATTTATTAATTGCTATTTGTTACAGACCTTTAACATATTTGACCGCCGCCTGTATCTCTACTTCAGTAAGCTTACCTTTAAAAGAAGGCATATCTTCATCGTCATCAGTCTTGCCTTTTTTGCCGTTTTCAATTATCTGTTTAAGCTGGTTGTTGCTTTTGCTCTTGGTCTCGCCCAAAGTTAAGTTAGGAACCCCTTCAACTTTGCCGCTGCCGTCTTTCCCGTGGCATTTAGCGCATTTCTTCGGCCAGATCGCTGCAAAATCAACGTTTGAAGTTTCCATCTTAGTCATTTCTTCTTTTTTCTTTTCCTCTTCTTTTTTCTTCTCTTCCTCTTTCTTCTTTTCTTCTTCCTTCTTTTTCTCTTCTTCCTTTTTCTTATCTTCTTCTTTCTTCTTATCGGCAATGCTTAAGGAATCCTTTGTTTTCGTTTCTTGCTGCTGCTGCTGAGTGTTCTGCTGAATAGTCTGCTGCTGTGAGGACTTAGTTGTATCAACAGTGGGAATTGTCTCATCTTTTTTCCCGCATGAAGGAACAATAAACGATACTGCCCAGAATGATACCAGTACAATGAAGGTTAATATTTTAGCTCTCATTAAGTCTTTCGTGGAATTTGTTTATAAAATCTTTCCAATTTACAGATTGAAGCAGTAACATTCAATGCAAAGCATTTTTTTTGTCCCAAACTGCCGAGATCCTCTCTATCAACCGGGTCACTTTATATTCAAATATTATATTTAAAAAAAGTCACAAATTAAAAAACGATTATTTCGACCGTTTCTTTTAATAAAATTTTAATTAAATTTATCTTAATTCCTAATAAAATTTTACTAATTTAGTGCTTATTACTGAATGTATCTGATCATACTCGGGCCGCCGGGAGCCGGCAAAGGTACTCAATCCGTTTTGCTTGCCAAATTGCTATCCATAAAGCATTTATCCACCGGTGAGATACTGCGCAAAGCTGTCACAGATGGTACTTCACTTGGTCTAAAAGCTAAGGCAGTCATGGATGCAGGAAACCTTGTTTCTGATGACATAATGATCGGCATCATAAAAGAGGCAATTTCAGCCAATGACGCCAAAAGGGGATTCATTCTGGACGGATTTCCCAGAACTCTGAAACAGGCTATAGAGTTAGATAGTATAATGATCGAGCTGGGGTATGATGGTTTGAAAGTGATAAATATCGCAATTGACGATGACGAGCTTGTGCGAAGAATGCTTGGCAGGGGAAGAGTTGATGATACTGAAGAAACTATCAAAAACCGCTTGAGGGTTTATAAGGACCAAACTGCTCCGGTAAGAGAGCATTATATGCAAAAATCCGCTGTTTTTGATATTTATGGGAAAGGAAACATAAGCGAGATCAACAGCAAGATTATCTCGCTTCTTAAAGGGAAATGACTTTTCACCGAAACAAAACCAGGCAGGGAATGTGCATAATTCATGAAGTGGATGCATTATTCTCTTTATAATTAAGTTAAAATCAGCAATATTTGATTGCAAATAATAAAAAATCCGTTTATCTTTGCCATACACATTCCAAATTTTATAACATCTACAACTACTATATAATATGAGTTCACACGTAAAAGAGACTTCATTGCAGGATGGCAGGATCATTGTTCTAAAGCTGAAGGGTAATTTTGTGGGCGGAGATGAGACCGATGAGCTTCAAAATTCCATAAAAAAATTATCAGAAGAAGGAAATCTAAAGCTCGTTATCGATCTTGGTGAGGTAGCATATTTAAACAGTTCGGCTCTTGGAGTACTTATTTCTGCACATGCAAATTATACAAAACGCGGCGGTAAAGTAAAACTTTGCCAGCTTAATAAAAATATTGAAAACTTATTCGTAATAACAAAGCTCAGCCTCATTTTTGATACTTACCAGTCTGAAATGGAAGCCGTAGCAGGATTCTCAGATTAAAAAATAAAAATATAAAGAACTCAATAAATCTATCTATTGGAGGTATAACTTAACTATGAAACAATCCGTATTTATTACCATTGTCCTTGTAATAGCATTTGTGGTATCGCTTCTAATTTTCATGTTCGTGTTCGGCAGCCCGAATAACTTTAAGGGCGGCGATGTTGTTGCAGGAACACCTGTTAACGTATTTGGTCAGATCTATAAAGGCGGACCGGTTGTTGTTGCGCTGATGACCATCAGTATTATGGTTATTACATTTATTATCGAGAGACAGCTTTCTCTTGGCAAAGCAAAAGGCCGCGGCCCTATAGAGCCGTTCGTAAAGAGAGTGCAGGCAATGGTTGTAGATAATGATATAGATGGAGCTATTGCAGAGTGCAATAAGCAAAAGGGCTCTATGGCTAACGTTCTTCGTCTTGCATTGGAAAGGTATAATGTAGTGAAGAATGATCCTATTGACGGCGAAAAGAAAATGGCTGAAGTACAAAGAGCTATTGAAGAAGCTATGATGCTTGAAGTACCTCTGTTAGAAAGAAATCTTGTGGCACTTTCAACTATCGCATCTATTTCGGTGTTAGTTGGTTTGTTCGGTACAGTTCTTGGTATGATACGTTCATTCCAGGCGCTTGCTACAGCAGGTACGCCTAATGCAACTGAGCTATCTACCGGTATATCAGAGGCGCTTATCAACACAGCTTTCGGTATTTTCGGCGCGATTGTTGCTATCATAGGTTATAACTACTTCTCAACAAGAGTGAGCAACTTTACTTATATGATAGATGAAGCTACTTATAACATTATGCAGATATTGACTGTTAAATCCAAATAGTATTGCTTAAAGATGCACTAGTTTAAGCTATAGAAACTAAAATTAAAAAATCTAAGTTTTTCCTTTTATAAGAAGGATACTTTTGGAGGTAAAATAAAAAGATGTCAGCAGTCAAAAAACGCAGAAGACCGGCACAGCAAATAGACATGACTCCGTACGTGGATGTTATCATGCTTATTTTAACGTTCTTCATCTTAACAGCGCAGTTCAAAGCAGAACTTGCCGAGGATATACAGGTTAAGCTTCCTAATTCAGGAAATGATACAACTAAACTGCCTGAAAGGAATGTCATGACGCTTGTGATTAACCGTTTCGGAGATATATTTGCCGATGTGGATAATATTAAGGTAAGAGAAGATGTTCTTGGCGATCCTATCGGGCTTGCAGCATATCATCCTGATAGCACAACACAGCCGGGATGGAACAATCCGGCAAACTTAAATGATAAGGGGCAAATGAAACGGCCTATCATTGCATTTAAAGACAGGGAAAAATTCAAGAAACTTTTAATAGATTTCCGCTTGTCTTCAAAAAGCAATGTTGGTAAAGATCTTCGTATTGTTGTCAAAGGCGATAAAGAATCAGATATTGGCGTTGTGCAGGATTTGATGGATATGCTTAAAGAAACCAAGAATACCCGTTTTGCTTTTGTAACAGATCTTGAGCAGGACGACGCTAAAGAAAAGAAGTAGTTAGAGAGCACGGTTTCTGATTAAACAGTAATACTAAAACAAAAAAGTTTTCAGGAGATATATAAAAAATGGCAAGTGTAGATTCCGGCGATAGCGGCGGCAGCGAAAAGCGCGGCCGAAAAAAGAATAAATGGCAGCAAAGAAAACGCATCGGGTTTCATATTGATATGACGCCTTATGTTGATGTTATTATGCTGCTGCTTACTTTCTTTATTATGACTTCTACTTTAAACCAGCCGCAGGTAATGCAGATTAACCTTCCAAAAGGTGATGATAAAGTTGATATTGTTAAAGTTGATATGGGTAACGTCGTGTTCATAAGGGTTTCTGAAAAAGGAAATATCGGGCTATCCAAAGGTAAATCAGACGGAACCGAAGACCAGCCGATAAAAGTGAACCTGCAGCAGATGAAGCAGTACATCGAAGGATGGGGAACAGCTAACAAGGATATGATCATGATACTTAAATTCCACAGGAAAGCCAAGTATGACATGATGATAAGCGTGCTTGATGAGATCAACCGCGCTGCAATTGAAAAGCGGTACAGTTTCTCTAAAATGGAAGAACCTGATTTTAAAGTACTGGAAGCAATTGGCGGGTAAGTTTTAGACGGATCGTTTCAAATTTTAAGGCTATCATTTTTTGATAGCCTTTTTTGTTACAACAAAGCACAGAACTGGAAATAAGATATTCTAAGTATCTCCTTTGATTTCAATTTCAGTGACCTTATAGGAATTTATAACATCTTTGGCTGAATAAACTATACCTATCAGTACCAGTAACATACCGACCGAAAAAATAATGAGCGGTGTCATCCTTAAAACATATGAAGAGAAGAAAATATTCACTCCTATCAGGATCGAAGTAACCACAAACAGAAGGATCGAGCCCATTGTGCAGAGAATAGCATTACGGAGCTCTTTGCACCTGTATGTAAGCATAATTATTTGGTTAGAAATGCTTGAATAACGGAATTGCTCATACGCCCCCGGTTCTTCATTTTTTGAGACCTTTATATGGTATCTTCTTCTTTCCTCGTTTAATGCTCTAATACGGTTTATTGCAATAGAAAAACGGTTATGCATGCTCAAAAGAAGGAGTGCAGTTGCGGATATTCCCAAAGCAGGCGCAAGCATTGCCTGTATTGCTTCTATACCTGTAATGATCGTGTCATTCATATTATTGGCAGTTTAATTCCAAATTGGGTTGTAATGGTTAACATAATATACAAATATAGGGGGTCATAAATGAAGGTTCTATTCAATAAGTTTGGGATATTATGAAATATTTCAACATCAAATATAAATCTCATATAGTATATATTTGTGTTATATGAAATCAAAAGTACTCATAATTGATGATGAGCCTAAGATCCTTAAGCTGCTTGAAAAGATACTTTCTCTGGATGGCTTTAACGTAGTTACTGCAGAAACTGCCGCTGCGGGGATTGCAATTGCACAGAACAATAATATTGCAGTAGTTGTAACTGATGTTAAGCTGCCCGACGGCAATGGAATTGAGCTTACAAAGAAGTTAAAATCAGCAATACCTGATATTGAAGTAATAGTAATTACAGCCTTTGGACAGATAAAAGACGGAGTAGAAGCCATGAAAAACGGCGCTTTTGATTATCTTGTAAAAGGCGATGATGACGATAAGCTTCCTTTGACAGTAAAACGGGCATATGAAAAAGCCATGATGCACAGGGAAGTAAAAGAACTCAGAAGCAGAATAGATTCAAAATATGCTTTCAGTAAGATCATCGGGAAATCAAAAAGCATATCCGAAGCTATCGAGTTCGCCAAAAAAGCCGCTCCTACGGATACAACCATATTACTTCTGGGCGAAACCGGTACAGGAAAAGAGCTCTTCGCCCAGGCAATACATAATGCAAGCCAGAGGGCAAACAATAAATTTGTTGCGGTGAATTGCAGCGCAATATCAAAAGACCTGCAGGAGTCTGAATTTTTCGGTCACAAAAAAGGCGCCTATACCGGGGCAATTTCTGATAAGAAAGGATATTTTGAAGAGGCTGGTGGTGGGACGATCTTCCTTGATGAAGTTGGCGAGATGTCTTTACAAACACAGGCCAAACTGCTAAGAACGATTGAAGAGAAAACTTATTTAAGGCTGGGTGACCCCAAAGAACACTCGCTTGATATCAGAATAATCGCGGCAACCAACCGTGATCTGCGCGATGCAATCGCAAAAGGAGAATTCAGGGAAGATTTGTTTTACAGGCTTAATTCCTTTACTATACATCTGCCCGGCCTTGCAGAAAGGATTGATGATATTGATATTCTTATGAATTATTTTGTTGATCATTATTCCGCAAAACTTAAGAAGCAGATTGAAAGCATCACGCCCGGTTTTCTTGATAAGCTGAAGTCCTATAAATTTAAATGAAATATCAGAGAGTTGAAGAATATTATTGAAAGGGCCATAATCCTTGCTCCCGGAAATGAATTGAACGAATCACTCCTGCCCGAGGAGTATACTTCCGGTGGTAGCCTTAACACAGAACTTTCGCTTGATGAGATCGAGAAAAAACACATCATAAAAGTGTTAAATGACTTCAAAGGTAATAAAACAAAGGCATCTAAAGCGCTTGGGATCGGAATAGTTACACTTTACCGCAAACTTAAAGAATACGGGCTGGAATAACCCATTTTAACTTCGAAAAAACCCTTTCATTATGAAAAAATCATTTCATTTTGGAAATTTACACACAACAGAACCCTTAAAATTCAATCAAAATCATCAAATAATATTGGCACGGGATTTGCTTTATTAGAAAGTAAAAAAATGCCTGAAATATTTTTAATATTCTTAATGATCTGGCTCGGTTCACTTTTGTTCTGGATCTTTTTTAAGTTAACCGATAAAGGAGATGAAATTTTATGACAATACTGTTTATCATAAGTATTCTGGCTTTTGCATACCTGGTGTATGCGCTTATTAAGGCGGAGAGGTTCTAAATGAATTCCGGTATTAT
>JAIOIK010000195.1 GCA_019912545.1 Ignavibacteria bacterium | reverse complement strand
AGGCGGCGAAGAAGAAAAGGATTTTTATGATGAAGTGATCAAAGGCATTAATCCGGCAGATAATATAATAAAATTTGGGTGCAGCAATACAACTGACGACTTTATATGCATAGTTTTCCTGTTCGATAAGATATTCACTTCAGATTCACTTTGCCTTCATCTTGCCTGCGCGCTGTATAAATACTGCGTTGTTGTTACCGGCCCGACTTCACACACCGAGCTTGATGTTTTCGGAAACGGGAAAGTGGTATATTCCGGAGAAGTTGACTGCCTATGCTGTTACCTGAATACATGCGATAAATCAGTTACCTGCATGAACACACTTTACGCAAAGGATATTCTGAAAACTTTAATTACATCATAATAAAATTGAAAGTCGTTTACCTGAGCTCTGAAAGCTTTATTGACCACAGCTATACGATAGTTAGGGGATTAAGAGAACGGGGCAGAGAAATTGATCTTAAAATATTTTTCCAGGCGAAGGAGCTTACAGAAGAGGTGCGCGCATGGTGCGAAAAAACGGGAAGCGAATTTATTAAGCGGCGGCGGTTCAGGAATACGTTAAGTTTTTTTGACGACATTAATCTCTTAAGAAAAGTAAAAAAACAGAAGGCAGATGTTGTTTGGTTCAATACAATGACGGTTTACCAGGCGATTCTTGCCCCGCTTATGCTTAAGAAATATATTGTGATGATGCATGACATAGAGCTTCATCCTGAATCAACAGAAAAGCACGGGACGCTTGCCTCAAAATTAACGTTAAGGTTTTCGAAACGGAAAATAGCTACGGCAAGTAAAAACCAGGCAGAGATCTTTAATAAACAGTACGGAATTCTGCCCCGTGTATTTCAGCTCCCAATCATTACATATTTTAAGGAATCTGCCCGAAGCAGCACGGGCTTAACCAAATCAGATCATGTGAGGTTTTTCTTTTTCGGCTCGGTGGAAAAATATAAAGGACTGGAAATGCTGCTTGAGGCGGCAGAAATTCTTGAGGATAAAGGGCTGAAGTTTGAAGTAAACATTCACGGGAAACTGAAATATAACAAAGATGAGATCACAGCGCGTATTATTAGATTAAAGAAGATTAGACTGTTTGATGAATTCATTGATTACAGGGATATTCATTCCGTTTATAAAAATAACGATGTATTGATACTTCCATATAAACAGGTTACGCAGTGCGGCCCGCTGCTCATAGGATTAAGTGAAGGAGTACCCGCAATATGCAACGATCTGGAGGGATTCAGTGAGTATGTAACAAGTGGAGTGGATGGAATAATTTTCGAGGGCACAGCGCAAAGTCTTGCAGAAAAAATGGAAGCTATCATTAAAAGCAGAGCTACAATAGAAGAGCTTAATCGGGGAATAGAAGCCAATGCCGTAAAGAAATTTTCAATGGCGGGTCTCACAGATAAATACATTGATAATCTGAAACAGGCTGCCGCCTTAAAATAGAGCTATTCCTTTAATATGGGTATGGAAACACGGCATTATTTTAGATTTTTATTGCAGTTACAGATGGTTATTTTACTGATTCTGAAACTAATTTCAACTCAATTAAGTGTCAATGAAAGTTCTTGTTACGGGAGGGGCGGGATTCATAGGTTCACATGTTGTTGACGTGCTGATAGAAGGCGGACATGAAGTGATCATTTATGACCTTGAAGCTCCGGTTTACGGTCAGGATTGCAGACATGTTGTAGCTGATGTTAACGATAGGGATGCACTAATGAAAGTCGCCAAAGGATGCAATGCAATTTACCACATGGCAGCCGAAGCAAATGTGAATATATTCTTCGAAAAGCCCGTTGTTTCAAATTTTAATACGGCTAACTCAACCTTAAGCGTGCTCGATTGCGCTAGAGATCTTAATGTGGGCAGAGTTTTACTTTCTTCAACTGAATGGATTTACGGCAGCACTGCAAGTGATGATACAAGCGAAATTACCGAAGAAACAATTTATGCGCAAAACCCCGATCACCTTTATACTTCATCAAAAATAGCAGCGGAGCTGTTCTGCAAAAATTATAAAACGCTGTACGGAGTTAACTATACCATCATGCGTTACGGA
>JAIOIK010000194.1 GCA_019912545.1 Ignavibacteria bacterium | reverse complement strand
GTACTTGGAAATGCTGTAAAACAGATTATAGAAGCCAAAGGAATCCATTACAAGTCACAGCATAAGCTGTATGAAGTAGATGGTTTTAAAAACAAATTAAATTTTGAAGATCAAAAAAGCTATGATTACGATTTACTTGTTGTAGTTCCTCCGCATAAGGTGCCGGCAGTTATCCGCCAATCAGAGTTGGCAGGTGAAAATGGATGGATTCCTGTTGACCGCTCTACACTTCAAACAAAATTTCCAAATGTTTATGCTATAGGTGATAATGTTTCTATATCAATTCCCGGAATGTGGGTATCCGGCGTTCCAATGAATTTGCCAAAGGCAGGTGTTTTTGCTCATTTACAGGCTGATACTGTTGCTCATCGAATTTCAGATAACATCCGAGGCGTTGATACAAAAAGTGAATTTTGCGGTACTGGTTATTGTATGCTGGAAGCAGGTGAACATATTGCCGGATTAGCTTATGGAAACTTTTATGGTACACCAGCTCCTGATGTAAAAATAAAAAAGACCGGGTTGCTGTGGCATTTTAGCAAAGTACTTTTTGAAAAATGGTGGCTATCGCCCATAGGTTTGAAAAAGTCTTTTTTTAAACTGGTTATAAATATTGGCAGTAAAATTTTCAAAATTCCAGCAAAGATATAAAATTCAAAATTCCATAAACCTAAGATTTAACCATAATGAAATATTTAATAATAATTAACGATGCACCATACGGAAACGAAAGAGCATACAATGCCTTTAGACTTGCCATGCAGCTTCAGAAAGATAAACCTGAAATTGAAGTGAATGTTTTTTTGATGGCAGATGCAGTAAGCTGTATTATTCAGGGGCAGAATACCCCTAACGGCTATTACAATATTGAGCGAATGATGAAATCGGTTTTGCTTAATAAAGGAAAAATCAGAGTATGCGGTTCTTGCGCTGACGCCAGGGGAATTAAGAACGTTACCTTAGCAGACGGTATTACAATGAGTACGATGTCTGAGCTCACAGAGTGGGTCGTTGAATCTGATAAAGTTATAAATTTCTAGATTACGTATTGATATCGGCAGATCAGAAGCCAATACTCCCGGCCGGCGGATCGCCGTTTGTTTCAGCGCCTTCAGAGGGCGCAAATGAATGGCTCATACTGCAGCGCTTTTGCGCATTTTTCCGCAGGATGAGATCTGTGTATGAGGGGCACGATTCATTTCCCAATAAACCTGTGACTGTGCAAATATTTGCTTCCATAACTTCAGGCGGCATTTCGAAATAAGCCAGCGGCATAGTGGTTTCGTTATCATCATAAACATATTTCATGAATCTGCCCCATATAGGCGCAGCAGCCCTACCGCCCTGTCCATACGAACCGCCGAACTTTATTCTCGGATCGTCAAATCCCAGCCAGCAGCCAGCAACAAGCTGGGGAGTAAATCCAACAAACCATGCATCGGTGTAATCCTGTGTTGTTCCTGTTTTACCGGCAGCGGGGCGGTTGAAATATCCCCTGATTGAAGATGCAGTTCCGTCATTAACAACGTCTTCCATCATATCACTCATCATATACGCAACCCCTTCGCTTATAGCTTCGCGCGTTTCAGGAATTACCTCTTCTATAACATTACCATACCTGTCCTCGATCTTAAGTATTGCATGGGGTTCAACCCAAATACCTTCATTGGGGAAAACTCCGAAAGCGCTTGTCATTTCAAGCGGCGAGACTTCACCAACACCCAGGGCAAGAGAGAGCACATTCGGAAGCTCAGAATTAATACCCATCTTGTGCGCAAGCTTTATAACCTGGTCCATTGGAGCAAGCTCCATTGACGTTCTGACTGCAACAACATTTATTGAACGCGTGATACCTTCTCTTAAACTTACCATTCCGCCTGTTCCGCCGCCTTTGGGCGACCAAGTCTGCCCGCCGATAACAACTCTAAGCGGATCGTTGCTTATTGCATAAGCAGGTGAATATCCGTTATCAATTGCAGTTGCATATACAAACGCTTTGAAGCTTGAGCCCGGCTGACGCTTTATCTGTGTAACGTGATTCAAACCGTACTTGAACGGGAAAGCTGGATTTTGCCCAACCAATGCTTTGATCTGTCCGGTTTTTGGATCGATGCAGACAAAACCTACCTGTACTGCAATTTCTCTTTCTTTAACTTTCTCAACAAACGCCTGGTCCTGTTTAAGCTTGTTATAGATCTTCTGGCGATCGGTGTCTGTTTTTGCTTTTTTATATTCATCGCTTTGCTTTATATATTTATCAACTGCATCATTTAACAGGTCACGGTTCCCTTTCCAGTTCCACGTTGAGTTAAAAGACTTCTGGAAATCCTTAAGCTGGTTTGTAACTGCATCAACTGCATGCTTCTGCATTTTACTGTTTAGGGATGTTGTAACAATCAGCCCGTCACGGTAAATATTAAAACCGTACTTTTCCGCTTTTTTCTCGAGCAATTGCCTTACGTATTCGCTGAACTGCCCGCCCAGCCCCATGCTTTGCTTCTGAATGGTCCTGGGCTGAGCCTTGATAGGGTCATTTTTAGCAAGATCTAGAACTTCTTTTGTAATATAGCTTTCTTCGTGCATGTTGTTGAGCACTGTATTACGTCTATCAAGGCAGTTCTCAGGATTTTCTATGGGATCGTAGTATCCAGAAGGATTTTTTACCATACCCACAAGCATTGCGCATTCATCAAGTGTAAGCTCTGTTACAGATTTATCGAAAAATGTTTTGGCGGCAGCTTCAACACCATAAGCGCCTCTTCCAAAATAAACCTGGTTAAGATACAAAAGAAGTATCTCATCTTTAGTATAAGTTTTTTCAATCTGGACAGCTGTAATTGCCTCCTTCAGTTTCCTTGTGATAGATATTGCCCTGCCGATCTCGGCTCTGTACAGGTTACGCGCAAGCTGCTGAGTTATAGTGCTTGCACCCTCTTTGATGGAAAGGCTGGTAATATTCTTGAACATTGCCTTCATTATTCTATCGAGATCGATACCCCAGTGCTTAAAGAATTTTCTGTCTTCGGTTGCTATTAGCGCGTTGATAAGATCTTTAGGGATTGCATCAAGCGATACTATAGTTCTATTCTCAATAAAGAACTGGTCAATAAGCTCGCCGTCTTCGGAGTAAATCTTTGTTGCAAGATCGGTCTTGGGGTTTTCAAGGCTCGATAGAGGCGGCAGCCCCTGGAACAGGAATGCTGAGAATGCAATTCCAAAGCCAACAATTACAAGCATTGCAATTGCCAGCAGGCTGAATTTTCTTTTGGATGATTTTTTCTTCTTATTCATCATCCTGCGCCTGTAATCGCGGTTATTGAAATATTCTTCGCGCTCTATGGTTTTTGGTGTTTTCTTATTTTTTCGGTCCTGCATTTTTAGTTAAAACAATTTCTTAAGATTTAAAACTTTTTAATTCAAACTTGCCCTCAGAATATTCAGCATAAGTAAAGTGTGTTATCCAGTCTCCCAGCGTAACATAATGCCCTTCTTTATTTCCCGAGTTTACTATCACATCCTGCGGTTTATGCAAATGCCCCATAATAACGTAATCAAATCCTTCTGCAATCTTTCTTTCTGCAAACTCTTTCATTCCTGTTGAGCCGTGCGCAATCTGCTGGGGAGCATGCATTTCGATATCTCTTTCCCTGTCATCGGTGTGCAGCCTCGATTTTTTAGAGGAACCCTGCGCAAGCCACAGGCCAAGATCGGGATGAACAAGTGAATACAGGAACTGGTTCACCCTGCTGCGCAAAATTTTCTTTATGATCTTGTATCCTGTATCACTTTTTGAGAGCCCGTCTCCGTGAACAATATAAAATCTTTTGCCTGAAATTTCTGTATCAAGATGGCTGCCGTGAAGTTTTAATCCTACATCGTCTCTTAAATATGAATTCAGCCAGAAATCATGGTTGCCGGACAAAAAATTTACTTCGATCCCCTGTTCTACAAGTCTATTCAGCGCGGCAAGTGTCCGGTAAAAGCCTTTTGGTACTGCACGCCTGTACTCTATCCAGCAATCGAAAAGATCTCCAACAATGTATATCTTTTCAGCATCTTTGCTTATACTCTCAAGGAAACTGACAAGTTTCAGTTCTTTAGCCTTTTCAATTTCTTTAGTGCTAATCCCAAGGTGAACATCTGAAAAGAAATAGTGCTTTTTATTCCCCAAAAATCCCGTTTATTTACTTTAAAAAACCGCATCAAAACCGAAATTCGGCTAAATTTAAAGTTAATTCTTTTTTAAAAGATAGAAAATCCATTAATTTGAATGAATATGAAAACTAAAGGCAGGTTTTTATAATATTTACGATCCTTTGGGAGGCCTTTGCATCCATTAACCGGGGAATTTTACCTTTTTTGTATTTTCCTTCAAGAATCTCAGTCGTTTTACGTAAGATCAGCTTTTCATTCAAGTTGCACAAAGTATTTGTACCAAGCTCAAGTGTTTCATTTCTTTCAAACGAATCTCTTAATGTTAAACACGGTATCTTGAGAAAAGTTGCTTCTTCCTGAATGCCCCCTGAATCTGTCATTACAAAAAGGGAATCCCTGAGCAGCCTGATAAAATCAATGTACCCGGCAGGATCGATAGTTTTGAGGTTCGGAATTTGGCGAAGTTCATCAAGTAAACCAAATGACTCTGCCATTTTCAGGGTTCTGGGGTGGATCGGCAGAACGATAGATATCTCAGAATCCTTTTTCACAGCAGCGGCTGAGACTTTTTTGAAGATAGAAACAATTCGGGCAAGGTTCTTTCTATTATCAACATTTACCGGCCTGTGAATTGTAACAAGGATAAATTTGTTTGGCTTAAGCTTAAGCTTTTTCAAAATATATGAAGAGGCAATTTTTTTCTTATGATAGACAAGCGAATCTATCATTGTATCACCAACAAGAAATATCTTTTTTTTGTTTGTTCCTTCTTTGATCAGATTATCAACACCGGATCTCTCGGTAACAAATAAGAATTCCGAAAGCGAGTCTGTTACGATCCTGTTGACCTCTTCCGGCATGGAGTTATCAAAACTGCGCAACCCTGACTCGATATGCGCAAGCGGAACCGGGCCGGTGCCGCAGTTACCCGGCAGTTTTGCACAAACCAAAGCGCATGCTATGGTGGAATTCACATCACCAAACACAATAACAAGATCAGGTTTTTCTTCTTTGACCACTTTTTCAAACCCGATCATTATGGCAGATGTCTGCTCAGCATGAGAGCCGGATCCTGCGCCAAGATAAATATCAGGTTCAGGAAGCCCAAGGTCTTTAAAAAAGACTGATGACAACTTATGATCGTAATGCTGTCCGGTGTGTACTATTATATGGGTAAACTTTGAAGATTTTTTTTTGAGTTCCCTTGCAATAGGGGCAAGCTTCATAAAATTCGGCCTTGCCCCTACTACAGAGATAATTTTCTTTTTGTTTTTCAAAAAGTGCGCTTAACTGACCTTATAGGTACTTGCTCCAAGCAAAGATATCTTCTCACGGTTATTTCTGATCTTCTTAGTAGCATTCCTTGTATCAATAAGTCTTTTCGAAAAAGCAAGTATCCACTCATAATCGTATGCAGAGTGATCTGTTACAATAACGGTAACATCTGATTCTTTAAGCAGCTTTTCATTGAGCTCCTGCACGCGGAATATCTTATCCATCAAGCGGATAGTCCTCATGAAAGGATCGTGGAAATTGATATTACCGATACCTTCTTTATAAAGCAGTTCTATGATCTTAATTGCAGGTGAGTTTCTTGGGTCTTCAACATCTTTTTTGAATGTAGTTCCAAGTATAAGCACATTAGCATCTTTTGCTTTGATGGGCAGGTTTGCGATCTCTTTCATTACCATATCTCTGACGTAGAAAGGCATTTCCTCGTTAGATTCAGCAGAAAGCTCTATGAATTTTGTATGGAAATCATACTTTTTGGCCGCCCAGTCAAGATAGTACGGGTCAATCTGTATGCAATGCCCGCCAATACCGGGACCCGGGTAAAACGGCATAAAACCAAATGGTTTTGTTGCCGCCGCTTCGATCGCTTCCCAGATATTGACATTGCCCATTCTGTCGCACAGCCTCGCAATTTCGTTAACAAGGGCAATATTCACGCTGCGGAAAATATTCTCGATCAGTTTTTCCATTTCTGCTACACGCGGAGATGAAACCATGTGAACTTTTGTAGCAACTTCCTGCAGTATCATTGCCGAGAGCTCTGTGCATTTCCTTGTTGCTCCGCCAACAACAATTGGCGTATTGCCTGTATTATAAACTTTATTGCCCGGGTCAACTCTTTCAGGAGAGAACGAAAGATAGAAATCCTTGCCAACTTTCCATCCCTTGGATTCAAACAGGGGCTGTACATAATCTTCTGTAGTTCCGGGAAAAGTTGTACTCTTCAGCACAATTAGTGAATGCTTTTTGATCCTTTTAAATACTTCCTGTGCAGAGTTCATTATGTAAGTAATATCGGGAGTCTTATTATCTGTAACAGGCGTAGGAACGCAGATAAAAACAATTTCCTGGTCCGCTATTTTTTCATAATTATCAGAAGCCGTAAACAGATTATTGTTAATGGCGTAAAGGAAATCTTTGTTGATAACGTCTTTAATGTAATTCTTTTTCTGCTGGATCAGTTTTATCTTTGCCTGATCAAGATCTACTCCGTGTACATGGTAGCCCTTTCTTGCAAATTCAATTGCGAGAGGCAATCCTACATACCCCAGACCGATTATACCGATCTTCGCTTTTTTCTGCTTAATTTTTTCTCTTAGTACTTCGCTCATTAATTATTTTCCCCGTCGTTAATTAGGTTCTCTTATAATACAAATGGTTAATGAAGATATTCTGAAGATATTCTATTGATTCTTACTGCTTATAAATACTTTCTGCTTCTTCTTTGCGTTTTTTCCACCATGCTGTATTGGATTTGTACCACTCTACAGTATCCCTGAACTGGTTAAACGGATCAACTGCGGGTTTGAATCCAAGCTGTGAAATTTTATCCACATTCAGCGCGTAACGGAAATCGTGGTTTGGCCTCGGGTCCGGTATAAATTCTATCCATTCATCACTGCTGACACCAAGCAATTCACAGATCCATTCAGCGGCTTTGCGGTTAGTGATCTCCGGATTGTGATTAGCTGCAACGTTATATGCATTGCCCGCTTCTCCTTTTTGAAGCAGGAATTCGATGCACTGTGATGTTATTGGCGCGAAAAGCCAGTCCCTTACCTGCAGGCCCTCTCCCCATAGCGGTATCTTACTGCCTGAAAGAATATTTGTTATCCACCGTGGAAGGGCTTTTTCCGGGTACTGCCAGGGGCCGAAATTATTTGTTGGCCTTAAAACAATTACAGGATAGGATCTTCCGAACTCTATTGCAAGATCATCTGCCTGTGATTTGGATTTTGAATATGCCGATGTTGCCTGGCTATCGCCAAGCTTTTTATCATTTTCAGCGAAATAACCGTCAACAATCGAGCCATAAACTTCATCGGTAGAGATGTGAATGAATTTTTTTACACCTGCAGTAAATGATTCTTCAAGCATTACGCGGGTGCCATCTACATTTGTATTGTAGAAAAGTCCGGGGTCAGTTTCGCTTCGCGTGTTGTGGCTTTCTGCTGCAAAATGCACAACTGCATCAATGCCTGAAAGCGATTTCTTAACAATTCCTGCATCGCAGATATCGCCTACTACAAAATCAACTTTCCCGGCAGCCATAAGCGGTTCAAGATTATCTTTTCCGCCTGCGTAAGTAAGCTTATCAAGGACTCTGAGGCTGTATCCTTTTGAAGCCATGAAATAAACAAAATTCGTTCCGATGAACCCGGCGCCGCCGGTGACTAAAATGCTTTTCAATTCTATCCTTGTATAATTAGTTAATCTCTAATAAATAAACCGAAGTTGAGCCCGAGTTTAACAACTAAACCTTTAGCTTCAATTCCTTTCGGGAAATCTTTCACTTCAACATCATTATCCACCCGCCAAGTGTTTTGTATGCCGATCTGGTAGCCGCAATCTATCTTAAGATACATGAATTTCCTGAGCATTATACCAACACCGATCTGCGGCTGTGCAGTAAAGAAACGTGATTTATAAACGCGTGAAATATCCGAGGAAGAGCTTGCGTTTTGAAATTGCAGATATGTTCCTGAATAATTCCCAAGATCTTTCCCGTACTGATACAATTCAAGCTTCAGCAGCCCGGTAGAGAACTGTGAACCAAAGCTTATATCAAAAACTTTTGTGAGCGGCAATACGTATTCTAAACTAAATCCGCCAAGTCCCATTGAATAATTCGCAGCTTTTGTAAGACTATCGTTAACGGCTTTGGTTTGTTTAGATGTGAAGCCGCTGCCGAACATGCCGATACGAAGAAAATTACTCTTCATTGGCAGGTCAATAAATCCGCCTCCGCCAAGAGTGAAAAAACCGCTTTCGGACATTTCGGGGAAACCTGCATTTTTGAGTTGTAGATTTAGATCTTTGACAGGGTTAAAGTGCCAACCGGCTGTTGGACCACCGGCAATTGCAAAACTTGGGAGTAGTTGCCCATATGTACTGCCCAAAAAGCTGAAAAAAACAAATAAAGTAACAGCAAAATACGATTTTCGGGTCATTATAGGCAATTTTGTTCTAAATTTTTGAGAAATTAAGAACACAAAAATAACGCCAATTGTTAATAAAAACAATTTAAAAATTTATGGGGGGAATTGGTACTAAGTACACGACAGTAAATGTACAACTTCATTAAATTCATAAGTGTTAGATATTTCTTTTGCTAAGAGCCTTTTAAT
>JAIOIK010000193.1 GCA_019912545.1 Ignavibacteria bacterium | reverse complement strand
AGGCGGCGAAGAAGAAAAGGATTTTTATGATGAAGTGATCAAAGGCATTAATCCGGCAGATAATATAATAAAATTTGGGTGCAGCAATACAACTGACGACTTTATATGCATAGTTTTCCTGTTCGATAAGATATTCACTTCGGATTCGCTTTGCTTTCACCTTGCCTGTGCGCTGGATAAATACTGCGTTGTTATTACAGGTCCTACCTCTCACACAGAGCTAGATGTTTTCGGAAACGGGAAAATTGTGTATTCCGGAGAAGTTGACTGCCTTTGCTGTTACCTGAATACATGTGATAAATCCGTTACCTGCATGAACACACTTTACGCAAAGGATATTCTTAAAACTTTATTTACAGCATAATAAATTTGAAAGTCGTTTACCTGAGCTCCGAAAGCTTTATTGACCACAGCTATACGATAGTTAGGGGATTAAAGGAACGGAGCCGCGAAATTGATCTTAAAGTATTTTTCCAGGCGAAGGATCTGACAGAAGAAGTACGTGCATGGTGCGGAAAAACAGAAAGCGAATTTGTTAAGCGGCGGCGGTTCAGGAATCCGTTAAGTTTTTTTGACGACATTAATCTCTTAAGAAAAGCAAAAAAACAGAAGGCCGATGTAGTTTGGTTCAACACAATGACGGTTTACCAGGCAATTCTTGCCCCGCTTATGCTGAAGAAATATATTGTGACGATGCATGACGTAGAGCTTCATCCTGAATCAGCAGAAAAACACGGGACGCTTGCCTCAAAATTAACGTTAAGATTTTCGAAACGGAAAATAGCCGCAGCGAGTAAAACCCAGGCAGAGATCTTTAATAAGCAGTATGGAATTCTGCCGCGTATATTTCAGCTCCCAATTATTACGTATTTTAAGGAATCTGCCCGAAGCAGCACCGGCTTAACCAAAACAGATCATATGAGGTTTTTCTTCTTCGGCTCAATTGAAAAGTATAAAGGTATTGAAACTTTGCTTGAAGCCGCTGAAATCCTTGAAAGCAAAGGATTAGGATTGAAATTCGAAGTGAACATTCACGGCAGGATAAAATATGATAATGAAATACTGGCAGGCAGAATAAGTAAGCTAAAAAGCGTAAACCTGTTTGATAAGTTCATTGATTACCGGGAAATTCACTCGATCTATACAGGGAACGATGTGCAGATACTGCCATATAAGCAGGTTACACAATGCGGTCCCCTGTTGATCGGGTTCTGCGAAGGTGTGCCATCGATTTGCAGTGATCTCGCCGGATTCAGGGAATATGTTTCCGATGCCGTTGACGGTATAATGTTTGATGGAACGGCACAAGGTCTGGCAGAAAAGATGGAAACCATCGTTAGAAACAAAGCCACCATAGAAGAGCTTAAGCGAGGTATAGAAAAGAATGCTTTAAAGAAATTTTCAATGGCGGGTCTTACAGACAAATACATTGAAAATCTGAAACAGACAGCCGGTTTAAAATAGAGCTATTTCTTTAATATTGGGTAAAAAAACACGGTATTATTTTAGATTTTTATTGCGGTTACAGATGGTTATTTTGCTGATTCTGAAACTAAAATCAACTCAACAAAAGCTTAATGAAAGTTCTTGTAACGGGCGGAGCGGGATTCATAGGTTCACATGTTGTTGACGTGCTGATAGAATGCGGACACGAAGTGATCATTTATGACCTTGAAGCCCCCATTTACGGGCAAGATAGCCGCCATGTTGTGGCTGATGTTAATGATAGAGATGCACTGAAAAAAGCCGCCAAAGGATGTGATGCAATTTACCACATGGCAGCGGAGGCAAATGTGAATATATTTTATGAGAAGCCGGTTGTATCTAATTTTAATACGGCTAACTCAACCTTAAGCGTGCTGGAATGCGCAAGAGAGCTTGATGTTGGCAGAGTTTTACTTTCTTCAACTGAATGGATATACGGCAGTGCGGCAAGTGACGATACAAGCGAAATTACCGAAGAAACAATTTATGCGCAAAACCCCGATCACCTTTATACTTCATCAAAAATAGCAGCGGAGCTGTTCTGCAAAAATTATAAAACGCTGTACGGAGTTAACTATACCATCATGCGTTACGGA
>JAIOIK010000018.1 GCA_019912545.1 Ignavibacteria bacterium | reverse complement strand
TGCTTTCAGCCTAAATGCTGAATTATATCTCTTGGTGTTACTTCTTTTCATTTCTTACCCCCTTTAATATAACCTATCTCCTATTATTTTTCTGTCCTCTTTTTGGGGGGCAGTGCATTAGGAGAGGGGTCGGGGGTGAGGTTGATATTCTGCATCTCCTTAAAACATGTTCTATAAATAAGTCCGTATTTAGATAAACATATTTTCGTATACTTAGAATATCACTCTGCAGTTATCTTTCTTCTAAGAGTCGCTTTGGGGATCTTCATTGCCTCCCTGTATTTAGCAACGGTACGCCTTGCAATATTGAAGCCATCTTTATTTAAAAATTCCATAAGCTTATCATCACTCAAGGGTTTCAGCTTATTCTCACACTCAATAAGATCCCTTATTTTTTCTTTGAGAATTTTATTTGAAATATCTTCACCTGAGTCTGTTTTCATTCCTCCCGAGAAAAAATACTTAAGCTCATATATTCCGAAATCCGTTTGAACATACTTCCCTCTCACCACACGGCTAACAGTGGAAATATCCATATTGATATCTTCGGCAATGTCTTTTTCAAACATAGGTTTTAAATTCTCGCCGTGTGTTAAGAAAAATTCTTTCTGCCTGGCAAGAATTGCATTCATAACCTTTAGCATGGTATCTTTTCTCGATTGTATCGCATTCAGGAACCATTTGGCAGACTCAACCTTATTTTTAAGGAACTCTTTTGTATCTTTATCAGTCTTCTTATCCTTTAGCAGCTCAAGGTATTTTCTGCTTATCCTTACCTGCGGGTTTGAATCATTATTCAGCTCAACTCTTAGCTTTCCTTCTGATTCTTTTATGATAAAATCAGGGTAAATGTAATCTGCAGATGTATCCTGTTTTCCCGGTGAAGGATTCAGCCTGTGAATTATTTCGAACAATTCATTTACTTTCTCTACCGGAACATCGAGCAGCTTTGCAAGTTTTTCAAAATGTTTTAGTTTGAAGTCATCGAAAAATTCATTTATCATTTTAAGGCAAAGTTCCCGCTCCTTTTCATCTATTTTCATCTCATGCAGCTGGATAGAAAGGCACTCCTTAAGGTCTCTGGCAGCAATACCGGAGGGGTCAAGCTTTTGCACTATCTTTAGGACATGTTCTGCCTCTTCTAATGATACTTCTTTTCCGTACTTCTCATTTATGATACGGGTTATTTCGGGAAGGGCAATACTTAAATAACCATTTGCTTCAAGGTTGCCAAGAATTTCCTCGGCAATTAATACCTGTATGTTTGAGAGTCCCAGTTTGTAAACCTGTTCCAGTGGTGTTTCTCTTTGTTTATTCTGCCTGTTGATCAGGTATTCAGTTCTTTCTTCCTGGTCAATATCTGAGTAACTGCTGCTGCCCGAGCCTGGATTCCAGTTATCATCCGGGTAAACGTTTTCCGGAATTTCCTCTGCACTCTCATCACTTACATTCTCATCTTCCAGAACCGGATTATCTTCAAGCTGTTTTTTAATTTCCTGGTCTAAAGCAATTGTGGGAATAGCAAGCAATAACTGTGCCTGTATAGCCTGCGGAGAAAGCTTCTGCTGTAATATCTGCCCTTGTGAATTTCTTAACAATTTTTCTTCAAATTCCTATCTTGATTTAACAATCATTTAATCTTGAATCTCTTCCCGGGAAGCTGGTCAACCACTCCCTTAAACTCCAGGTTTAGTAAACTTACCAAAGAATCCGATATATTCAATCCCGATATCTCTGAGATTGAATCAATATGAAGCGGCTCTGATTGCCTCAGGAAAGCATCATATATTGCTTTCTCATTTCCCTTTAGCTCCAGGATAATTTTGGGCTCCAAGCCTGATTTGCCATTAACGCTTATGTTAATATTCTGCAGTTTATTTTTGATCTCATCAAGCACATCATCAGTATTTTCAATAAGCTTTGCATGGCCATTTTTAATTAGTGCATTGGTTCCCCTGCTTTGCCTTGAAGTTACATAACCCGGCACAGCAAATACCTCTCTTGACTGATCAAGCGCAGTTCTTGATGTTATTAACGCGCCGCCATCAACATCACTTTCAATTACAATAGTCCCCAAAGAGAGCCCACTGATAATCCTGTTTCGTTTCGGGAAGTTAATGGCATCCGGAATTGCTGAGATCTCGTATTCGCTTATCAGCAGCCCTCTTTCGATCATTTCATCATACAGCTTTTTATTTTCCGGTGGATATATATTATCAACCCCGCATCCAAACACAGCCGCTGTTATTGCTTTTGAGGCCGCATTACCTAGTACGGCTTTGTGAGATATTGTGTCCACTCCCCTTGCGAACCCGCTTATAACTGCAATTCCAAGGCTTGAAAGCTCCCGTGAGAACATTTCTGCCATTTTCTTGCCGTAATCAGTAGGTTTCCTGGTACCTACAATGCCTACACTATTAACAAGCAGATCATTATTATATTTCCCTCTTGTGTAAAATATTATCGGCGGATCGTAAATCCTTTTCAAAAGGTCCGGGTAATCATCATCAATTAAAGAAACTATCCCTATCTTGAGTTTTTCTGTTTTTTGGATTAATTCATCATACTGCTGTTCAAGTTCATTTAAATTGCTGCCGGCAGAGATTATTGCTTCTGCAGTTTTTTCGCTGATGTTCTCTACCTGGCTCATTTCCTTGACCGAAGCGTTGAATACCATCTCGGCGCCTCCAAATCTTTCAAGAAGCCTCTTTATCCTCACTGAACCCAGCCCTTCGACTTTAGTAAGGTAAAATAAGTATTTCAAATTGCTCATGTTAAATGTAAGTCAGTGCTTAATATTATTGAATTATTGAAATGGGTGAAAATAATTTATTAAAAACTTATTCTGTGAAAATTCTTTCCAATTATCAAATCATCTTCTCATCTTCGGATCAAATGCATCACGGAGGCCATCACCTATCAGATTTACTGCAAATACAGTTATCATAATCGCAAGCGATGGATACAAAGCCAGTCCGTAGTTTGTACCTGCAACTATGTACTTATACCCGTCAAAGACCATTTGCCCCCAGCTTGCTGTTGGCGGCTGCACTCCAAGACCCAGGAAGCTTAAGCTTGCTTCAAAGATGATTGCCGTTGCAAGTCCCGCTGTACTTGTTACTATAATAGGCCCAAAGCTGTTTGGCAGCATATGTTTGAAAATAATTCTCGTGGGTTTGTAGCCTAGCGCTCTTGTAGCCTCAACATATTCAGTTTCTCTAAGTGAAAAGAACTGCCCTCTCACTATCCTTGCGATTTCAACCCATCCGGTTAATCCGATGGCAACAAATGACTGCCAGAATCCTTTGCCGAGCACAACTGAAAGCGCAATAATGAAAAGTATTGAAGGAAATGCCCAAATTACATTGATAAACCACATTATTAAGGCATCAGTTTTCCCGCGGAAATATCCCGCAAGCGCACCAAGTATGACACCGATAAATATTGCAATGCTTTCTGAAATTACCCCGACCGAAAGACTTATTCTGCTTCCGTATATCAGGCGGCTTAAAATATCGCGCCCGTATCTATCTGTACCAAGCAAATACTCCGGCTCTCTGTGCCAGTCTGATTCATTCCTGCTAATGAGTTCAGTTCTTGCAATGGATTCTTCTGTACCGCTATAATTGATGAAAATCACTGAATCAGCAGTAACTTTCGATATCCCTTTTATTGCAATAAAATCGGTGCCGTCAAGAGCATTTTTCACAAGTACATTTCCTTTAAATCCTGAGGGTTTTGTGGTATATTCAAGTGTCTGGTCTATTGGATTATAAGGAGCCAATATTCCGGCAAAAATCGCAATAAAAATCAATAAAATTATGATAATAAAGCCTGCCATTGCAAGCTTATTGCGCTTAAATCTTATCCATGAGTAATACCATAAACTGTGAGATGCTCTTTGTTTTTCAGCCTCTGTAAACTTATCTCTATCTTCAAAAAAGTCCTTTTTACTCATAAATTTAATAAATATACCGATATTTCATAAGATATTCAAAACATAAAGAAAATTGGCACCAAAATTGAAGACTTTTCAGTGGCCTTGATTGTTATCTTAATCGAACAAGGGTTGTAATCCCTTGTTTAAGATCTTTGTATAATCAAATATTAACAATACTAATAAAAAATAGCATTAATTGATAATATTTTCAAAAAGTTATTATAATGTGAAATTTTTTTTAGGTGAGGGATGTTACTATATTAGACAGGCTTCGGGAAGAGACATAATAGCTGCATTCCTAAACTGCCTCCTGGAATGCGGCATGTGAAATCAATAAGACTCACTGATTTCCTCCTGTATTGTTTTCTCCTTTAGAAACCCGGAGTCTGTCAGTTTTTTCATGCTAACCTGATAAGTTTTAAAAGGCTTATCAGGTTTTTTTATAAGTACTTCTCAGACCAGACTCCGATCAGCTTTCCAACATAACCGGCATCTTCTTTCTTAAGCATTAAATGATCAATATCGTCAAGCGAAATAATACTCTTTGGCTGGCACGCATTATTAAACAACTCAGTTGCATTCTTGAAATCGGAGTAAGTATCCGCCGTCGAGTGCATTATGAGATAAGGGATTTTCAGCTTCCTCTGCACATGTTTCATATCATATGATTCAATATCTGCAAAGAACTGCGGTTTGAATGTGAATTTGAGTCCGCCAATAGTTGTTGCTCCCGCTCCGCTTTTCTCTGCCCGATGCTTTGTTTTATTCAGCTTTTGTGAGAGGTAAGCGGGTTCAGCCGGAGATGCAATTGTAACGATTGCTTTTGCATCAGGAAGCCTTAAGGCAGAAAACAATGCAACGCTTCCGCCTAGTGAGTGGCCTATCAGCAGACTTGCCGGCTTATAATTATCTTCAAGAAACGAAGCCGCAGAAAAGAAATCATCTATTTGCGTTGAGAAATTTGTATCACTAAAATTGCCTTCGCTCCCGCCTATTCCTGTCATATCGAACCTTAAGACTGCAATTCCGAAATCAGATAGCGCTCTGTTTATGTTTGCAATTGCTTTAAGTTCTTTTGAGCATGTAAAGCAATGTGCAAAAATGGCAAAGGCTTTTATTTTGCCTTCAGCCGGAGAGTCCAGACTTGCAGATAGTTTCAGACCGCTTTTGTTTGTTATTTTAAAATTTGTGGTTTTCATTATACGAAAATAGCAATTTTTTAATACTTTCAATATTTAATTAATTTCATTGTAATAATCCATTAGTAAAATTATCTTTGGACTCTCAAAACCATAATTTTAGCATAAAAGTCAGGATATTATGAAGGGCATTATATTGGCAGGCGGTGCAGGTTCAAGAATGTACCCGATTTCACAGCTTTACAGCAAGCAGTTAACACTAATTTACGATAAACCACTGATTTACTATCCCTTATCAGTCCTAATGCTTGGAGGGATCAAGGACATACTCATAATCTCAAATGAAGAGACTATTCCATTCTATAAGAAGCTGTTTCTGGATGGTACTCATCTTGGATTGAACATTGAATATGCCCTGCAATCAGCCCCTAACGGAATTGCTGAATCATTCATAATCGGGGATAAATTTATCGGGAGTGATGGAGTTACTTTAATACTTGGCGATAATATTTTTTACGGTTCGCTGGATTTCTTTCAGAGGGCTTTAAACAGAACTCATGGAGCTACGGTTTTCGGGTATCGTGTTACTGACCCGGAAAGATACGGTATTGTTGAATTTGACCACAATGGGAAAGCAATTTCAATAGAGGAAAAACCAAAAGTGCCAAAATCTGATTTCGCAGTCCCCGGGCTTTATGTTTATGATAATAAAGTAGTAGATATCTCGAAGAACTTAGAGCCTTCGCCGCGCGGTGAGCTTGAAATTACAGATGTAAATATGGTTTACCTCAAACAGGGGGATCTGAATGTGGAAAAGATAAGCCGCGGAGTTGCTTGGCTGGATACAGGCACACCTGAATCACTGCTCCAGGCCTCCAACTTCTTTGGAGCAATTGAAGACAGGCAGGGATTGAAAGTAGCGTGCCTGGAAGAAATTTCGCTACATATGGATTTTATTGATCTGGATAAATTTGAGACTGTTATAAACAACATGCCTAAGTGCGCTTACAAAGAATACCTTGTGAAAATTCACAGCGACAGGACGAAATAGGAAATGAAAATATCCGAAACACGCATTAAAGAAGTGTTCATTATAACTCCTGATGTATTTACCGATGATAGAGGCTATTTTTTTGAATCTTTCAGAAAAAAGCTTTTCATAGAATCGGGCCTCAATTATGATTTCGTCCAGGATAATATCTCCAAATCCAAAAAAGGAACAATACGAGGCCTGCATTACCAGGTTGGTGAATTTGCCCAGGGGAAACTGTGCCAGGTGGTTTATGGCAAAGTACTCGATGCTGCCGTTGATATCAGGTTTGGCTCGCCAACTTTTGGGAAGCATGTGATTACAGAGCTTTCCGATGAAAATCATGAAATGCTGTGGATACCGCCCGGATTTGCCCATGGTTTTTCAGTTCTATCGGATGAAGCAGTATTCCATTATAAATGCACAAACTATTACAGCAAAGATCATGAAAGGTCAATACTTTTTTCTGATAAAACATTGAACATAGACTGGAACGTAAACAAGCCTCTTGTTTCCGCAAAAGACCTTGAATCAAAACCATTAAAAGATATTGAAAAGGACTTTGTATATTAATTTATTTGTCGGCATACATTATTCATTCTCTTTCGAAATCATTATCAACTCAATAAACCTTCTTTGTATTCCTGCCACGAATACTGGCAGCGATAATGTTTTCAAAGACCAATAACTTGCTTTTTCTGGAAATTCCTTCTTAACCAAAATTCGTGGCACGATTAATAAAACTAAATTGAATAAACATCTATAATGCCTAAACAGATCAAATCATTATTTTTTACCGATGGAGCCAAAGTTAAGCAAAGCTCTCTTGTTACTCAGTTTGCTGAAAGGCTTGAGTTTGATCTTGTTAAAGACAGGACTACCGTAACCGATCACGACATACTCGAGGCGATCTCTCTTGCCGTCCGTGACAGGCTCACAAGAAACTGGCTGAAAACCCAAAGAGAATACAGTGAAAATAATGTAAAGAAAGTTCACTACCTGTCATTGGAATTTCTCATGGGAAGCCTGCTGGGTAATTCACTCATAAATCTGGGGTTGTATGAAGAATGCCGAAAGCTTTTGGAGAGCTTTGATTACGATCTTGATAGAATTATACGCGAAGAGCCTGATATGGGCCTTGGCAATGGCGGCCTTGGAAGGCTTGCCGCATGTTATATGGAATCACTTGCAACTCTTGAGCTCCCCGCTTACGGTTATGGTATATTATATGAATACGGAATATTTGAACAGGATCTTGAAAACGGCTACCAGATAGAAAAACCTGACCACTGGTTAAGATATGGCAATCCCTGGAAGATCGTACGCCCTGAGATGACCTATAAAGTAAAATTCAATGGTGCAGTAACAAGCTACTACGATGCATCAGGCAGATCGCGCTATGAATGGGTTAACACAGATGATGTGCTTGCAATTGCAAATGATGTACCGGTGCCGGGTTATGAGAACAGTACTGTAAATACACTCAGGCTTTGGCAGGCTAAATCAACAGATGAATTTAATTTATCAAATTTCAACCAGGGGAATTATCTTTCCGCAGTAGAAAATAAGAACCTCTCGGAAACAATATCAAAAGTTCTGTATCCAAATGACTCGATACCCCAAGGAAAAATATTAAGGCTTCGCCAGCAGTATTTTTTTGTATCAGCCACATTACAGGATATTATCTTTAACTTCAAGCTTAAGAATAAAGATTTTTCGGCTTTGCCTGATAAAGCTGCAATTCAGCTTAATGATACTCACCCTGCTATTGCGATACCCGATCTTATGCGGATACTAATGGATGAAGAAGGGCTTGAGTGGGAAGATGCATGGCAGATAACATACAAAACATTCGCATATACAAATCATACTATTGTGCCCGAAGCGCTTGAGGAATGGCCTGTAAGCCTGATCCGCACACTGCTCCCCCGCCATATGCAAATAATTGAAGAGATCAACCGAAGGTTCATTGAAGATGTTAAAGCAAAATATACACAAGACCCGGCTGTTATAAGCAAGATGTCAATTATACGTGAAGATAGCGGCGGGCGTTATATTAAGATGGCAAACCTCGCAATAATCGGCAGTCACTCAACAAACGGAGTTGCCGAGCTGCATTCAGACATCCTGAAAAAATATATTTTCCCTGACCTGAACAAATTCCAGCCGCAAAAGTTCAACAATAAAACAAACGGCATTTCTATAAGGAGATTCCTTTTACAGGCAAACCCGGAGCTTTCTGAACTTATTACTTCAAAGATCGGTGATAAATGGATAAAAGACCTGGGTGAATTAAGAAAAATTGAAAGATTTGCTGAAGATGAAAAATTCAAAACAAAATGGCGCGGGATAAAGCATAACAATAAGCTAAGGCTGATTGATTTTATCAGCAAGAACCACGATGTTAATATAAACCCGGCATCGATATTCGATTCACAGGTAAAACGCTTCCATGAATACAAAAGACAGCTCTTGAATATTCTGCACGTTATTTCTGTTTATAACAGGATAAAACTTGACCCAACGGCAGTGATAGTTCCGCGAACAGTTATATTCGGCGGCAAAGCAGCGCCATCTTACGTAATGGCTAAGCTTATCATAAAGCTGATAAACTCTGTAGCAGAGCATGTAAATAATGATAAGGTGATAGGTGACAGGCTGAAGGTACTTTTCATTAAGAATTACGGAGTTACACTTGCGGAAAAAATAATCCCAGCAAGTGACCTTTCCGAACAGATCTCAACAGCAGGATTTGAAGCCTCCGGTACCGGTAATATGAAATTTGCGCTTAACGGTGCGCTTACAATTGGTACCCTTGACGGGGCGAATGTAGAGATAAAGCAGGAAGTTGGCAATGAGAATATTTATATTTTCGGGCATACAACCGAAGAGGTCATGCAGAAAAGAAAAGAAGGCTATACTCCCATCACTTATTACGAGCATGACCCTGAATTGAAGCTTATTATTGATATGCTGAAAACGAATTATTTCAACAGGTCTGAGCCCGGAATATTTGAACCGATAGTCAACGAGCTTCTGTATAGGGATTATTATTTTGTTATGGCAGATTTTGGAGCATATCTAAAGATGCAGAGAAAAGTAGAAGCAGATTATCTGAATGAAGACCTGTGGACAAGAAAATCCATATTGAACTCAGCACGTATGGAAAAATTCTCAAGTGACAGGGCAATAAAAGAGTACTCCCGTGATATCTGGGACATTTCTAAGATGGAAATTAAATAACACCTACCAGCAATTATATATACCCCGGCATAGTTTCGAGGTATTGTTTCTTGGCATAGAGATGTTCTTCAGTTTCCAAATGGTCAGCATCCTGCACACAGCCATCCTTCGTACAGGCCGTCTTGCAGATTGGCTCCGGGTACTTCCCGATGCACTCTGTACATTTATCCGGCACAATGTAATAATGTACCCGTGACCAGAAATCATCATGCACTAAAGACTCATCGCAATACATGAAATACCTGTTATGTATTTTTCTCCAGTTCACACCGCCTGCGTAAATTGCACTGTATGGACAAAGTATTTCGCAGATACCGCAATTAGTACAATTATCTAAGATCATCATGGGCATAGTACTGCAACCCCTTTCTTATTAATTGAAAGCTGATAGACAGCTAAAACAAATAAACTGAGTATCCTAATATAATTCAGCACTCTACCCAATACTATGACCAATATCAACTTGATATTTGACAATTATCCATGAGAAGAGCTAAAGGCTTCTGCTTTTATTCCCCTCTTGAGAGGGGTGCCTGCTGCAGGCAGGTAATTCCTAATTGAATCTCGTACACCCTTAAGGAGTCCTCCAAAGGAGTCCCTTCGGGAGAACCCCAAACCTCCCCGACACCTTGTGTCGGGGTGCTCTATCCAAAAAAAAGGAACACTTCCGAGTGTTCCATAAATGCATTGATTCCCGCTTTCGCGGGAATGTCTATTAACAAAAAAGACAAGTGCAATAATAACCCTACAACAAAAATTCATTTTTTTGCTGGTCTTTTGGGGTCACAATCTTCAGAACAATATTCTATTTCCAACAGCTTCTGCTTATAAGATCTTTTTTAC
>JAIOIK010000192.1 GCA_019912545.1 Ignavibacteria bacterium | reverse complement strand
AGAGTTGACAGCAGGCTGAAAAACCTGATGAAAATTCCCGGAGTGGGGAAATCAATTGCACAGGATTTAATTGATATCGGAATAATAGAAGTTGATGAACTTAAAAGGAAAGATCCCGAAAAGCTGTATGCTAGATCCAACAATTTTGCGGGTGTTGTGCAGGATAGATGCCTTTAATATGTTTTCAGGTGCGCGGTTTATTTTGCTAAGACAAAAAATCCCAAACCTGAAAAATTGTTATGGTGGAATTGGAAAAATCATAAATAAACCAGACCAGATAAATGATAACATGTAAGAACTGTAGAAATAAATTTGAAGGGAAGTTCTGCAATAACTGCGGACAGAGATCTGATATACAGAGATTCTCATTCAGGCATATACTACATGACTTTCTGCACAATTTTACTCATGTTGATAGCGGGTTGTTCTTTCTCATAAAAGAATTGTTTTTAAGACCCGGTATTGTTGCAAGAGAATATATTGAAGGAAAAAGAAAAAAATACTTCAGCCCTTTCCAATATCTTATAATCGGTGTTGCAATATCATTTTTTTTGACGGTAAAACTGGGAGTAATTGGATTCAGGCACGTGGAGCCTGAAGTACTTGCAAAGTTTACCTACAAGCAGGTCTATTTTCTTCAATTTAATAATTTTATTTATACATATTTTAATGTTCTCTTATTCCTTTCTTTGCCGGTAATGGCTTTCTTTTCTTTCATTTTTTACAAACGGTCGGGATATAATTATTCTGAAAACCTGATTTTCCAAACTTTGCTCGCAGCTCAAAGAAACTTTATTTACATCTTATTAATGCCTTTGCTGTACGCACTTGTAGAGAAATGGCTGATCGGGATCGGGATATATTATTTTATTTTCTTTATCTATTACGGTTTTGCATATTATCAGTTTTTTGATGGCAATAAGTTCTGGAACATCATGAAATTTATATTGTCATTCATAATTTCTATAATTGTAATTCAGTTTGCTTCTATGGCAGTATTTTATTTATTTTTCTTTAGATACTGAAATCAGAACGCCTTTAATTCTTTCTATTGTATAATTTATAAATAGCAGTTAACTTGCATAGTCCTCGTTTAACCTCAAAAGGAATAATTCGCATATGAAAAAAATGGCGATCGCCGCGCTTGGCGCAGGCTTAATTACCGGTTTGCTGCTTATAGTTACAATTTTCCAGTTACTAGGATTTACAATTAGCAATAAAGTAGTTATGGAAACTTCACAAGGAGATTATGTCAAATACAACTCTAACGATCCTTACACTTTAAGTATAATAAAGCAAAGCCAGCCTCTAAGTTCAAACTACATTATTTTGATCTCGGGCAAAGGTGATAAAAATTACGGCCATGTAATTAATTATATCGATCCTCAGCCGCTTGATGAAAATGACATAAGGAAAACCAGGGTAATATGGAATAACGAAGGGATTGAAATGACCTTTCCGCATGGGCATAAGCTGTATATTCCGAAAGATAGATTTACCTCATTAAGGTAAATCGTAAAATAATTACATTAATCATTAGTTTTGATCTCTCCCAGCTCGCCTTCAGATTTTGCCATTAAAACAGATGCCATTGTATCGCCGATCACATTTACGGTTGTCCTGCACATATTGATGATACGATCTATTCCCAGGACAAGCGCTATGCCTTCTACAGGCAACCCAACAGCATTCAAAACCACAACAAGCATTATCAAACCAGCTCCGGCAACCGGCGCTGTTGCTGCGCCGGTGATAACGCAGGTAATAAAGATCGTCAACTGCTGTGTCATGCTCATATCAAACCCGTAAACCTGCGCGATGAATATCGCAGCAACTGCCTGGTATAATGCAGTGCCATCTTTGTTTATTGTAGTGCCGATTGGTAAGACAAAGCTTGCAATTTTGTTGGGAACGCCAAGCCTGTTTTCAGTCACATCAATTGTAACAGGAAGTGTAGCTGATGATGAACTTGTTGTGAATGCAACTGCAAGTACTTGCTTTTGCGCAAGGAAGAATTTTATGGGATTCACCTTTGCGAAAATTCTCACAAGCGCGGGATACAAACCAAACCCAACTATTACCAGCGCTGATAAAACAGTAATTGAATACCAAAGCAAAGTATGCAGAATTTCAAAGCCGAATTCAGCAACTGTTGATGCAATGAGCGCAAACACAGCAATTGGAGCAAAGAGCACAACCTTCTCCACCATTTTGATCATTGCCTGTGTAATGCCGTCAAAGAATTTTATTACTTTACCCGACTTAGATTCCGGCAAATAGCATAATACCAAGCCCGTTAAGATAGCAAAGAAAACAATTTGCAGGAAATCGCCATCAGCCATCGCTTTGAAAGGATTCTTCGGTACGATGTTTACCAGAAATTCTACCATATCAACTTTTGCGTTCTGCTGCAAAGGAGCAGACAGCTCATCTTTGTATGATTCAAGCAATTGCGTTTTTGATTCTATCGGCATTTTAGTTCCGGGCTGAATCACAATTGCCATAAATTGACCAAGTGACACCGATAACATGCCCGTAAACGCAAACAGTATAAGCAGCTTGCCGCCAAGTTTTGCCAGATGTTTAATATTGCCAAGAGATGCGGCCCCAACTATCAGCGATGCCAGTACAAGCGGGACTGCGATCATATTCAGCAATCTTATGAATATCTCTCCAATTGGCTTGATCTCTGCCGCAATTGAGGACTTTGCCGAAATAGATGATATACCTTCGTAAACAGGGGATTCGTTTGTGTTCGGAATGTTTACAATCAGCTTAACGCCGGCTAAATGATTTTTTTGCTTTAAGGATTCGAAATATTTTATGATGCCGGTTTGAGAATATTCACCAAATGTTTTGAGTGTCGAATCCTTACCCGCAACAAAAAGGATCGTTGACCAGTTGTTAACTTCTGCCAAACCGTTTTTATGCTCTACCTTAAGGTAATGGTGATCAACCTTGAAAATTGCGCCAAAGGCAATGCCAAGAATCAAGCCGATCAAGATCTGTATGTGGAGCGGTAACTTCAATCCAAGCTACTTTGCTGAATTACTTATTAGATATTCTCTTATTTTTTGAATAATGAAGAGGATCGCAGCACTTGAAATACTGATTATGGCTGTTAATTTCCAATATCTGCTATCCAGATATGAAATCTCATAGAATGTTTTAATCCACCTTATCAGGACAAAATCAAGTTGAGTTATTGCAAGGAATGAGTAAAGAGTCACCAATCCAATTGCATACAAAACATACAGTCTCAAATTCTTCTCATTTTTATGAATTACAACCGATAGGAAATTCACAGAAGTAATTATTATCATTACAGAAAGCATTACCATCTGAATATCTTCCGGGGTGAATCCCAAATACTTTTCTGTGTAATATTGACCAATGTATGATGCACCAACAATTATCGCAGCCGAAATGAGAACGAAACTGAATAACTCTTTCGTGAAGTTCTTAAGCTTGCTTACATTTGAATTTCTTAAGGCAATTATCAAAGAGGGAAGCCCTATCGAAAAAATATTTATAAGCGATACGCGGCGCGGAGTTAGAGGAAACTCAAACATGAAGAACATTGAAAGCACGGTGAAGTAAATCACCATGAAGTTTTTTGTAAGAAAAAGCTTTGCAACGGAACTTACCGTGTTGACTATTTTATTACCTTCATCAAAAATACTCGGCAATAATGCAAATTTGTTTTTCAACAGCACTATATCTGCAACTTCACGGGTTATCTGGCTTCCCTCTTCCATGGCGATTCCCATATCAGATTCTTTAATAGCCGGCAAGTCGTTCACTCCATCGCCTATCATAGCCGTATATATCTTTTCTTTTCGTAATGCTTTGATTATCCTTAATTTATGTTCCGGCTTCAGACGTGCAAAAATCTTACGCTCCATAATAACTTTAAACAGATCATTATCACTTATTTCATCAATTCCGCTTCCGGAGATCAGTTCATGATCTATAATATCCCAGCCTATTTCTTTTGCGACAGCCTGTATAGCATAAGCATTATCACCAGAAAGTATTTTTATCTCGATATCATTTTTATGGAATAGATTTATGGCTTCCATAACATCACCTCTCACCTGGTCTGTTATAGAGACGATGCAAATAGGGTCGATCTTAACTGAATCAAGATTTTCTTCAAGCTCTTTTAATGATCGCCCGGAGGATTCAATTCCGAACAGCAGATTTCGATATATCTTCAACCCGTCTCTATTGAAAATGTCTTCTGCTCGTGATTTGCCGTCTGACATTTCATTTAGGATATCATAACCGCCAAAGATTATTGTTAACTGTTCATTACCAATTGTTAATTGCAGTAAGCTCATTTTGTTCTCAGAGCTGAACGGAATTTCCTCGATTACTTTTGCATTTTCATTTGCAGTGAAATGTTCAAGCGTGCGAAGCGTTGCGTTTTTATCACTTGAGAGCTTTGCGTAAGTGCCAAGCAAAGTTTCAACCTGTTCTTTCGAATATTTTTCTGTTAGTGGAGTAACTCGATTTACTGCAAGCTTATTCTGTGTCAGCGTGCCAGTTTTATCGGTACAAACAATTTTCACATTGGCAAATGATTCTATCGCATTCAGTTTCTGGATGATAGCCCCGATCTTGCTGATGCGGTAAATGCCAAGCGCAAAAGTAACCGAAGACATTAGCACAAGCCCCTGCGGAACAAGTGAAAGCATTACGGTTGATATTCTGCGGACAAAATCTAGATCGCTGAATCCATTTGGATTGCGTATGACTTCAAGTGTAACAAGAAATATTGCAGTTGAAAACAGGACCTTCACAATGAAATTGAGCTTTATCTGCAAGGGTGAGAGGTTTAGCTTGAATTTCTTTGCAGTTTTAGTGATCTCATTTGCATATGAATTATCTCCAACTTTTTCAGCAGTATAATAACCGTTACCTGAAATGCAAAAGCTGCCAGAGAGCACTTCATCACCGGTTTTCTTGTTAATCGGCAATGACTCGCCTGTTAATAATGATTCATCAATTTCCATTTTGTTTGAATCAGTAACTCTGCCATCTACTACAACCTGGTCGCCGCGCTCGAGCACAATTAAGTCATCAACAACAACCATGCTTTGATCAATCAATACTTCCTTACCGTCGCGGATAACCTTCACTTCTTTTTTCAAAAGGAGGCTAACCTGATCCAAAGCGCGCTTGGCTTTAATTTCCTGGTAAACCGCAATGAATGTATTGAGCGTTATGACGAATGTGGTACCGATCGTATCATACAGTAAACGGGAATCACCGGTAGTAACATAAAAATACAAAAGGAATAATATTACGGAAGTAATTACGAGATTGAAAACTGAAAATACATTTTTTAAAAGTATCTCGCGGATCTTCTTGGTTTTTGTGACCGTGGATTTGTTCTGTAAACCATTTTTGATCCGGTCTTCAACTTCGGTAGATGTTAAACTAGTGTGCTTTATTGTCATAATTAATGAAAAGTGAAATTCCATATCTAAAAAGGCATCCCGCTAAGCAGTAACGCGGGATTTCAGTCCAGCTTTAGCCGGACTTCAAAAAGTAAAAAAGCAAAAATGAAAAGCAAAAGCCTACAATTCACAACACTTTTCACTTTGTGTTATTTATCATCGCTGTTAAAAGGGCAAAGACATTGTTCAATTCAGCATCCAGTTCAGCGAATTCATTTTGTTTGCAGTATTCCAATAACAGGCAAATTTCGATTTGCGTATCTACTTCAACTGCAGATGATCTTGAAATTTGATAAAATCGTTTTCTTTCATTGGTCGATTTTCTGGAAGCGCCTTCTGCAATATTTGATGCGACAGAAACTGCGGCTCTTCTTAACTGTGGGATCAAAACATACTGCTCTTCCTTAGGTAGTCTTTTAGTTAACTTGTAAACTTCACGAACTAAGTTCAGACTTTTCTCCCAAGCTATTAGTTTTTTATGGTTTAGCTTCAACATTTTTTTCCCTCCTTTTTTACATTTGCTTATTTACTTTTTACTTGATCACATCGCTCCTTCATACTTTGCATCCGGGTCGATCTTGCCAAGTTCGCCTTCACTTGAGGCTATTACAACACAAGCAAGTGAGTCCGCAATTACATTGGGTACTGTCCGGCACATATCAAGGAAGCGGTCCACCCCAATAATCAGTGCAATTCCTTCTTCCGGTACTCCAACAGATTTTAATACTATTATAAGCATGAGCAAACCAACACCCGGTACAGGTGCTGTACCAATAGCAGCAAGCGCTGCAGTAAGCACAATCGTTATTTGCTGGGTCAGGTTTAGTTCAAACCCGAAAACCTGCGCGATAAATACTGCAGCAACTGCCTGATAAAGGGCAGTACCATCCATATTAACAGTAGTGCCAAGCGGCAGTACAAAGCTTGCAATTTTATTGGGAACGCCAAGCCTCTTTTCGCAAACGTCCATTGTGACAGGCAATGTAGCCGCAGATGAACTGGTTGAAAAAGCTACTGCAATAACCTGCCTTTGAGCACGGAAAAAATCTTTAAGTTTAATTTTAGTGAATATCTTCAGCAGAACGGGATATTCAACAAAAGTTAACACAATTAATCCCGCAACAACTGTAATTGAATACCACATCAGGGTTTTTAAGATTGAAAATCCAAACTCCGCCACTGTCGCCGCAATCAATGTAAATACTGCGTATGGAGCGATTATCATTATCTTTTCAACGAGTACTATCATTGCTTCGCTAATTCCGGTAAAGAAGCTTATGACCGGTTCAGAGCGCTCCTTCGGGATCTGCATCAGAAAAATTCCCGTAAGTATTGCGAAAAAAACTATTTGCAGAAAATCACCATCGGCAATTGCTTTGAACGGATTCTTCGGAACGATGTTAACCAGAAAATCCACAATATTCATAGAAACATTTTGGTCTATCTTTGTCTTAGCTTCGTCCTGGTATGCGTCCATAAGTCGGCTCTTTGCATCGGGATCCATTATATGCCCCGGCTGAATGACATTTGCAAATACAAGCCCGATACAAATTGCAATTACCGCCGTCAGTGCATAGAAGCCCAGGGTTTTTCCGCCGATCTTTGCAACATGTTTGAGGTCAGTGAGAGATGCCGCGCCGACAATCAGCGATGCAAGTACAAGTGGTACGGCGATCATGTTCAGCAGCCGGACAAAAATATCGCCAACCGGTTTTAACCAAACACCGATTGTTTTAATTTTTTCAAGGCTTGTTACATTTTCGAAGACCTTTTCGCTTCCGTCAGAAAGCCTGATCTTCAATTTTACATCCTTTTTGTCCTTTAAATTCTTGTAATATTTGATGATTGCAAGCTGATCATCATGAGAGTAGGATTTAACCACAGAATCTTTCTTCATGAATGAGAATTCCTGCCAGTTTTCAGCTGATTCAGTTCTATCGGTAAAACTCAGCTCGATCTTGTTAGGATTGATTGCGAATATTGCTCCGAAAACCGCGCCAAGTATAAGCCCTATTACGATCTTTGTGTGCAACTGGATTTTTGGCAAGAAATACTCCTTTTGATGAAGTTCAAAATGATAAATTCATGCAATTTAGGGAAAGAATTGTTATAAATAAGTGGAAAAAAAGTGGATATTTCAAACATAGCAGCTCCGGTAAGAGGGTCAGATTGCATAAGGAAGATTTGCAGATATCGTTCTACTTTTTTGATTGAGACTTCATGAATTCAAGAGAAGATTACTTGGAAAAGAAATTTTTGGAAGGGTAATTTTTTGAGAAAATTAGTAAGGTTTAAGTAACTTAAAGCAACAATATTGAGTTTTTGATTTCAGCGGAATCATAACATGACTTATATCATTTGTTTTATACAGCGTTTTTAGTAATTTTGAACTGAATTTTTTTGAAATAAATGGTTACCATATAAATAGTGGCAATAATAGGGATTCTCAAAGAGCCGGAAGGCGAAAACAGAGTCGTAGCACTTCCGGAAATAGCAGCACAGTTGGTAAAGATGAATTTTCAGGTCCTTGTAGAAAGCCAGGCGGGCGCCAAAGCTTTCGCAAGTGATGAAGACTACAAAGCACAGGGCGCAGAAATTGGCGATAAGGCCAAAGTGCTTTCTTCATCGGATGTCATCCTAAGAATAAACTCACTTACAAAAGATGAAATCACAAAACTGAAACAGGGAACTATTGCACTTGCGATCTTCCAGCCATTCTTTAACGCAGATACTGTTAAACTGCTTTTAGATCAGAATGTTACAGGCTTCAGCCTGGAAACAATTCCAAGAACAACACGCGCCCAGTCGATGGATGTATTATCCTCACAAGCAACGGTTGCTGGCTACAAAGCTGTACTCATAGCTGCCGCCAACCTGCCGAAATTTTTCCCGATGTTTATGACGGCAGCGGGCAGTATTACTCCTTCTAAAGTGCTTATACTTGGCGCTGGTGTTGCCGGTTTACAGGCAATATCCACAGCCAGAAGGCTTGGCGGCGTAGTGGAGGCATTTGATACACGCAGTGCGGTAAAGGAAGAAGTTATGTCTTTAGGCGCAAAGTTTGTTGAAGTTGAAGGCGCAAAGGATGATAAAGCAGCAGGCGGTTATGCTGTAGAGCAATCCGAAGAATTCAAGCAGAAACAAAGACAAGTAATTCACGATCATGCAGTGAAATCCGATGTGATCATTACTACTGCGCAGATCCCCGGAAGGAAAGCTCCTGTTCTCATCACAAAAGAAACGGTTGCAGGTATGAAAAAAGGCGCAGTCATAGTTGATCTTGCGGCTTCTACAGGCGGCAATTGCGAGTTGACCAAAAACGAAGAAACTGTTGAGGTTGGCGGCGTTAAAATAATCGGAAGTTCATTTTTGCCTTCTTCTATTCCAAGTGATGCAAGCAAAATGTTTGGCAAGAATGTGCTAACTTTCCTTAAACTTATACTTAATGACGGGAAGATAAATCTTAATTTCGAAGATGACCTTGTAAAAGGAACATGCATCACGCATAATAAAGAAATAGTGAACGAAAAACTTAAAGAAGCAGTAAAGTAAAATAATATATGGAACAGGTTTTAAGCTTTATCGGTGAAAATATGGGGATGATATACATTGTCATTCTCTCGATATTCCTTGGCGTAGAGGTTATCTCTCACGTGCCTTCGGTACTGCACACGCCGCTGATGTCAGGCGCCAACGCTATCCATGGTGTTGTTATTATAGGCGCGATAATTGTAATGGGAAGAGCAGAGTCCAGCAATTATGTTGCTTTGATACTTGGATTCCTGGCGGTGATACTTGGTACATTAAATGTAGTTGGCGGGTTTGTGGTTACAGACCGGATGCTTGAAATGTTTAAAAAGAAAAAATAACAATGACTGAATCTTATTTATTAGCAATTATATATCTTATAGGTTCAATAACCTTCATAATGGGGTTAAAGATGCTGAGCCACCCTGAAACGGCCCGTAAGGGAAACCTTATTGCCGCAGGAGGCATGACAATAGCGATTTTCGGAACCATCTTCCTGGATAGCTCTATCGGGAATTATCTCTGGATTTTCGGCGGACTTGTCATCGGGACAATTATTGGCACTTTGGCTGCCAAGAAAGTTAAAATGACTGCAATGCCGCAAATGGTTTCTTTATTCAACGGAATGGGCGGCGCATGTGCAGCGATTATATCAATAGTTGAATATCAGCGGCATCACTTTTTGATGAGCGGCGGAGCAGGACATGTTGCGATCATAATGGCCGGACTCATAATCGGGGCTGTTTCGTTCTCAGGAAGCATGATAGCTTTCGGAAAACTTAACGGCAATATTGGAGATAAAGCTTTCCCGGGACAGAAGTTCATTAATGCGCTAATAATTCTTGGCGCCTTTGCTTTAGGTGCGATGCTTTCTTTAGCGCATGAATCAAACGTAATGATGCTGTATGTTGTTTTAGCTATTGCACTGTTCTACGGAGTGATGTTTGTTCTGCCAATTGGCGGAGCAGATATGCCGGTTGTAATATCTCTCTTGAATTCATTCACTGGTGTCGCAGCGGCATTTGCCGGTTTTGTATATAATAACCAGGTAATGCTCACAGGCGGTATCCTTGTCGGATCAGCCGGAACGATCCTAACCATATTAATGTGCAAAGCCATGAACCGTTCGTTATTTAATGTAATAGCAGGTTCATTTGGCGGGGGAGCTACGGGAGGAACTACAAGCGAAAAAGGAACTGTCAAAGAGATATCTGTCAACGACGCAGCAGTACTTCTTGCATACTCTAAAAAAGTCTTTATTGTACCGGGTTACGGTTTAGCTGTAGCACAGGCTCAGCATGTTTGCCATGAGCTTGAAAAACTGCTTGAGGAAAAAGGCGTTGAAGTTAAATATGCAATTCACCCTGTTGCAGGAAGAATGCCGGGACATATGAATGTGCTTCTAGCAGAAGCTGACGTACCTTATGAAAAACTTCTTGAAATGGAAGATGCTAACGGTGAAATGCCGAATACAGATGTATCTATAATTATTGGAGCAAACGATGTTGTTAATCCGGCCGCCAGGCATGACCAGGCAAGCCCGATTTACGGCATGCCGATACTTGATGTAGATAAATCTGCAAACGTGATCGTAATGAAGCGCTCTATGGCAGCAGGATATGCAGGTATTGATAATGAGTTGTTCTATTACCCGAATAACCGTATGCTCTTTGGTGATGCAAAATCATCATTGCAGAAGCTGGTTACTGAAGTAAAAGCACTCTAGCTTTAGGAGAGAAAACTTGTATTGATAGAGGGGACGCAATTTGCGCCCCCTTTTCTTATTGGATAATTGCCTGCCTGGTCATGAGATAGGATATCACGTTCAGGAGTAAGTAAATGGGAGTACTTGTGTATCTTAGTACACGACACTAAAGGAAGATATAAGTAAAAGAAAATCTGGTTCTTAAGAGTTAAATTTGTGTGACCAAACAATCAAATAAACTCAAAAGTAACCAGATTATGAAACAGTACAATATTAATCAATTACGGAACAG
>JAIOIK010000191.1 GCA_019912545.1 Ignavibacteria bacterium | reverse complement strand
TCAGGACTTGTTCTGCCGCCTACGTGTAATAACCTGATAAGATGATTATTATCCAGATTAACAACGGCAACAAGATCTGCTGACTGGTTAGTAATTAAAGCTTTTCTTGTTATGTTTGAAAAGGCGGCTATACCGTAATCGTTTTTTGCGCCCTGGTCAATCCAGTTTTTTATTAATTCAATATGGTTTCTTGCAAGAGGCTGTCCGTTTGTGTATGGTAGCAGTACCTGCGGCATTAACGGTTCTGAAAATGGTGAAATGTTTGTATCGATCCTGTTTATGTGCAGCATCATATGACTCCAGCGGGAATTGTAGGGAATCACCTCTGCCCCAAAATTTGACCCGTTTATCATTAACGCCTCCCAGCTCGTCAGGTCGATCCCTGCCTGTTTGTCTGTGGAGTTGTGGCATCCCGGAAAACTGCAATTCTGCGCAAAAATTGGCTGAATACTTCGGGAAAAACTCACAGGCTCACCGAGTGAAATGGGATTGCCTGAATCACATCCCGTAAAATTAATGGAATTTATGGCCAGAACTGTTAAAACGAGGACCGCAAAAAGTGCTATTTTCTTCTTCAATTATGATTAAAATTTGATTTGAATGTATTGAAATATGTAAATATAAACAATGGTTTAATTTTGTTTGTTTTTGAATGATAACGGCAGAATCCTCAATTAAATTTCGTATGTTTACAAATTAAAGCATGTTAACTTAAAAAAAATACAGCTAAATTAATAGTTTAAAATAGAAAATGAAGAATATTGCCGTTTTAGGTTCAACAGGCTCAATTGGCAAAAATACACTGGAAGTAGTTAGAAATTTAAACTGGAACGGATACCCCGTTAATGTTAAGTATATATCTGCAAATTCTAATGTTGAACTCTTAAGCAGGCAAATTGAGGAATTTAAGCCTGGAGCCGCAGTAATATTCAAACAAGAAAGCTTTGATGAGCTTAAGAGCCGTTCTTTGAAACATAAGTGTGAAATTCTCTGCGGGCAGGAAGGCATTAATGAGATTGCCAACCGTGATGATTTTGAACTTGTTATAAATGCACTTGTTGGCTTCAGCGGGTTAATGCCGACAATTGAAGCGATCAAAAACGGTAAAGATATTGCACTGGCTAATAAAGAATCACTTGTCGTAGCAGGAGAGCTTATATATGCCATGCTCGAAAAAAGTAAAACAAAGCTTCTACCGATCGATAGTGAGCACAGCGCAATCCTTCAATGTTTGCTTGGCGAACCGTTGAATACAGTAACTAAACTTATACTCACAGCTTCGGGGGGACCGTTCAGGGATTTCAGCAAAGAGCAGCTCGATAGTGTTTCGGTTGCGCAGGCTTTAAATCACCCCAACTGGAAAATGGGAAATAAAATAACTATCGATTCTGCCACATTAATGAACAAAGGATTTGAAATTATTGAGGCAAAATGGTTGTTTAATTTAGAAGTAGATAAAGTCGAGGTTTTGATACATCCGCAATCAATAATTCACTCAATGGTTGAGTTTTCTGACGGTTCAGTGAAGGCGCAAATGGGAGTTCCTGATATGAAAGTGCCTATACAATACGCAATAACTTACCCCGAAAGGGTTCGCTCAGATTTTCCCAGGGTTGATTTTAAATCATTGAAAAACCTTAGCTTTGAGCAGCCGGATTTTGATAAGTTTGAGTGCCTTAAGCTGGCTTATCAAGTCATAAATTCAGGCGGCTCATACCCGGTTGTTTTGAATGCAGCAAATGAAGCGGCAGTCGAGCTTTTTCTAAATAAAAAAATAAAGTTTCTTGATATTCCGTACTTCATTAAAAGTACTTTGGATAAACACACCAATAATACTAAACCGGATCTTGAGAATATTATTGAAATTGACAGTTGGTCAAGGAAACAGGTCTTCAATGCAGCATCGGTTTCTGCATAATGTTCTAGCATAAAAGTTTAAATAATAGTAATAACGATATCTTGTGTTTGCGTATTGAGAATTAGCAGCACATGGTATTAAGGAGAAATAAATATAAAATGGATGTAGTAACCACGATCCTGTATTTTCTGATAACAATAGTAATATTGGTATTTGTTCATGAGTTTGGTCATTTTGCAGCAGCAAAGCTGTGTAAAATGCGCGTTGATAAATTTTATCTTTTCTTTGATTTCTTCAATTTAAGGATATTCAAATTTGTAAAAGGTGATACTGAATACGGACTCGGAGTATTCCCCCTTGGCGGTTATGTTAAGGTCGCTGGAATGATCGACGAAAGCATGGATAAAGATTTTATTAACCAGGCGCCTCAGCCATGGGAATTCCGCTCAAAACCTGTATGGCAAAGGATGTTTGTAATAACTGCTGGTGTAATTATGAATACGCTGCTTGCGTTTGCGATATTCTACACAATTAACCTTGTGCAGGGCAAAACCAGGATTGAAACCAATACGATCGGATATGTTTCACAAAACTCTGTTGCATCAAAATTCGGTATAGAGCCCGGTGATAAGATTGTTTCAATTAACTCACGACCCGTCACTTATTGGGATGAAGTTAGAGCGTCCATCTTTATCGAAAGCATGGGTGAAGATGTAAATCTTCAAACCAGCCGCGGTGGAACAGTAAAAGATATATTCCTTTCAAAAAATGATCTGAGAGATCTCAACGAAAGGTCGTTTGGAATTTTCCCCGGTGAGATGGTTCCGGAAATCCAGGATGTACTAAAGGAAAGGCCTGCCGGTATACTTGGTCTGCAAAAAGGCGATCTTATCACTGAAGCTAACGGGGTGAAGATAAATCACTCTCAGCAATTTGTAGATATTATTAAAACTAACCCCGGCAAAGATATCAGCATAAAATGGACACGTAACGGTTCAGAACTCAGCGGTATTGTAAAACCGGACGCAGATAGTACAATTGGAATTGGTATTGGTAAATACACGGGTACTATTAAGACTATCAACTATAACATTATAAGCGCAATTCCTCAGGGAGCAAGCGACCTATGGCATTATGGTGTTGTGCTCTTTGTTAAATCCATGTGGAAGATTATTAAAGGCGATATAGCATTTTCCAAAGCTGTAGGCGGCCCGGTCAAGATCGCACAATACGCCGGACAGTCGGCCGAAGGAGGATTGCTTTCATTCCTTGGCTTTATGGCAATGCTTTCTATCACACTTGCTATAATTAATATTCTGCCGTTCCCGGCTCTTGACGGTGGACATTTCGTGTTCCTTCTTTACGAGGGAATTTTCAGGAAACCTGTATCGCATAAGATACAAATTGTTGTGCAAAACGTAGGCTTTATCATACTGATGGCATTTATGCTGTTTGTAGTTTATAATGATATTATTCACATATAAAACAAATTAAGATTGTTGTTTAAATGGCCAATTGCATGTAATTGGTCATTTTTTATTTATGAAAAAGTATTTTATTATAGATTTCGATAGCACTTTCATCAAGACTGAAGCGCTTGATGAGCTTGCGGAAATTTCTTTGAAGAAGGATCCGGATAAGCACAAAAAAATCCTGGCTATTAAAGAAATTACCACCGGAGCAATGGATGGAAGTATTCCGTTTGATAAATCCTTAACTCAGCGAATTAAACTGCTTGCCTCTAATAGATCACACATAATACAACTGACCAAGAAACTTCACAGGCAGGTATCACGATCTATAACAAGCAATAAGGACTTTTTCCGCAAAAACTCAGCCAACATCATTATTATTTCAGGGGGATTCAGAGATTATATAATCCCTATAGTTGCAAAATTCAATATTCCTTCTAAAAATGTCTTTGCAAATACATTTGAATTCAGTAAGAGCGGAAATATTACAGGTCATAACAAAAAAAATCTGCTGGCTAAATCAGGCGGCAAAGTGAAGCAGTTAAGAGCCCTTAAGCTTAAGGGTGAAATAATTGTTATTGGTGACGGGCATACTGATTATGAACTTAAAAGTTCCAGACTCATACATAAATTCTACGCGTTCACAGAAAATATTGAACGATCCGAAGTTGCGCGCAAATCTGATCATGTCACTCCAAGCTTTGATGAATTCCTTTATGTTTCAAAGCTACCAATGTCTATTTCTTATCCCAAAAACAGGATCAAAGTACTCCTGCTTGAAAATATTCATAAAGATGCTGTAAAGCTTTTCAAACAGGAAGGTTACAGTGTTGAAGTAATATCAAAAAGCCTGGGCGAGAGTGAACTCGCCGAAAAGATAAAGGATGTTTCAGTACTTGGGATCAGGTCAAAGACACAAGTTACAGAAAAAGTTCTGAATAAAGCTAAGAAGCTCCTTGCTGTTGGGGCTTTTTGTATTGGTACAAACCAAATCGATCTTGATGCATGTTCATCAAGAGGAGTAATAGTCTTTAATGCTCCTTTCAGCAATACACGCAGTGTTGTTGAGCTTGTTTTGGGTGAAATAATCATGCTGATAAGAGGAATCTTTGATAAAAGCCTTGCTCTTCATAAAGGGATTTGGGATAAGTCATCTGCAAACAGTTACGAAGTCCGGGGAAAGAAACTTGGTATTATTGGTTACGGTAAAATAGGTTCACAGCTTTCGGTTCTGGCAGAAGATATGGGTATGGAAGTATATTATTATGATGTGCTTGAAAGACTTGCCCTGGGAAATGCAAGAAAATGCGATACATTAAATGAACTGCTTCACAAAGCTGATATTGTTTCACTTCATGTTGATGGAAGCAGGCAAAACGATGGATTGATAGGAGAAAAAGAATTCCGCCGGATGAAGGAAGGAGTAATTTTCATAAACCTAAGCAGGGGTTTTGTTGTTGATATAAACTCACTTTCTAAGCATATTTCTTCCGGAAAGATCAAAGGCGCAGCTGTTGATGTTTTCCCGTATGAGCCTGAAAGTAATGATGAGAAGTTCAACAGCCCGCTGCAGGGTATGAAGAATGTAATTTTGACTCCGCATATTGGCGGCAGCACTGATGAGGCTCAAAAGAACATTGCAAATTTTGTGCCCGGCAAGATCATTGATTTCATCAACAGCGGGAATTCGTATTACAGCGTTAACATCCCCAATATTCAGCTTCCTGCATTTGAAAATGCGCACAGGCTTATCCATATCCATCACAACACTCCGGGTATACTTGCAAAAATAAACTCGGTTCTTGCTGAACATAATATTAATATCATTGGGCAGTACCTCAAAACTGATGAACAAACAGGGTATGTTATAAGTGATATCAGCAAGAAATATGATCCTAAGCTTATAAATGAACTCAGAGAAATACCTCATACTATCAAATTGAGGGTGCTTTATTAAGACTATAGAAAACGGAGCAATCTAGTGGCATCACAGTTTCTCTTAATATTTATTCTGATTCTGGTAAATGCGATCTTTGTAATTGCAGAGTATGCCATTATCAGGGTTCGCTCAACCGAAATTGACGCGCTTGTTGCACAGGGAAGCCTAAAAGCTAAGAGCGCAAAATCGGTAATAAGCCAATTGGATAGATACATTTCCGCTACCCAGTTAGGGATTACTTTTGTAAACCTATTGCTTGGGTGGATTGGTGAAGATGTATTCATTCACTTGCTGCAGCCGCTTTTTGCTTATATCGGATTGGAAGACTCCGTAAGCCAGACATTATCTATCATATTCGGACTCCTTATCATCACATATTTTACGATCACAATAGGTGAGCTGGCTCCAAAAGCATTTGCGATTAGAAAATACCTGGGCGCTGTCTTGTGGTTATCTTACCCTCTTATGATCTTTTATCGTATCTTTAAGCCATTTATATGGCTTCTCAACAGATCTGCATCGCTGATCATTCAACTGCTTGGTTTAAAGAAAGAGGATTACGATAGCGAGCATCACAGCGCGGAAGAAATTAAGCAGGTTATACTTGAAGGAAGAAAGTCCGGTGTTATAGATAAAACTGAGCACCAACTTATTGAGAGAATTTTTGATTTCAATGATAAGCTTGCCCGCGAGATAATGGTTCATAGAAACAGCATGGTAGTACTTGATATTGATTATCCAAGGGAGAAGATCTACGCTATTGTGACTGAAGAAGGATACTCCAGAATTCCGGTTTACAAAGATACGGTGGATAATATCATAGGTGTTATCTATACTAAAGATCTAATTTCCGCTTCTGAGCACAGGGAATTGATCTCGCTCCAGGATATTATCCGGCCTGCGTATTTTATTTCCGGTACAAAGCAAATTGGTATCCTGATGCGCGAATTCCAGAAAAACAAAGTGCATATGGGAATTATTGTAGATGAATTTGGCGGAGTTGAAGGGCTTATTACCATGGAAGATATCATTGAAGAGATAACCGGCGAGATAATGGATGAATATGATGAGGAAACCCCGGAGGTCATTAAAGGCAAGAACCAGGAATACCTTGTAAACCCGATAATTACTATCAGGGATTTTAATGCTAAGTTTAGCGCCAAGATACCGGAAGAATCCGGATACAATACGCTTGGCGGATTTCTATGCCAGGTAACCGGCCACATACCTGCTTTATATGAACGGATTGATTATTCAGGCTTCACATTTATAATCTCTAACAGGCAGAGAAATACAATTAAGCAGGTAAAAATAACAAGGAGCCAATAACGGGTTTATCTCACTTTTACAGGCAGATCGCTTCCAATAAAGAACTGGCCGTTAATTCCCTGGATATCAACCGGCATCTTATCTCCAAATATACTCCTCCCGTTTAGTGACTTTATATCCACAGGGAGATTCTTGCTTGTGCTTCCTTCAATCCTCTGAATATCAACCGGTAGATATCCTCCTGAAACTGAGTATCCATTTATGCTTTTCAGGTTAACATCCTGAACTGTATCATAAGCTTTAAGATCTTCAGGGCCGAAATAAATATTTACAAC
>JAIOIK010000190.1 GCA_019912545.1 Ignavibacteria bacterium | reverse complement strand
GCAACACATGGGAGAAAAGAAAAAAGCATTTTTAGGGTAGGCTTTGACTACTTAACTTCATTTATTAAAAGGCTCTTAGCAAAAGAAATATCTAACACTTATGAATTTAATGAAGTTGTACATTTACTGTCGTGTACTTAGGGCCATTTTCCCCATCTCTAATTATCATTGTTAAAACTTCAAAAAAAAGTTATATTTAGGATTATCCCGAATATAAAGTAAGTAAAATTAATACTTTACAATTCTGAAATCCGTGGTAATTACGGATTTTGCTGTTTTATAATATTAAAAGAATGTTTAAAGAGTTACCCGATAAAATCAATAATGCCGAGCTTGAGCGTGAGATACTTTCCCACTGGCAAAAGCACGATATCTTCAATAAAAGTTTAACATCACGTGAAGGCAAACCCACGTTTACTTTCTACGATGGGCCGCCTACTGCAAATGGCAAGCCCGGAATTCACCACGTAATATCACGGGCTATCAAAGACCTCGTGTGCCGCTACAAGACACTGATGGGATTCCAGGTTTACCGCAAAGCAGGTTGGGATACCCAGGGACTGCCGGTCGAGATCGAAGTTGAGAAATCCCTCAATATCAAATCAAAAGATGATATTGAAAAGTACGGAGTAGAGAACTTCAACAAAGCGTGCCGTGAATCAGTATTCAAATATCTTAAGGAGTGGGAAAACCTTTCCGAAAGAATGGGCCAGTGGATCAACCTTAAAGATGCATATATAACTTATAAGAATGAGTACATTGAATCCGTCTGGTGGTCGCTCAAAAAGTTTTTTGATGCGGGCTTAATATACCGCGGATATAAAATTCAGCCGTACTGCCCAAGATGCGAAACGCCGCTATCAACCCACGAAGTAGCACAGGGCTACGAAGATGTAAAAGACCCGAGCGTTTATGTTGTGTTCAAAATAAAACAGGGACAGGGCTTTGATGGTTTTCAATTCTTAGTATGGACAACCACACCATGGACATTAATTTCCAATGTCGCTCTATGCGTTGGTCCTAAAATTACCTATGTTAAAATTCAGTTCAAAGAAACCGGCGAAAAGCTGATACTTGCCAAAGACCGCTTAGTGGTTATACGTGAAGAATATGAAACGCTTGGCGAAGTTCAGGGAAGTGAGCTTGAAAATATTGAGTATGAGCAGTTATTGCCGTATGTTCAGCCGGAACTAAAGGCGTTCTATGTTACGCTTGGTGATTTCGTAAGCACTGAAGATGGTTCGGGAATCGTTCACATTGCCCCCGCATTTGGCGAGGATGATTACCAGATCTCGCGCAGGTACAATTTGCCTGTTATGCAGCCTGTAGATAGAAGCGGAAAGTTTACGGATGATATTACCGATTTCAAAGGGCGCTTCGTTAAAGAAGCCGACGACGATATTATATTGAAGCTTAAGGAAGAAAAGAAGCTTTACAAAAAAGAAAAGTTCGTTCACGCATACCCGCATTGCTGGAGATGCCACTCGCCTCTGCTTTATTATGCCCGCGAAAGCTGGTATATAAATACTTCATCTTATAAAGATAAGATGATAAAGGCTAATAACGAGATAAACTGGTATCCCCCCGAAACCGGCTCCGGCAGGTTTGGCAACTGGCTTGAAGAGAACCGAGACTGGGCGCTATCCAGAGACAGGTATTGGGGCACTCCACTGCCAATCTGGGGCGCGGAAATTGACGGCAAGATGCATTACGAGGTGATCGGTTCCATAGAAGAACTCAAAAGCAGGGCTGTTAATCTTGGTGAAGTATTTAAGAATGATGACGAGCTTGATCTTCACAAGCCGTATATTGATAGAATAAGGATCAAATCCGAAAAATACGGAATTGAACTGAACCGAGTTTCCGAAGTAATCGATGCATGGTATGATTCCGGCTCGATGCCTTTTGCACAGCATCACTATCCGTTTGAAAATAAAGAACTGTTTGAGCGCAACTATCCCGCGGATTTTATCGCTGAGGGTGTTGACCAGACGCGCGGATGGTTCTATTCGCTTCATGCTATTGGCACATTTATTTTTGGCGGCAAGGCTTACAGGAATCTTATCGTAAATGATATGATACTTGATAAAGACGGCAGGAAGATGTCTAAGCATATCGGTAATGTTGTTGATCCTTTTGAGTTAATGGATAGATTCGGCGCGGATATTCTGCGGTGGTATCTAATCAGCTCTTCTCCCCCGTGGCGCCCTAAGATGTTTAACGAAGCTGACCTGCTGGAAGTTCGCAATAAATTTTTTGATACTATTATCAATACATACAGGTTCTTTGTTCTGTACTGCAATATGCTTGATGTAAAGCAAAGCGAACTTACAGGCAATACTGTGCCGTATGACCAGAGGCCTGAAATAGACCGCTGGATAATTTCTTCATTTGAAAAGAATAAGCTGTTGTATATTGACCTGATGGATTCATACCATGTCACAAAAGCCGCAAGATTGATAAGTGAGTTCGCAATTGATGATCTATCTAACTGGTACGTAAGGCGTAACAGGAGACGTTTCCGCCTGCCGCAAAGTGAAGAAGATAAACTTGCAGCATACCAGACATTGTTTGAAGTGCTCAGCGGTTTGTTAAAGCTTGTTTCACCGGTTGCGCCGTTTTTGGCGGATATGCTCTACAGGAATTTAACGGGTGAAGAGTCGGTACACTTAAGCTATATTGAGCAGGACGAAAGCAAAATTGATGCTGATCTGAATTACAATATGGATCTTGCGAAAAAAATTGTATCTTTGACAAGATTTATCCGGGTGAAAAATGATCTTAAAACCCGTCAGCCTTTAAGGCAATTGCTTGTCGCTACTTCAGATAATCTTGAGCGGGATGCGATCGAGATCATGAAGGATATCATACTCGAAGAAGTGAACGTAAAAGAACTTAAGTTCATAGACCAATCAAGCAGCATAATTAACCGGAAGGCAAAGCTTAATTTTAAGACTGCCGGCCCGAAGTTCGGCAAGGAAGTGAAGAAAGTCCAGCAGCTTGTACTTGAAATGCCAGCTGAAAATATCAACGAGATAATGAATAATAGCATGACATCGTTTATGGGTTACAGCTTAACAGCGGATGATGTGCAGATATATACCGAAAACATCGAAGGCTGGGTAATTGAATCACAGGATAACATTACTGTGGCACTTGATACCACGCTTGATGATGAGCTTTTGACGGAAGGAATTGCGCGTGAGTTTATAAGTAAAGTGCAGACCATCCGCAAAGAAAGAGATATGGCCGTAAATGATAAGATTAAGATAACTTTTAAGGCAGAGAGTGAACTTGAAAAAATTATCAGCTCTCAGAAGAAGTACATCTCAGATGAAACACTGGCAACTGATATGCTTGCAGCAGGTGACGATAAGCAAAACGGCTATGAAGAAATAAACCTGAACGGCAGGCTTTGCAGGGTATCGATCGAAAAGCTTTAGTTTCATGAATGTATACTATTAAGTCTACTGCGCAGAAATAATTTTTAAAGAAAAATATAAGTAGTATAGAAAGATAATACTATGGCTGTAAAGAAATCAAAAACCACGGCTGCAAAAAAGAAATCACCGGCTAAAAAGAAGACTACTGCTTCAGCTAAGAAGGCTGTACCGGTGAAAAAGACAGTTACAAAAGGAACCATAAAGGCAAGAAAACCTGTTTCTAAAATTGTGAAACATACAGAAAATAGTACTTCCGTTAAGCCTAATGGTAAAACCTATTTGACCGATAAGGACTTGAAGTTCTTTACTGGGCTTATCATTGAACAGAAGAACGAGATCCTTGAAAATGCAAGGCGCTTGAGGGAATCTCTTATTGATAATACAGGTGACTATGTTGGAGATAACTCAACTTTTTCCATGCATATGGCTGAACAGGGCTCTGATGAAATGGAACGCGAAAAGACATACATGCTCATACAGAGAGATGAGAAGCATTTGTTCTATCTTGAAAATGCGCTTGAACGGATCGGTAAGAAAACTTACGGACTGTGTATTTCATGCGGCAAGACGATCTCTAAAGCCAGGCTTGAGGCTGTTCCTATCACTTCACATTGTATAAATTGTAAGCAGAACCTTTCAAGCTGATAAAATAGAAATTATATATATTGAGAATTTTATTTGTAACATTAATAGTTGTTGTGATTGACCAGGTCACAAAGTTCCTGATTAAAGGATTGAAGGTTGAGTGGCTTGGTTTGAATATCCAGGGAATGCCTTATGGCTCGTCAAAACCGCTTTTAGGTAACATTGTTAAGCTTACATTTATCGAAAATCCCGGAATGGCTTTCGGAATAGATGTTGGCCCGAAAATGTTCCTGACCATATTTACTATTGCCGCATCACTCTTCATTTTCTATTACATTTATAAGCACAGAAATGACGGCATCCTGATAAGGCTTTCGCTTTCACTAATTTTAGCCGGAGCAATTGGCAACCTTATAGACAGGACTTTCTACGGATTGATCTATAACTATGCGCCGCTGTTTAAAGGCAAGGTTGTTGATTTCATGCAGGTAGAGTTCTGGGATTTTACCATCTTTGGCAGGACTTATACTACCTGGCCGATATTCAACATTGCAGATGTATCTGTATCGCTTGGATTTTTGATAATTTTAATATTTCATAACCGGATTTTTAAAGTTGAGGAAGATGCTCCCGCAGTTATTGATGCGCCTTTAGTCAGTACGCCCGTTGATGGAGTATATCCTGTAAATAACGACCTGGGAGAAGCCAATACTTTTATTGGCGGTGATCTTGCAAAACAAAATTCACTCCGCGACGAAACTATCCATAAAGAATCAATAACGGACAATTCTCAAATTGAAGATACAAAGAAAAATGTTGATTCAGGTCCCGGCGGGACAGACGAAACTAAGAATTGACAAGTATCTTGCTAACTGCATAGAGAATTCTTCCCGTACCAAGATCAAAAATGCTATTGGCGAAGGCTGCGTTGAAGTCAACGCAAAGATCATTAAAGCCAATTATGTAGTTCAGCCAAATGATTCTATCGAAATAACCCTGCCATATCTTCCGGCAAAGGAAGACGTTAAACCCGAAAATATTCCTCTTGATATTTTATATGAGGATAATTTCCTCATGATAGTCAACAAGCCCGCAGGCATGGTTACTCACCCTGCTTATAAAAATTATTCCGGCACGCTTGTTAATGCGCTTATGTATTATTTTGGTGATGATGCTGACCAATTGCCAAAGCTAAATGGCGATGAAGAAGAAGGCGGCAATGAAAGGGCAGGAATAGTTCACAGGCTGGATAAGCTAACCTCGGGTATAATGGTTGTAGCAAAGGATGAAGATACTCAGCGGAAGCTTTCAAAGCTATTTTCGCGGCATGATATTGAGCGTGAATACTGGGCAGTTGTTTGGGGGCATTTCAAAGAGAAGTCCGGCAGGATAGAAAAGCCGCTTGGCAGGAATCCAAGAGACCGCAAGAAATTCGCAATTGTTGAAGGCGGCAAAAATGCTATTACTGATTATGAAGTTGAAAAAGAATTCGATTTCACCTCTCTTGTCAAGTTACGGCTTCACACCGGCAGAACCCACCAGATAAGAGTACACATGTTTTCTACCGGACACCCGGTATTCGGTGACCTTGATTACGAAGGCACTGCTCCTCATGGAGTTAAGCTTACTTCCAATCTGCAGCACAGGATAAATAATCTGCTTGAGCTTATGCCACGCCAGGCGCTGCATGCAAAAGTACTTGGATTCACACACCCTATAACAGGCAAAGCAATAAGATTTGAAAGTGAACTGCCTGATGATATGAAAGAACTGATTAAGAAACTTTAGAAATTTCTATGCATGAAAAATTTGGACTCTCAGGTGATACAAAAATACAATACCTTTCAGTAAACCAGATGCCGGGTTCAGATCCGGTGATATTTATTCCCGGCGCAGTAGTAAATGCAGAGGAATTCTACGAGCCCATCAAAGATATTGTCAATTTTCATTTTATTATTATAAGCTTGCGGGGACTTGGGAAAAGCTCAAAACCTGTTAATGGATATTCAATGGATCATTTCGTTTCTGATATAGATTCTGTAGTGCAAGCTGAGGGTCTCAATGAATTCTGGCTCGCAGGACATTCTGTTGGAGCAGGTATTGCTTCTGCTTACGCGGTAAAACATCCGGATAAAGTGAAGGGTCTTATATTAGCAGATTATCCTCCCGGTTACCCTAAGTTCACGCCAGAATGGGGAAAAATGGTAAGAGAAAATCACCCCGATACAGATGATAATTTTATTAATGGGGTAATTACCGAAAGCGAAAAGCATTTTTTCCCGGATGAGCTTGCTACGGCCAAAGTAAGAGTTCTTATGATTAAAGGTGATGGGGAAGATTCGTTATTGACAAAAGATCTTGCCGAAAGAGTTTTGAGTAAAATCTCCGGCGCTTCACTAAAGGTTATAAGTGGCTGCGGACACGAAATGTTTAATGAGAAATCCGAAGAGGTGCTAAGTATCATTGAAGAATTTATGAAATAACAAATGCTAAATTACATCAGTTGTGTAAATAAGAAACATCTGCTTTTGCATATAAGTCGAAAAAAACGCTGACATATCTTAAAATATTATCCATTATATCTGTTTATTTGTGAAAATTCGTGCAATTAGTTGCTTAGGCTTTTTCTTTTTTGGATTGATATGAAAACTAATATGCTCCAATATATTTTTTCAATTGAATCTCTGACTAAATATCTCTAACATTGCTGATTAATTCAATAATCAATGATCCTAAAAGGTTATCCAGATTACACAAGCCCCGGATTTAACATAAATGCGCCTTGCCCGGAGTGGAAATGGCCTAATATGATCATTTACAATAAAACTAGATCGGCATATTACCCTCTGCATACGGGTCCGTTAACAATTAAGTTCACAATAAAAGGCGAAGAATATTTCGCTACAAAAGAACGAAGTTACCGTGTAACTTCATATTCATACCTGATATTCAATGAAGGCCAGAAGTATTCGGCAAGGATACAATCAGATACTGAAACTGAAACTGTTTCCGTATTTTTCCGCCCGCAGTTCGCCGAAGAAGTTCTCTCAAGCTTTATTTGTGAAGAGGATCATATTCTGGATAATGGACACGAAGATTCATCACAACCCGTTACGTTTATGGAAATGATCTACCAGTTGGATGGAAAGCTGATGCCTTTTGTTTACAAATTCTGCCTTGCCGCAAAGATCGGGCATGATGATAAGGAGTGGCTTGAAGAAGAATTTTATCTGCTCCTTAAGCACCTGCTTGTTGTTCACCGGAAAGTGGGGGATGAGATCGATAGAATACCTTCTGTAAAACGGTCAACGAAAATTGAAGTCTATAAAAGGCTGAACAATGCCCGGGATTACATAGATGAGAGTTATTCAGGTGAGATAAAGATAGAAGATGCTGCAAAAGCGGCATGCATGAGTAACTTCCATTTCCTAAGGTTATTTAAAAATGTGTTCGGAGAAACGCCATACCAGTACATTACACAGAAAAGAATTGCGCGGGCTTTCGATCTTATTTTAAAGACTGAAATGCCGATCACAGAAGTTTGCCTTGAATCCGGTTTTAACAGCCTAAGCTCATTTAGCTGGCTGTTTAAACAGAAGTATGGCATGTCTCCCGAAATTATGCGTGACTCTTATAACGATGCACAGCTTAAATTAGCAAGATTCAAGAAGTAAGTTTAGCCTTATAAAGCTATTTTTGTCTATTCAAATTAAATTAACAGAAAGGTATTACAGGTATTCTAGATGAGAAATACAATTAACTGGTTTGAGCTCCCTGTTTTGAATTTTGACAGGGCAAAGAAATTTTACGAGGCTATCTTTCAGGTTGAAATGGCTGACCAAATGATGGGTCCTTACCGCATGGGATTTTTCCCGGGTGACGGCGAAGGCGTAAGCGGCGCTATTGTACACGGCGAAGGATACGAACCCAGCGATAAAGGTTCAGTAGTTTACCTGAACGCTGACGGTATTATTGACGCTGTTATCGATAGGATCGCCAAAGCCGGCGGAACTGTGATCGTTCCAAGAACTCCGATTACACCCGAAATAGGTGATTTTGCAATGTTCCTTGATACAGAAGGCAACAAAGTGGCATTACACACTCCGCCTGCAAGGTAGTTCATTAGAAATGTTTTGATATCCAAAAACAAGGGGCAATTGCCCCTTGTTTTGTTTTATAGCACTAAACAAAAAGCCTGCCAAAATCTGACAGGCTTTCAATTGATTTTTTACTTTTGCCTTTTTACCTTTTACTTTATTAGTACCATCTTCTTTGTCTCTCTGAATGAACCCGACTCAAGCGAGTAAAAGTACATACCTGATGCAAAGTTTGTGCCATCAAATTTAACTTCATAACTTCCGGCTTTTTTGAATTCACCCGATGAGAATACTTCCCTGCCGAGTAAGTCATATATCCTGAAATTCACAAAGTTATCTTTCGGGATGTCGTACTTTATTGAAGTTATAGGGTTAAACGGATTCGGATAATTCTGATAAAGCCTAAAGTTAACCGGTATGGTGTTATTTATTGAGATATGGCTGTTTTTAATCTCTTTACCAAGCAGTAAAGAAAGTAATTTACCTTTATGTTCCGCATAACCTGATGTATTGCCTGACATATTATCACCATAAGATAGCATACGCTCAAGGCAGGTTTTGTTAATCAATGCATGGATACCCGTAGAGTTACCTGTATTTGCCTGATATATAGCGTCATAATCGCTGATTGATTCTTCTATCATACCCTGCTTCACTTTCGATTTTATCATAAAATCTTCTGCAAGTTCCCTTACTGTGATAGTATTACCTGTATCAGAATTAATACCTGCGTAATAACTCTGAATTTGCTGGAATGCACCATTAGAGCTGTTTGCCTTTTCAAGACATGCAAATATTCTGGCTATTGCAACGGGTGCATAAGATGTCGTTTTGAAGTCTGATACAACATATTTATACTTGATTATTGCATCTGAATAGTCAGCTTCCATTTCTTTCATATATGCCTGCATGAAATATGAATCAACCGTTGATGTTTCGGTGAGGTCTTTAACATAAACAGAGTCATGCATACCAAAGCCAAGAGAATTAAGCTCATAATAATCAGTTGATGGCAGAGAAGCACCGTCAAAGTATGGTTCATATATTATTCTGCCGCCTGAGGTTTCAAATAGATCGGGATCAGGAGGATCGTCATACCAGTTATTAAGAGTCGCATTGAAATCTCCCGATAGTTCAGCGCTCATATAATATGACTCGCTTACAGAAATGACATTATAGCCGGAATCCATAAGCGGCGCACAGTCCCCTGAAAAATTAAATGCAGACCCGTTTGGTGTACCTGTAAATAGATTATTACCTCCAAGCCAGCGCGTAATGGGACCTGCAGTTACAGGCTTCAAAACCGGGGCTGAATAAGAATTTAATGAAAGATTCATCTCAGATGCATCGCTTAATGTATTTTTAAGCAAATATGGCGATGAGTACAGGCAGTAAACTGACTGTACGAAATTATATATCTTATTATATTCAATTGTACCGTTTGAGTTATCCAGCGAGATACCTGTTCCTGAGCCTGATGGGCCCGTAATAATATTCCTTGCAATGTACGGTGAAGATTGTATTGCTGCTATACCGCAGGAAACATTATCAAAGTTATTATCGCAAATAACAATATAACCTGCCCCGCAGTATTCAAGAAGAACTGCGTTTGAAAAGCCTTCAGAAAGATCTGATTCCGTATTGCAACCGCTTATTAAGGTCGGGTTATTGCCGTAAACGTAAACCTGATTTGAAAATTTTGTATTTGTTCTGTTATTAAATGTACAGTTTGTAATCAGGGTTGTTGTCAGGATACCCGGCCTTAAGCCTGAACTGCCAATATTCACGCCGTTTTCTGCATTCTCAAATGTGCAGTTCTTCAAAGTATCGTAACTATCACCC
>JAIOIK010000189.1 GCA_019912545.1 Ignavibacteria bacterium | reverse complement strand
TAATAAGATAATATATGACATAAGCATATGCAAGTCAAAAGAACAAATTTTACATAAAAAACACTTGAAAAAAAGGAAATGTAAGTTTATATTTGATTCACGTATAGAGGGGTAATTCTATGACATGGTCATGGGGTTGCCCTTTTCTCTTTTTTGAAGTTTTTGGCGGATGCAGAAAAAGTATCATCAGATGATACACATGAATAAAATGAAGAGATTATATTAGTACCAGCCGTTATAAAACACAAAGTCCCTCGTTTTGTGCAATTATAAAAGAAATTGAGAAAAATTAATAATAACTTTAACCTTTGGAGTAACCCAAAAAAATGAAACTTACGAAAACCGCTGTTATCCCCTCAGTTGTATTTTTCTTTCTATTCTTGCAGCAGCTTATACAATAACAACCCAATATGAGCCGCTTATGCAGGTATTTGCGCCATCGCTTTTGGATTCAATGGGCGAATCAACTTCAACAAACCAGGTATCTGACGTAAGCCAGATGTTTAATGAACGTGGATTCTACAAATCGAACAGCTTTAGTTTTGATGACAACGAAATAATTAATGATTTTAATGGCAACCTGATGTACGAAATACCAATGTATAGTTCAAAAGGAGCGGGGGGCCTGGATTTAGACATGAAGCTGGTTTATAACGGAAGCGTCAATCATGAAGTAATTCTAAGTGATTCGGCCGCGTTTAACGGTCTAAACACACCGGAACCATATAAGTATAATTTTAACTTTCCGGAGTGGATACTAAGTGTAAACGGGATAGCTGTTCAGGTGATGAATTTTGAAACACGGCTTTTATCTATACCCACTGACGATATTGTCGGCAATAGTTTAAAGAAACTAATTCCCGGATATCATTACTCTGATGGAATGAAGAGTTTGACCGTTTCAGATCGTGATAGAATATTCATTTTAGCAGGAGATGGTTCGGTAATCTCATTAGTCAATATTACTCCAGGAAAATATAGCGGGACTTATGTTTCTGATAGCAAAGGAAGTCATACAAAAGCACAAGTCATTTTTGACCAGACACATAACTCAGGTACCTATGCAAATGACTCTACTTCAAAAAGACGGAAACTTGAATTGTTCATGGGTGATGGACTCATTTACTCGTTTACTGAGACAAGAATTGATTATTGGGATATGAGAAATTCTACTGTTCCGGCCAGAAGATTAGCACAGCCCTTTATTTTAGACGGTATCAGAAACCGTTTTGGAACTTCCATTAGCTTTGTATATAATAACAGCTATTCGCCATACGGAAGGCCGCTTTTAAGCAATGTCTATGGAGTACAGATTACATATGCACCTAATGGTATGCTATTTGAAGATAATATGCTGGGAATTGGAAATTATAAATTTCATTTCTCTGATGTTCTTGGATATTCCGAAGATCTTCAAGGCAGTAAATATCCTAAACTGGCAAGAATTACGAATCCATTATCACAACAGGCGTTAATCTCTTATGGTCACATTATTAGAACACTATACAATGCTCCATGTAATGTTAATGAAATTTCATTAAACATAACTTTGAGCGATGTTTACCGTATCGCTACATTTAAGAATTTTTTGAATGGATCCAGGGAATATACATACCTGGGGCCTATTTCCATGGAAATTGATTATACTCCAACGATATCAGCATATGGAGTGATTCGTTCAGATAACCAGAGCGGGTTATACAAAGGATATGGAAGAGATCCTTTTTTCACTAATATGATCACTCAGAAGATAGATAAAGATAACGGGATCCCTAAATCCAAAACTGAAATAGATTATAGTTATGACCCTGCCGGAAGCGAGAATCCTTCTATAGATACTTTAGATGTGTACTCAACAACAAGAGAAGTAACATCGCTAAATGATACAACCAATAATGAATCTGTTGGTATTACAAATTCGAAAGAATACAAAGTTTACCCGGTTAAGAATTACGGCGCGATAATTGAAGATTTTAAAGACCTAAGTGCAACGACCAAGCTTATGAAAGAGCAAATATTAAAACCCGGTGGCGTTTTTGAAGAAGTGAATTATCGTTACTTTATCGGGGGACAATCCGGCGGAGGTCAGTTTAACGGTTCATTTCTCCTGGAAAACAAGATAGTTACTACTGAAGGCTATACCAGGAAATGGTTGTATTCATATGAACACAAAGGAGACGAGGCAGACAGCTTAATTAGGAAGAAAACCGAAATCGATCCATTATTAACCAAAACAGAAACATTTTTTGATAACCTAGAAACAATATTGACTTTCTACTATAACGATAAGGTATTATTCAACCGCCCATTAGCAGAGTACGGCCAAAAACTGTATTACCTAAATGGAATTGATACTGCAACCAGAATATACGATAAAGATAATAACTTACTCAAAAAAGCAGCAAAGAGGATAATTAAGACAACAAATAATGATTCAGGTTATTACGGACAGTTAATTTCAGAAAGAATTTATAGTGAGATAAACTCAAGCTCATATTTAGAAACAAAATATACTTATTATAAACGCGATACTACAGGGATGGCATTTCACGGAAACAATGTCAATCATGGTGATACCAGCCTGATATTCATAGAAGGTAACCCTAAACAGAAATTAATGCCGGATGGTAACGAAGAAAGGTATTTCTATTATCCTATTTCTTTTTCAGAAAGTACAATTCCTGTTAGTTCAGTACCGCAGGTTTCTTTCAAGGTAAAATATATTAACGGTACAATTACAACTGAGAAAGAATATTTTTCGGACCCGAGATTTCCCTCCAGAATAGATAATTACAAAAGATATGGTGACGGGACCTGTGACAGCCTGAAGAGAATGTACTATTTATATAATCCATTGGGGAAGCCTTATTATATAGTTGATGAAAACAGGTTTTTAACAATGTTTGCTTATGAACCACAATATAACAGAATCAAATCAATTACTCTTCCTGGTGATTTTTCTACTTCAATCGCTGTTGATACGACTTCAAGAATTGACACAAACTCTTATTTTGATACTTTACACATTAACAGTAGTGGTTGGGGGCATTATGATGAAATGTCAGATTCACTTCGATTTGTAAATACACCGAATCATCTAAGATATGGCTGCAATTTGTTTAATATGAATATACAATACACCGGCGGGCCGGAAGATGCAATAATTAACACTTTTCAAGGAGCTTTTTTCAAGATAGATGGAGGTCTGTTCCCTAAGATAATTGATATACTTGATGCAAATTTAGAACTCAATGTTTTACAAAATCAGTACTTGATTAATGGAGAACCGGCAAATCCCGAGGATTATGTAACTAAATTGTATCCAGTAGATAGCATCGGCAGCACAGGATATAGGAAATGTAATATTGACTACTACTACAATCTTTACTTTTCTCATTATTTTTCTTTTTCAGGTACATCTCAAGACATCTATTTGGACGATTCTAATCCCGTTGACTGTTACACTGAAAACAATTACAATGTTACAGACTTGTTGAATGGGTTCATTGTAAATTCGGGTAAGACACTTAACGGATTTTATTTGAGAACTTTTGATATTTTACCACCTCATGAGTATTCGGTTGTTTTCCAATCAGCTTTCTTTATCAATGATATTAATAACTGTCCTTATCCAGTAGAATGGGGACAGAGTAAAACCCCAAGACTTAGAATTTACGCAAGAATTGATGATACCGATACGCTTAAGAAAGTCAGTACAAGCGGCTCAACATATATCTATGATTACGACGATATTCACCGGACGGTAACGGTAAAAGCGCTCATGAGGAGCTACCAGCCGGTACAGGAAAAGCGGATTAAGTATCATTTTGACGGCTTTGGAAATATTAAACAAAAAGACATTTATAATTCCGATTTTGGATTTGATTCACTTCTGTATAAGTTCAACTTTTTGAATCTTCCCTCAAATACATTTGACGCCAGCCAGGACCAAACCAAATTCAGTTATGACTTTGCAGGCAGGCAAAAGAAAACCGTAAATGCAGATGCTTCAAATTCTGTACAGGCGTACAGTTATCAAACATCTATTCCAGTTTATATGGGCGGCAGTACATTAAACCGGTTTTATATCGAAAAACAGGAATTCACAGATGAAACCGGCAGGAAATTCAATAAATATTTTGATGATGTTGGTAATTTGCTTCGGGAGGAAAAATTTGTTGTTGGTGATGATGAAATACCTGAAAGGTCGGAGGAACCGTACAATCCGGATAGCCTTTACCAAATAGAGGTGTTTCCTACTTATATTTCGCTTAATACAGATTATAAGTATGATAAGCTAAACAGGCTGATGGAGGTGTTCACTCCTCAGGGTAAACTAATAAAGTACTATTATGATGAATTCGGCAGGCAGAGCCAGCGGATAACGCCTGATGCCGGTAAGACAAATTACGGGTACGATAAAAACGGTAACCTAATTACTTCACAGGATGAAAACCAGCGTGTGCAAAGTACAGAATATCTGAAGTTCTGCACAAAGCGGACATACGATGGATTGAACCGCCTTCTTACTATAGGAGATGTGAAAATTCCTGTAAACGAAGCTCCAAACGAAGGTACAATGGGTGATACTATCTTACCTGTGTTTGATTATATCTCAGTAAGTTCTGATAGCCTTTACATTATAAATGTATATGATACTATTTCCAGCACTCAATACGGCAGCGTGTTTTCATCGCTTCCGGCAGGGTACAGCGCAGCAAATTATACACGCGGCAGGCTTGTTGCAACTGCATTCAGGACTTACCTTGGCGAGAGCTGGAGCTATAAGTATTACCGCTATAACTGGCGCGGAAATGTAACTACGTTTTGGCAGAAGCTGGCCGGAATGGACTCTATGAAAGTATTTGAATATTATTACAACAGCCAGAATCAGCCGCTGAATATGTATTATCAGAGCGGTAGAACGGACTGGAAATTCTATAAGAATACTTATGATGACGCGGGAAGGTTAAGTGAGGCCGGCCTGCAGGCATTTTTGGGCAATACAGGGAATTTAGTTTCTGATATTCAGGAAGCGCCCGTAGAGGAAGAAAATATTGAAGACGGGCCGGGAGGCGGAAGCTGGAGCTATAAGCCCTATGCACAATACAGATACAATAAAGACCAGCAGCTTGATACAATGACGATCAATCATTCCGTAACTCCATATGGTATAAAACACTCTTACAATAACCGCAACTGGCTGAGTGATATCCGCAGAGCCGGCGGAACATTGTTTTTCCGGGAGGAGATAACATACAATCCGAACGGTAATATTAAGTATAATAAATTCACAGGTACATACAAAAACAGTTTTGGCAGTACCGGAGATATGAGATACAATTACACTTACGATAATTCTAACAGGCTTGTTAAGGCTGATTTTGATTCACTAACAACGTCGTTTGATAACATCACTTCCTATGATAAAGACGGTAATTTCCAGATATTAAAGCGATACGGCTCAACAAATAACCTTGAAGATAATTTCAGTTATTCCTATTATTCTAATACCAATAAGCTGCAGAAAGTAAGCGGCTCAAATGCGCAATACATTTATGATCCGAATGGTAATCTGAAAGTAGATTCACTGAGCCATAATTACAATATGCGGTATG
>JAIOIK010000188.1 GCA_019912545.1 Ignavibacteria bacterium | reverse complement strand
CTGCCTCCGGCAGTCAGGGGTTGACCGCAATCAGAATTGACGGTTTAGTCCGCCAGCTGGTCGACGACTCGACTCGTTGAGCGGATTGGTTTGAGCCGGTACTTAATAAAATGCAAAATGAAAGCCAAAAGCTGTCATTTGTGTTGCGGAGAGGGAGGGATGGGCCGCACTTCGTGACGAACCCTCGATAGACCTGCCACTGGCAGTCAGGGGTTGACCGCAATCAGAATTGACGGTTTAGTCCGCCAGCTGGTCGACGACTCGACTCGTTGAGCGGATTGGTTTGAGCCGGTACTTAATAAAATGCAAAATGACAGCCAAAAGCTGTCATTTGTGTTGCGGAGAGGGAGGGATTCGAACCCTCGATAGAGGTTGACCCCCTATGACGGTTTAGCAAACCGTTGGTTTGAGCCACTCACCCACCTCTCCGATGCTAAACTTCTAAAAATGTCAACAAAATTAATCATTTTTGGACACTTAAAAAAGTACAATTTTAGTATGCTGATATCTTGTAACACACCCTCTACGAGTCTTCGACTCGATGAGTCGTAGACCGTCTTTGCCTGCGGCAAAGCCACCCCTCTAGAGAGGGGAATTCAGTGTAGTGAAAAAGACTAAAACCTATAATTCAAGATCTTATAAATCAGCTTTGCTGTTAAAAAGTCGGGGAATTTGAAGTCTTTGCGGGGGGCGAGCTCAACTACATCAAAACCTACAAGATTGCGCTTGGCACAGAGTTTTTTGAGCAAGCGCATAGTTTCATCCCAGTAAAAGCCGTTAGGCTCGGGTGTGCCGGTAGAGGGCATTATTGATGGATCGAAGTAATCCACATCAAAAGTTATGTAAACATTTTTATCAAGCGTTGCAATTATCTTATCAATTAATGCATCATTAAATCCTTCATTGCGTATTTGGTGCGCGTAAAAAGTATTAATCCCTTTTTCTTTTATGAATTCATATTCCTCTTTGCACTGCGCGCGTATGCCTACCTGTGTAATTTTTGTGGTGAACTCACTTACACGTGCCGCAAATGATGCGTGTGAGTATTTGCTGCCTTCGTATTCATTACGTAAATCGGAGTGCGCATCAAAATGGAGGATTGAAAGATCAGGGTAGGAATCAAAATGAGCTTTAATAGGCGCTGTTGATATTGAATGCTCGCCGCCAAGTGTCACAACAAATTTTCCTGACTTTATCCATGTCAGCACATTCCAGTAAATATAGTCAAGCGCCTGTTTGCCCGTCTTTTTGCCGAATTTCAAAGGCTCAAGTGTACTAATGCCCTCTTTGAAACATACTTCCTTTAATGTCTCTTCATCAAAAAACTCTACATAATGAGATGCTTCAATGATTGCTTTCGGACCCTTTGCAGTTCCTTTGCCGTATGATGTAGTTTTTTCATAGGGGCAGGATAAGATCGCTATCTTAGAATTTTTGAATGATGAATATTTCTTATCTATTGCCAAAAAGTTTTTACTTTTCGGCAAGTTTCTGAAATCAATTGGCATTAGTTCATTTTGATTTGATTCCGGAATGTTGTTTACTTACGAACTTCTTTTGCGTTAAAATCGTTTATCAGTATTGATCTTAACTTATCGAAGTTATCCGCTTCTTTTGGAGGAGTATTTCCGTCATCTGCTGAGGTTTCCTTAAAAGTTGTGGAGCTTATGAATTCAGAGCTTTTTATCAGGTTAACAGATAGGTTCTCTCCGAAATATTTAGAGATCTTTCCTGAAAGGTAATCCCTGTATCCGTCAATAAGCTCATAAGTGCTGTCATCAACTCTTATCAGGAAGTTCATTTTCTCATCCTGCTCAAACGTGGTATCTTTAATTATGCTGTAAACCCATTTCCTTTCGGTCTTTATCTGGTCTTTGATAGAGAGCCAGTGCCCGTTTAAGTCGCCCGCTGTAGAGAGATCCACAACCGGTACATCCTTAACTATTTTGGGTGCAGGCGCAATTGAACCATTGCCGGAGTCCGAAGCCGCATCTTCCGAAATTGAAGACCTGTAGTTTATCTTAACTCCGCTGTTTACCGGTACTGAACTCTGTGAAGCGGATGCTGCTGATGACGATGATGTGCTGCTCTTTGAAGTGTATGAGCCGCCTCTGCCCGATTTGAGTTCTTTGAGTTCTTCTATGATCTCGCTTAAATCGCGCGTATCGGTAAATTTTATGAGCTCAATAAGCAGCGCCTCAAGCAGCGTCCTCTGATTGGAGGAATACTTGAACGTGTATTCAGTCTGCAGTATTAGTTTAAGCGAATTAATAATTTCTATCTGCGAGAACTTGCTGATATAATCTGTGTATTTCTGCTTAACGTTTTCGGATTCAAGTATAAGCTCCGCCGAACCTGTTGAACCGCACACAAGCAGATTCCTGAAGTGCTCAGTCAGCCCGTCAAGGAAAGTCTGCATATCATAGCCTTTGTTCATCAGCTCATCAAAATAGCTTAGCAAACCGCTGCCGTTTTTTGAGCGGATGAAATCGGTGATATTAAAGTAAACATCGCTTTCAGCCAGATTGAAAAACGATTTCAGTTTTTCGAATGTTATGTTACCGTCACAATATGATGCCGACATATCAAAAAGACCCTGTGCATCCCTCATCGAGCCATCGCCTTTTTTAGCTATGAAGAAAAGCGATTCATCATCGATCTTAACTTTCTCTTCTTTTGCAATGTGCTTTAAGCGTGATTTTATCTCATCAATTGTAAGCCGTTTAAAATCGAATTTCTGGCATCTGCCCAAAATAGTAAGCGGCACTTTTTCAGGGGATGTTGTTGCGAAAATAAAAACCACGTAAGGAGGCGGTTCTTCAAGTGTCTTTAACAGGGCATTAAAAGATGCGCCTGTTAACATATGAACCTCATCAATAATAAATATCTTGAACTTTGAGCGTATTGGGCCGTATTTTACTTTTTCCTTAAGCTCTCTTACGTCCTCAATATTACGGTTAGATGCGCCGTCAATTTCAAACACGTCGGGGTGATTGCGGTTATCGTTATTTATTTCTTCACAGCTCTCGCACTCATTACAAGGCTCTTCGCCCGGCTTTTTCTTAAGGCAGTTAAGTGATTTTGAAAGCAGCCTCGCGACCGTCGTTTTGCCAACTCCCCTGGGCCCTGAAAACAGGTAAGCATGCGATATCTTTCCCGTCTTGATCGCATTCTGAAGAGTTTTGGTAATAATCTCCTGTGAGGAAACATCTTCAAAACTTTTAGGGCGCCATTTGCGCGCAGTTACTGTATAGCTTTCTTTTTTAAGTTTTTCTGCCATTATTATCGTATAAAATCAATGCCTGTGTATAAAATGCTTAATTTACTGCCATCAAGTCTTTGCCATATGCATGCTGCAAAATCGTTATGAGCATCAACCCCAATGTAATCACCAAAGAAAACCCCCTTTACCGGTTTGAACGGTTCCTCCGAGATCCTGATATTCGAAAACCACGCTCCGCCATCGGTTGAGCGCGCCAGGAAAACTTCGGTTCTTGAGTCATCGAAGTTTCTTCTATCGTAATATATAATATAAATATTTCCGGTAATTCTATCAACACTCATCCAGCTCATAAATTGCTGTTTACCGTTTCCCACCGGGTCATCGTTTACCCTAATGGATTCACTCCACGAGTTTCCGCCATCGGTTGATCTAATCAAAAACACATCAGCATCATTTGCGCCCTGCCTGATATCGGAATAGTTCACATAAATATTTCCGCGGTATGGACTATTACTTATATCGCATCCCGTTATTGGCAGGCCGTTACATCTGAAAATATCGGGTATATCATAAGTCCAGCCGCCGGGCTGAATTCCGGCTTCAATATCATCAGCAAGCCACGTGGCTCCGCCATCCAAAGAGCGGTCAAAAATTATCTTATCATAAACACTCCACGCAACATATATCTCGCCATTTGGCCCAACACATGGTACTGCGCCTTCTGTTGAGTTGGATGAATCAATACAATCGCCAGCTAACTTGTTGATCCTCATTGCATCGCTCCAGCTTGCCCCCGCATCGGAAGAAAGTGAGAACATGATGTTCGAGCTATCTCCGGGCAGCTTACTATCATAAGCATCAAACTGAGTCCACGTAACGTAAATATTATTTTTCCATCTGCTACTGGTAAAATCAGCGCAGGCCCAGGGTTTATCCTGTTTTTTCGGTGGATTAAGCCCCATATATGTTCCGGGATTTTCATAAGTCATGCCGCCATCGGTGGATCTCTGGCAGACGATCCTATCTATCCATTCTTTCTGTGACGGGCGGGATAGATGAAAGAAATACGCGCTTCCGTTTGGATCGAATATCAGCACAGGGTCGCCCCATACTCCAAGAGTGGATGAAGAAATATTTTTGTTGACCCACGTGATGCCGCCATCAAAAGAATAGTAGTAGTTATCGATGTTCGATCCCGCAACAAGATTGTTGGGATGTTTCGGATTTATAGCGATCGATACTTCATTAGGCAGGTTTTCCTTCGTGTTTACCTTTATGTTTTTGTATTGCGAAAATACACAAACATTAAACAGGAGGGCTGCAATTAATATTTTAGTTTTAATGGCTCTTTAAATTAAGATTATAAATTTTCAAAAGCCCATGACTTTAGTCGTGGGAATGTTGATAAAAGCCCGGTTATAACCGTTTCAACGGTTTATGTATCATGTGCAGTCCACAGAATTTATTTAACCAATCCGTCAAAAGCCGGATTTCAAAAGTAGCTTCGTTACTTTATCAAGATCATTTTCTTAGTAGATATAAACTTACCTGTTCCAAATGCGGATTCCAAAGTATAAAAATAAACACCGCTTGGCCGGTTTGAAGCATTCCAGTCATACTCATAACTTCCCGGGGTAAGCTTCTGATCAAGCAGTACTTCAACAA
>JAIOIK010000187.1 GCA_019912545.1 Ignavibacteria bacterium | reverse complement strand
GCATCATCAGTAACAGTTAGTGTTATATCATTATTTTTGCTCAGCATTTTACTGATAATATTGAGCTGAATATCAACTATTTTCCTAAGTTCATCGCCAAGCAGCGGCTTAAACATAACAACCTCATCAATGCGGTTGAGTATTTCAGGACGGATCTTTTGCCTTAGCAGCTCGAAGAGCTTTTCTCTAAGCCTGCCCAGTATTTCTTCCCTGTTGTTTTCATCAATGCTCAGTAATTCATCCTGTATTAAATGTGAACCCAGGTTGGATGTCATTATAATAATGGTATTCTTAAAATTCACAGTTCTTCCCTGTGAATCTGTTAATATTCCGTCATCAAGTAATTGCAGCAAAATATTGAATACATCCGCGTGAGCTTTTTCAATTTCATCCAGCAGCACTACGCTATATGGTTTTCTTCTAACAGCCTCGGTAAGCTGTCCCCCTTCTTCATAACCAACATATCCTGGTGGCGCGCCAATAAGACGGCTGACAGAGAACTTCTCCATATATTCGCTCATGTCAATTCTGATCAGATTGTGCTCATCATCAAAAAGGAATCCGGCAAGGGCTTTTGCAAGTTCTGTTTTCCCTACACCCGTAGTTCCAAGAAAAATAAATGACCCTATCGGGCGGTTCATGTCCTGCAAGCCTGCGCGGCTTCTTCGTATTGCATTTGCAACAGCGCTAATTGCTTCATCCTGCCCTATTACACGCATATGAAGATTCTCTTCGATATGCAGAAGTTTTTCACGCTCACCTTCAAGCATTTTCGATACAGGAATACCTGTCCACTTAGCAACAATTTCAGCAATATCTTCGGATTCAACTTCTTCTTTTAACATTCTCCGGTCTTTCTGCAATTCGTTCAGTTTTCCGGACTTCTCTTCAATTTTTTTCTCAAGTTCTATCACTTTGCCGTAACGTATTTCTGCAACTTTACCAAGATCACCTTCCCGCTCATAATTCTCAGCTTCAAGTTTAAGGCTCTCAACCTCTTCCTTCATTCTTCGAATTTCAGCAATTAGCTCTTTTTCCTGCAGCCAGTGTGCTTTAAGCTCATCACGCTCGGAACTGAGCTCTGCAATTTCTTTATCAATATCCTGAAGCCTTTTAACTGCCGGATTTTCTTTCTTCTGTTTTGCCATATTTACCTGGTTTATATCTTTAGACAAAGATAATGAACCTGTTTAATTGATAAAATGAATAGAATATTACGAAATACTTATCTATATTTGCTGATAATTCAATGAAAAAACAAGTAAAATCAACTCCTGGCCAAAAGGCGATTGTTTATAATGTTGATAAAGATTATTCAAAGTATTACTGGCTGATAGTCCCCCTACTAGTCATAATTTACTACATTTACAGCCGTTACTCTAATGGTTTTTATCAGGATGATGAGGTTGCTCATTTTATAAACATGCGTGATTTCTGGACCGATCCTTTTATTATCATGTCTAATTGGGGCAAACCCGGATGGAAAATCTTTATGGTTCTTCCATCACTGCTAGGGTATGACTTTGTAGTAATATTTAATTCAATAATTACAGCAGTTACAGCCTATTTTACGATTTTGCTTGCAAAAGAGCTAAAACTAAAGAACAGTATTTTGGCAGGAATTTTGTTTGCGTTCCAGCCTCATCTGCTTCAGCTGGCATTCAGAAGCTATGCAGAAATCTTCACAGGCCTGTTACTGGTTTTAACCCTCTATTTCTACTTTAAAGATAAGCTAATTCTCTCTGCACTAATGTGTGGCCTGGCATTTACAGTCAGGCAGGAATCTGCCTTGCTTTGTCTTATACTAGCCATTTTCATGGCTATGCGGAAGAAATATGTCCCGATACTTTATATAGCAATATTTCCTTTAATAATAAACTTGATTGGATTCCTTAAAACAGGTGATCCCATTTGGGCATGGACTGAAATGCAGAGCTTGAGCGATTTTAACCTGGGTATTGATAGAAGCTTCTTCCATTACTTTCAGGTGTTAATTTACATTGCAGGACCGGTTGTGTTTACTTTGTTTTTAGTGGGCGTTGTTTATCCATTCACTTTAAAGGACAAAAAAGAATTCATAAATCGTGAACTAATTGTTTACTTATTCTTCTTTGTGGTTTTATTGTTTCAGTGTTATCTGGTTGTCAAGGGTACAAACCCGGGTTCATGGAGATATTTGCTGCAGGTAAGCCCGTTTGCTGCGATTATTGCGCTTATTGGTTTTGACCAGGCATTGAATATGAAAATGAAGAAATATGTACTTTCTGTATTTGCTGCATCTGCGGTAATTATTCTATTGTTTCTTTCAAAAGAATCGACGGGATTACTATTGACTGAAAAATCTGAATTCCTTAAGCTTCTAACCGCAGCAGCACTAATAGCAGGGTTTGTTTTAATGGTGTTAATGAGTAGGGAGATAAAGTTTCACCAGATACTCATTCTGACGATCCTGCTTTCCGTTGGATATACTTTCTACACAGAGAAGCCGAAGCAGCAGGGACCCGAAAACATCACTGTAAACCAAATGGCAGACTGGTACAAGAGTAATGCAGATAAATCTACACAGGTTTTGTATAATCACAGCCTGATACTTTTTTATGGAGATATTTTTGGCGAACAAAAAAAGAAATTCACAATACTTACAAAGAAATCACTTGAAGAATCACCCAAAGGCACAATAGTAATATGGGACTCGCATTACAGCTACAGGCCTGAATATAAATACGATACCCAGCTGGAGCTTTTACAGAATAATCCTAATTTTAAACTGTTAAACCAATTCATGTCTTCAGATAAGAGATTTGGAGCATTTATTTTTGAAAAACTTTGATACCGCAATATTATGAAACCAACTAACGAGACTTTTGAAGAATGGAATGAAGTACATGCAATAAAGCATGACCTGGATAAATTTTACAACCATCCAAATCCGATCTTTCGCTACATAGAAAATAAAAGGATCAAAAGACTTATCGATCTGGCTGAGATAAGATCAAGCGACAAAGTACTTGAAGTAGGCTGCGGCGCAGGGCATATACTTGAAAGAATCCCCCAGGGGAAATTATACGGAATTGATATTTCTGAGATACAGATCAAACGTGCCAAGGAAAGACTAGGCAGCAAGGTTGAGCTGAAAAAATCAGCAGGTGAAGTTATACCCTATGAGGATAAGTTTTTTGACAGGCTCTTATGTTCAGAAGTTATAGAACATGTCCTTGAACCGATTCCTTTGCTTAAGGAAATGAAAAGAGTCCTGAAAGATGATGGCTTGTTATCGCTTTCTATACCAAATGAGAATCTTATTAATTCTACAAAGAAACTCTTAAGGAACCTGGGATTGACAAGGCTCATCGCCCCCAAGAAAAGCGGCTGGGACCTTGCTTCAAAGAATAACCTTGATGAATGGCACTTAACCGAATACAACCTTGAACTTATTAAGAAGCATGTAGCCGGGATCTGGGATATTGCTGAAATTGCCAGAATTCCGAATACTCTTGTACCTTTCAGGTATGTTTTAAAACTAAAAAAAACCTGAGATTGAAACAAAGCTGTATAATATACGGAGGGGCAGGATTCATAGGTTCGCACATTGCAGAGGACCTGCTTTTGAAAAATATGAAGGTCACCGTTTTCGATAAACTTAATGCATCGAAAAGGAATGTGGCACATATCCTTGAAAAAATCGATTTTATTGAAGGGGATTTCAATAACGAAATTGATATTAATAAATCGCTTAGGAATAAAGATTATGTAGTACACCTGGTAAGCTCCACCCTTCCGGCAAGTTCTAATTTAAACCCGTATTACGATGTTGAAAGTAACTTAATATCATCACTCCATTTGTTTGAGAGATGTGTTCATAACAGCGTTAAGAAAGTAATTTTCATTTCCTCCGGCGGTACTGTTTACGGTAATCCAACTAAACTGCCAATCAAAGAAGATCACCCAACCGAACCATTAAACTCTTACGGCATAATTAAACTGACTATTGAGAAATATTTAAGCTTGTACAAAAATCTAAAAGGGCAAGACTATAAAATTCTGCGATTTGCCAATCCATTTGGTGAAAGGCAAAACCCTTTGTTGAGCCAGGGATTAATTGCACACTTATTGTATAAGATCAAGCATAAGCAAACAATTGAAATTTGGGGCGATGGTAAGATAGTAAGAGACTACTTTTACATCAAGGATGGTGCTAAAGCTATTTACAGGGCATTTCAGGATAACTCAGACAATAGCATTTATAATATCAGCAGCGGAACCGGCTATTCAATAAATCAGATACTGGATAAGTTCAGAAGAGTCTTAAAGCTTAAATTCAGAGTAAAATATCTGCCTTCCCGGAAGTTTGATGTAAAAGCCAATGTGCTCGATAACCGCCTGGCGGCAAAACAACTGAAATGGACACCCGAAACAGAATTTAATGAAGGCCTGAAAAACACCTGGAGATATATTCTTGATAACCAATAAAGATATTACACTCTCAGTTTTTTTCCCGGCATATTTTGACGAAAAGAACATCAATAAGGTAGTTGATAAAGCTGTAACAGTTTTGGAAGACATGAAGCTTAAAGATTACGAGATCACTATAATTGAAGATGGAAGCCCTGATAATACCGCAGAAGTGGCTGATGGACTTGCTGCGAAGTATCCGAAGGTAAAAGTGGTTCACCACAAAACAAATAAAGGATACGGCGCAACCCTGTGGGAGGGTTTTTCTACTGCGCGTTTTGAGTATGTCTTTTATACCGATGGTGATAACCAGTTCGATCTTGATGAATTAAGAAAATTTGTTGCTCTGATCCCGTATAGCGATATGATAGTTGGTTACAGAAAGAAAAAACAATATTCAACTTACAGGAAGTTAACAAGTTTTGTCTATAACTTCGTGCTGAAGTTAATTTTTAATACAGATTATATTGATATAGACTGCGCATTCAAGATCATTAAGACCGATCTGTTTAAGAAGATCAAAGTGAATACCAAGGATGCTTTTATTGACGCAGAGATAATGATACGGGCAAGTCTGCTGGGTTACACCTTTACTGAAGTTGGAGTAAGACACCTGCCGCGAGTTGACGGCGTCTCAACGGCGGCTCGGCCATCGATAATATTCAGGACAATCAGGGAAATTATTGCTTTCAAAAAAGAAATAAAGAAAGAACTTCTTGAACGAAGGGCAAAATAAAAAAGAATCCACTGATCTGAAGGATATAATTATTATCTTTTCGGTAATAATTGTAATACTGGTTGCATTTTCATTACTGGATGTTTTTGTCTGGATGCGCGGCATTGCAGCCGAACAGGACGGATTCAGGATCGTTGAACTTCTTTTTGTGCTTGCTGTATTTGGTTTTGCTTTTGCGGTTTTTTCAAGAAGAAGGGCAAAAGAATCACAGTCGCAGATAAGTGCAACCGAAAGAGAAATAGAAGAACTTCAGGATAATGTTAACAGACTCAGGAGCACAGTTGATCTTTCTCCCGATGCAATAACTGTTCACAGAGACGGGAAACTTATGTTTGTAAACAAGGCAGGTCTTGCTTTGTACGGGGCAGAGACTGAAGACCAGCTCCTTGGACTGACCATGAATGAGCTCATTCATTATTCCTACCGTGAGAAGGTAGCTCAGCGGGTGGAAAACATGGTTAAGTATATGAAGCAATTCCCACCAATTGATATCTCGATCAAAAAATTGAACGGCGTATATATTGATGTTAATGCAGCATCAACACCTGTTTTGTATCACTCAATTCCGCATGTTATTACAATATTGAGAGATATAACCGATCGTAAGAAAAACGAAGAAATTAAATCACAGCTTGCCTCAATTGTACTTAATTCCGGAGATGCAATTTATGCAATGAGTCTTGATGGCCAGATCGAAAGCTGGAATCCGGGGGCAGAGAAACTTTATGGCTACATCGAAAAGGATGCAATCGGCAGAAATATTTCGATTGTAGTGCCGGATTTCAAAGAAAACGAACTTAAACATCTTCTTGGCAAAGTTGGAAAAGGCGAACGTATTGAATCCTTTGAAACAAAAAGACAAAGAAAAGATAGATCAATTATTGATGTTTCGTTGACACTTTCTCCTATCAGGGAAGAATCAGGAATTATAACTCAGGTCTCGGCAATTTCACGGGATATTACATTTAAAAAGCAGGTCGAAGAAGAGCTGAGGCGTTATGCCGAAGAGCTTGCTCTATCAAACGAGGAACTTTATGTATTCTCATATGCTGCATCCCACGACCTGCAGGAGCCTCTGAGATCAATACAGAACTTCCTGGAAATCCTCAATAAGAAGTATAAGAAACGGCTTGGCCCTGAAATGGAAGAGCAGATAACAAACGCTGATGACGGAGTTACCAGAATGTACAGGCTTATAACAGATTTTCTGATGTACTCCAGGGTAGGTACTGAAAGGGCTCCAAAAGAAGAAGTTGACTGCAACGTTGCACTTAAGGATGCACTTGCTAACCTGGATGTAGCTATTAAAGAAAGTAAAGCCAGCATTAAGCATTTCACACTGCCCAAGATTTTCGGTAATTTCGTTCAAATGACACAAGTTTTTCAAAACCTGGTTGCCAATGCTATTAAGTATCAGGGAGAAAGCAAGCCAACGATCGAAATATCGGCAGAAAAGAAGAACGGAATGTGGCAGTTTGAAGTAAAAGATAACGGAATCGGTATCGAGCAGTGGTTTTCCGAAAGGATATTTATTGTTTTCCAGAAGCTCCATGATCACAGGAAGTATCCCGGCTCAGGAATCGGGCTTGCACTTTGCAAAAGGGTGATAGAAAAACACGGAGGCAAGATCTGGTTTGAATCCGAAGTCGGCAAAGGTACAACATTCTTTTTCACTCTTCCTATTATGGATAAAACTCTAACCGCAGAGAAGAAAAAGAAATCTTAAGCGGCAAGCTCTCTTTTAAGCGCTTCTCTTTCAATCTCTAATTGTTTGATTTTCTTTTCTATTATATCAAGCTCTTCAGGCATGGAGTCAATTTCAATCCTTAACTTGCTTGCGGCTTCATCAATCAGGTCTATTGCTTTATCCGGCAGGAAGCGCTCTGTAATGTATCTTTGTGAAAGTACAGCCGCAGAAACAATTGCAGAGTCAGTAATTCTCACCCCATGATGAATTTCATATTTTTCTTTTAAGCCGCGTAAGATCGAAATAGTATCTTCAACAGATGGTTCATCGACTAAAACAGGCTGAAATCTCCTTTCAAGAGCTGGGTCTTTTTCAATATATTTCCTGTATTCATCCAGAGTTGTTGCCCCGATTGCATGCAGTTCTCCCCTGGCAAGTGCCGGCTTAAGAATATTGGCAGCATCCATTGCCCCTTCAGTTTTACCTGCTCCAACAAGTGTATGTATTTCGTCTATAAATAGAATTATCTGTCCTTCACTCTTCTTAACTTCATTTATAACAGCTTTGAGCCGTTCTTCAAACTGTCCCCTGTAGCTTGCACCTGCAATAAGCGCTCCCATATCAAGTGCTATGACTGTTTTTGCTCTGAGATTTTCAGGTACTTCGCCATTAACAATCCTGAAAGCAAGACCTTCAGCTATTGCAGTTTTCCCAACTCCGGGTTCACCCACCAGGACAGGGTTATTTTTAGTTCTGCGGGATAAGACCTGCAACACTCTGCGGATCTCATCATCCCTTCCTATTACAGGATCAAGCTTTCCCTGCTTTGCAAGCTGGTTAAGATCACGTCCATACTTCTTAAGTGACTGGTAGGTTTCCTCAGGTTCCTGGTTAGTTACCCGCTGATTCCCACGAACATCCAACAAGGCTTTCAGAATACTTTCTTTATTCAGGCCCTGTTCATTGAGTAACTTACCGGTGCTGCCTTTATCTTCAGTTAAAGAAATAAGCAGATGTTCAATGCTAACGTACTCATCTTTCAACTGCCCTGCGATCTTAAAAGCATTATCCAGAACTTGCTGGAGATTAGTAGAAAGGAATTGATTTGTTGAAGCTGTAGAGGATACTTTAGGGAGTTTATCAATCAATCCGGACGTCTTTATTTTTAATGCATCAAGTCCGGCCCCGATCTTGTTTATCAGTGAAACTGCAATACTATCATTATTCTGGATCAATGCCGCTAAGAGGTGTTCCGGTTCAAGCTGCTGGTCAGAATAATTTACCGCAATTTCTCCGGCTGCCTGCATAGCCTCCTGTGCTTTTATTGTGAATTTGTTGAAATTTATTGCCATGTCTATTCTATTATACTTTTGTTGATAATTCTTTTCTTAAATTTGCCAGAATTTTTTCTGTTGATAGGTGTTCCATTCCAATCAGTTTTGCTAATTCCTGAGCGTCATACTTCTGGCCATGGTACCATAGTTCTTCTAGAAAGTCTCCGGCTTGTTTACTATGAAACCACATTTCTCCAAAAGAGGTTCGCAGCCGGCTTTGAAGCCCGGCCTGCAAGATCCAGGCAAGTATGTAGCGGGCACAGTAAAAATTCGGGTCCACATCCATTAGATAATTTGTGGATGAATACTCAACTTTCATAGCTTCAGTATTTACTTTCGCGTAGTATCTTTTGCTTTCAGAAATATCCGGTGATGAACTTAGTTTCATTTCATAATGAAGCTTTGATGCCAGTCTTCTAAGGCTCACAAGCTCTTTAAAATTTTTATATTTAAAATACTCTTCGTTGTTGAATTTGTTCACACCCAGATAATAATTCATCCAGTGTTCATCCATTGTAAGATGATCAAAGTTTACAGCATACGCTTCAGATACAGAAGAATCGCCAAACCATTTGAACTCCATGTGCAAATCCCTATCTGTATTTGCAAAGTGCAAAGCATGCCCCAATTCATGCAAAAATGCATAATAATCATCTTCTCCTCCCCTTGGCGGGAATACAAGATAGACTTCTTCGGGAATTCTTGTATAGGTACAAAAAGCCCGGGAGGTCTTGTTCTCTCTATTTTCCAGATCATAAATAATTCTACCGCCTGCACTCATATCTATTCCCATTCTCGTAATAAAATCTGATATATGCCCATACATATGCTCTTTTGGGAAAAAACTGTCAAATTCCGTAGCCCTTAAAATAAAACTTAGATCATGCTTTTTCAATTCACTCAGCGGTATGTTTACTTTTATCTTAGCATAACGGTAGAGATATTCCTCGTAAAGGTCATTTGTATACAGAACGAAATCCTGCATCATTTTGTCAAGAGAGAAAAGGTCAATTCCGGAAAAATGGTGAAAAAATTGTGATCTGCTCTTGAATCCAAGAACAGATAATTCATGAGACTCATTTCTGTATAATTTTTCAAGCAAGGGGTTCAAACGACGTTCTGTTATCAACTCAATGGCATCCTGCATTCTGCCCCTTATTTTCCTGTCTTGTTCATTTAAAAGATATACAATTGCGCTCCTGTAAGGAACTTGTGAACCATTTCCGGATTCAACGCGAAGCTCTGATTCCAATACAAAGAATTCGTTCAAATCCTCCTTCAATTTCTGTGAGATTATCTCTCCATAAAAAGATTCAAGAAGTAAGCTTAGGCGGTTTTTCTCTTCGTTTTCGCAAGCTTCCGAAAGACTCTTCTTAATTATCTCAAGATTCTCCTGTGAAAACAGATCCGGATATCTATCAGATACACTATCAAAATCTACAGTATTTTTTAAACCAGCCCCTTGCAAGTAGAACTCTTTACTTAGTTCACCTGTGTAAAGCTCTATTTTCCTGCGAATTTCCTGAATATTCATTGAATTTTTAAAGTTAACAAAAATAACACTTATAGTAGAATCAAACAAATGTATAAAAAAAGCGGTATTGCTACCGCTCTTCATACATGAACAGATTATCTCTGCGATCCTTACTTAACCAGAATCATTTTTGCTGTTTTTACAAACTCACCTGCTTCGATCCTATAGAAATAAACGCCGCTTGGAAATGCAGCTGCATTCCAGCCTGCAGAAAACTCACCCGCATCCAGCTTTTCATTAACCAATACCGAGACTTCTCTTCCAAGTATATCAAAAACGGTAAGTTTGACGAACGTTGCTTTCGGCAATCCAAACTTAATATTAGTTGTCGGATTAAAGGGATTTGGATAATTCGGGTTTACAAAATAAACATTTGGTATGACCTGAGAGATAGTCTGTATTCCAATTATTGAACGAACAAATGTTATAAGGAATGAGTTATTTGTCTGCAGAGAATCAAGCTGAGTAAAACTTTTAACATTCCATCTTAACCGTAATGAATCACCAACGTTTGCTGCACCCCATGAAGTAACAATTGAATCAAGGGTTCCTTTGGATATGGATAGCATTGTATCATTTCCGTTATTATTGGAAAACCTGTTGAACAAGTTTGAATTATTGATTGTGCTAAGCACCCATTTATATTTGATCTCAGGAAGAGTTCCGGCACTGGTGAATGTGAAATGAACTTTAGTCGTATCTCCTGCATATACGTTCATTCTGTACAATTGTGGTGGATCAATAACGGAAAACGTATTCAGATTCGGCCTGATCTGGAATGAACTATCGCTCAAATCTCCATTTGAAGTATTTCCGGTTTCATATACTCTTACTCTACCCAGTGTAACTGTAGGCATATAAGGCAATGTCCAGTCTACGTTTCTTAAAATTGCACTTACACCATTCTGAATAGTACTCCAGTTAGTTCCGTTATTTGAAGAATACTCAATATTAACATTACCGGTTATACCTGTTCCCCAAATAATTGTGATCAGCTGCCCGCTTCTGAATATTTCACCACCATTTGGAGTAGCAACAAGAAAACCACTCATAGGAGTCAAACAAGGTGCGTTCTCTGCATTATTTCTGATCAATTGAGTTGGTAACGGCCCAAAACCCTTCACAAGAGAAATTGATCCGTTCAAATGACAGTAACTCATTATTGTTCCAACGATTGCAATTGGTGCACCGGTATAGCAGGCTCCTTCGGTTGCATAACAACTATCAATAGGGCCGCCTGGCCATGTACAACTATGAGTATGAGGAGAACCAAAATTGTGACCTGTTTCATGCGAAACAACCATAACGTCCCATGAATAAGCCGGAAGGCTGTTAAATGTGCCGTCAATATCGCTAAAAGCGTAACCGTAACCATTATTAACATTTGCGCAAAGCTGATTCACCCATGCTATACCACCCAATCCACCGGGCCTTGTAGTAATGTAATGTGCCAGATTTCTTGGGACAGCGGTCATATTAGAGTTCCAATAACTTCTGAATTCATTTAGCAATGTATTGGAGGTTGTGCCGTTATAAGGATCATTTATATTATCCCATACCCTTAAATAAGTTGATACGATCTGAACATTAATATCCCTGGTGTAAATTGCAGAAACAGGGGCAAGAAGGCTCAGAATATACTTTGAAGCATTTTCTACGCTGCCGTACCGCTGAAAAGTTTCATAATCAGATTCAACAGCAATTTGAGTTTTGATGATCTGACTTGTTAAGTTATCCACATTTCCAGGTTTAAGGTTTTTCTGCATTTCGAGAATCTCTTTTGGTATTTCAAGACTTTCAGCTCCGCACTTGAAGTCGCTGTTTGCCTTGGTTTTGCTCTGCTGGAAGAAAATATAGTCGGAATTCACATCTGTAACTTCTTTTCTGGAAAGCACAGCAACATCTTCGCTTGATATGATCATTGCAGTAACATCATTCCTGAAAAATGTCATGACAACCAAAGGTGAATTCTTGTCTTTGAGATTTGAAGTATATACAATAAAAGTATTATTCATATCAACAGGTTTATCGCCTGATACAGTTCCGGCAACAATTTTAGCGCCCGGAGCAAGAATTTCGAACCTGTTTAATACCAGGCGAATAGTTGAAATGCCATTTGGGACTTCAACCGAAATGGATTCAGATTTTTTTTCAACTACCTGTTTGACAATGTTTAGATCAACATCTATAATTTTAGCGTCATTAACAGCACTCTTAATTTCCTTCGAAATTGAATTAGTCTTATTAACGTTAACTTTAAACGGAGAGAGATATGCAGGCTGAGCAAACAAACCCGAAGCCAGCATTAGGAACAAAAAGAGGATTGAAGTAATTTTTTTCATTGAAGATATTTAGTTATTGGATTAGGTTAATTTAACTTTTGGATCCAAGAAAGCATATACTACATCTACAATCACGTTTACAATTATGAAAATTACTGCAGTAAACAAAACAGTTCCCTGTATCATAGGGAAATCCAGTGACAGGATTGAGTTAATTGCAAGCAGCCCTATCCCAGGCCAGTTAAAAATGTACTCAATGAAGAAAGTTCCTCCTAACAAGGCTGCAAGCCATGCGCTGATAGTTGTTATAACCGGGTTGAGCGCATTTCTTAAGGCATGCCTTATTATTACTTTCCATTCATTTACTCCTTTAGCTCTTGCCGTCCTAACGTAATCCTGTCCAAGTACATCCAGCATACTGGATCTTGTGAGGCGGGCGATTATTGAGAGGGGTCTCAGTGCAAGTGTAAGCATCGGTAAAACGAGGTATATCATCCCGTTATTTACATAACCCGAGATCGGAAACCATTTAAGCCAGGCTCCAAAAACAAGCGCCATGATGAGGCCCAGCGCAAATGGAGGAAAAGAAATCCCGAACAAAGCAAGAAGCATAGAGGCGTTATCCGCAAAAGTATATGGTTTCACAGATGATATTACACCTATCAAAATTCCTAATATCGACGAAAGAACGAGTGCTGAAAAAGCCAGTAATGCTGTTGCAGGAAACGTTTCAATAATCGTTTTCAATACATCCCTGTTTGAAGAGTATGACCTTCCCAGATCACCCTGAACTGCCTTAACCATAAACCTGCCATACTGCACGTATAATGGATCGTCAAGCCCAAGCTGTTTTCTCACTGCATCAATAGATGCTATATCAGCTCTTTGTCCCAGCATTAATCTTGCAGGGTCGCCGGGGATTACGTACATTAAAGAGAAAGTTACTGTTATCACTCCAATAAGTATCAGGATAGAATACAGTAACTTTCTTAAAATATAAGTAGCCATAAATTACTTTATAACACGTCTGGCTGTTACGTATTTTGCATTGTAGTAATCTTCACTTAATGAGCTGGTTTTGACACCACCGCTTGATGAAGAATGAGCAAATACACTTTCTCCAAGATATATGCCTACATGCGATATCCTTCTTCCCATAGTGTTAAAGAACACAAGGTCGCCAAATTGCAGGTTTTCTCTATCAACCGGGTCTCCCACAGTAGATTGCATTATGGAAGTTCTCGGTATATCAACTCCTAATGCATACTTCATTACTCTCTGGCAAAATGCCGAGCAATCGATACCATTAGTAGTAGTACCTCCCCATAAATAAGGAGTATTTATCAATTCGATGATCCTGATCATTACAGCGTCCCTGTCAACAGAGGTGTTGGAATATTCGGAAACAATGTTTGTGAGTGTCTCTAGGTTAGACTGTTCGATCAAACTTTTTTTCTGAATACCAGTTATACTGGCTACCTGCTCTGTTTTCTTGGTCTTTTTGTTAGTTTTAACACTGTAATCACTATCGCTTGCCGAGCACCCGATCATGGTACTGATCAGAACCGGCAGGAACAATAGGCCGATGATTTTCATTTTTATTCTCAAATAGATGTTTCCTTTCTTTGGTTTAAATTTGATTGTAATATAACTTTTATTGATTACTAATAAAAGCTAAAACTGTAGAGATAACTATATGATATAAAACAATTAAGAATCTAAAACAATTCCATAAGTATCTTCATTTATCCAGCCAGGTGAATCTCATGTTTACCCTGTGCATTGGATCAAGCGCATAGTCTCTTACGAAAGATTGTACAAGCCTCCAGTCCTCATCATAGTATAAAAACAGCATTGGAGCATCATTTACAGCAAGCTGTTCAGCTTCCTCATAAAGCTTGTTTCTTTCTTTGATATCCGTTGTCGCAATAGCTTTTTCAAAAAGCTCATCAAACTTTGGGTTCTTATACCTGAAGCTGTTGATGGGGCTCTTATCCTTTGGATTTGCCGGAACGTTCTTACCGTAGAAAAGGTTCAGGAAAGTTTCCGGGTCGGGGTAATCTGCATTCCAGCCAAGCCTGTAAAAGTCAGTTCTGCCCGCATCGATATTATCTAAATGCTGGGCGAATTGCAGTAACTGGAGTTTAACAGTTACTCCGATCTCTTTAAGCATATCCTGTACAGCTTCTGCAATCTGGGTATTTCTTCCGCCTCCTTCATTTATATTCAGCGTAACTTCGGGGAAACCTTCACCGCCCGGATAACCTGCATCGCTCATAAGCTGTTTAGCCTTCTGAAGATCGAAACTGTACCCCTTAATTCTCTTTGCATTATAATTTGGTGTTACCGGCGGCACTAATCCATATATTGCAGGATCTGAAGCAGATCCCTGCATCACATACTTCAGAATCTTATCACGGTCAACAGCATAATTAAATGCCTGTCTTACTCTTACATCAGAAAATGTTTTACTTGTAACCAGGAATCCATAATATTGAGTTGCAAGCGCTGTTTTCCTTTGAACTACGAACTTTGAATATTCAGGAGTAAGCGTCTTTTCTTCGGTAACTATAGTTTTAAACAGTTCGTTGGGAATCCGGTATGAATCATAGATATTGCCATTTCTGAATTCAAGCAGTTGCTGTGAAAGATCTTTTACAAACCTGAATTTCACTCCGCTTAAATATGGGATGCTATTGCCGTGAACATCTTTATCCCAATAATTGGGATTCCTTTTCATATTTAGCTCTAAGTCCGGTGTCCAGTTCTCGAAAACAAACGGACCTGTTCCGACCGGATTCTGGAAAAAATCTTTTCCATATTTATCAACAGCCTCTTTTGGAACAATGTAGGCGAATCCAAGACACATATAATAAATGAAAGGAGCAAAAGGTTTTGTCAGCCTGATCTGGAAGGTTGTATCATCTATTACTTTATATCCGCTCACATCCTTCAATTTAGGTTCACGGCTTTCATTTAACGATTTGGTTATTTCATCATTAAACTCCTTTGCGCCTTCAACATAATTTTTGTAGAAATCAAATCCAAGGCTTCCGGTTCTTGTATCAAGTACACGTGTAAAAGAGTATTTTACATCCTCAGCAACAAATTTTCTGCCCTTGCCTCCGGGGAAGCAGGGATTATCATGGAACAGAACATCATTTCTCAAATGAAATGTATATGTTAAACCATCAGGTGTTATTTCCCACTTCTTCGCAAGCATTGGTTTCAACTGCAGGTTAGTGTCAAGATCTATCAACAGATCATATAGCTGATGAGATACATGGTGAGATACAACATCGTTCATTCCAACCGGGTCAAGGCCACGAATGTTCTCATTTTCATTTGTGATCATGATCCCGCCGCCCTTGATGCCGCCCTTTAACTCAACCAGGTTATCATCACCTGATTTCTTTCCGCAACCTATGAAACTTATCAGAAAAATTATAATTAAGGGAGTTAACGTAGTCATGAACTTTATTTTCATAATACTAAAGATTTAGTTTAGATATTAATGATAATTAAAAAATACGCCAGTAACTATTACGGGCGTATTTGAAACTTTATTCTATTTCAATATCCGGCCTAATTAGCCAAGATATGTCTTCAATTGCTTGCTTTTTGAAGCGTGCTTTAATCTTCTGATCGCTTTTTCTTTGATCTGTCTTACTCTTTCTCTTGTCAGCTTGAATTTCTCGCCTATTTCTTCGAGAGTTAATGGATTTTCCTGATCTAAGCCGTAATATAATTTTAATACATCACGCTCTCTAGGGCTCAAAGTATTTAAGGCCCTTTGAATTTCAATCTTAAGCGATTCATTGATAAGTGTATGATCCGGCAAGGGCTGGTTCTGATTGGGCATAATATCAACAAGCCTGCTATCTTCTCCATGAACAAACGGAGCATCAATAGATAAATGCCTTCCTGAAATTTTTAGTGTATCGGATACTTCATATAAAGACATATCAAGCTGTTCAGCAAGTTCATCTGCGCTTGGCTCTCTTTCAAATTCCTGCTCAAGCGTGCTGTAGGCTTTACCAATTTTGTTAAGCGCTCCTACCCTGTTAAGTGGAAGCCTTACAATACGTGACTGTTCCGCCAAAGCCTGTAATATAGATTGTCTTATCCACCAAACAGCATATGAAATAAATTTGAATCCCCTGGTCTCATCAAATCTTTTTGCAGCTTTGATCAGTCCAAGATTTCCTTCATTAATAAGATCGCCTAGAGAAAGTCCCTGGTTCTGATATTGCTTGGCGACACTTACAACAAAACGAAGATTAGCCTTGGTCAATTTTTCAAGTGCCTTCTGCTTTTCTTTTTCGTCGCCGTACTTTATTTTCTTTGCAAGGTCAATCTCTTCTTCTACATCAAGAAGTTCTACTTTCCCGATCTCCTGCAGATACTTATCAATTGATTGGGATTCCCTATTTGTAAATTGTTTACCAATTTTCATAGGCGGTGATTACATAGGTTAAATTATTAAAAATATTCAGAGATTCGTAAAAATTAAGCCGAGGTTTCAAAAAGATCGATCTTGTTATCTTTTGCTAAAGTAACTATCGCTCTTTTGCGTGTCGGCCTGAATCCCTCGTATCTGCCTTTTTTGGTGAATTGGGATTTCCGCTTTCCTTTTGATGTTACGGTTCTGATGCTATCTACCTTTACATTAAACTTGCCCTGTATTGCATTCTTAATGGCAACTTTAGACGCATTTATATCAACTTCAAAAGCATACTGATTCTTTTGCTCCTGAAGCAAGGTCATTTTTTCCGTTATTACCGGTTTTACTAAAATACTTCTTATCATGATCTTATAATTGTGGCTAAATTTATTTAATTAAAGGCTTGCATAGTTCATCAAGCGCACTTTTTTGAATAAGTATGAGCTGGTTATTAACAAGGTCGTATGTAGCTGCATTTGATGCATTCAAAACATTGACTTTGTTTATATTCCTGCCTGATTTGTAAACATTATCGTTATCTTTAACCGTCAGCATCAATACTTTCTTGCCATCCAGGTTCAGGCTCTTTAGTATAGAACTAAAATCTTTCGTCCTAGGTTTCTCGAAATTGATATCTTCAACAACCATGATCTCGCCATTTTTAGCTTTAAGACTTAATGCGCTCTTTCTGGCAAGCTGAGCTGATTTTTTAGTCATACCAAGCTTATAGAGATGCGGCCTCGGTCCGTGAATTGTACCGCCTCCGACCCAAACCGGGGAGCGGATAGTTCCGCTTCTGGCTGTTCCTCTGCCTTTTTGCTTCCATGGTTTTCTGCCGCCGCCTCTCACTTCACTTCTTTCCTTGGCTTTGTGTGTACCCTGCCTTTGGTTAGAAAGGTAGGTCCTTACAGCCTGGTAAATCAAGTGATGATTTGGCTCAACTTCAAAAATACTGGACGGAAGTTCTATTTTTTCTTTTGATTCAGACCCGTCAATTTTATATACATTTAATTGCATCTTATTTCACCTTATAAATTTCAACTAAACCTGAAATTGCTCCGGGAACAGCTCCCTTGACCAGCAAAAGATTTGATTCAGGAATAACTTTAATAATTTTTAGATTACGAACACTTATTTGGTCGCCGCCTGTTCTTCCGGCCATTCTCTGTCCTTTAAAAACCCTTGAGGGATAAGAACTTGCGCCGATCGAGCCGGGCGCCCTTAACCTATCGCTTTGACCGTGAGTAACAGAACCGCCGCCGAATCCATGTCTTTTAACAACACCCTGGAATCCTTTTCCTTTGCTCTTAGCGGTAACTTTAACCGTTTCCCCCTGTTTAAAAAGATCAGCTTTAATCACATCGCCAACTTTCATTTCGGCAATATTTTCAAAGTCCCTGATTTCTTTTAAGAACCTGAGGATGGGAAGATTCTTTTTTTTAAAGTTTTTTAGCTGAGGTTTTGCGAGTCTTTTTTCTTTTCTTTCTTCAAAACCGAGCTGTACTGCCGAATAGCCGTCATCTTCTATAGTTTTTACAGCGGTAATATAACACGGACCCGCTTCTATCAGAGTGCATGGTACACTGGAACCATCATCGGTAAAGACCGAAGTCATTCCGAGTTTTCTTCCTATTAAACCTTTCATTACTTTTCCTTATGTTTTGATTTCAATATATACGCCACCGGGAGGATCCAGCTTAGTAAGCGCATCAACTGTCTTTTTGTTTGAGTTCAGAATATCGATCACTCTCTTATGCGATCTTATTTCGAACTGCTCCCTTGACTTCTTATCTACATGCGGTGATCTTAAAACAGTATAAACTGCCTTCCGTGTAGGAAGCGGTATCGGACCCGATACCACTCCACCGGTGGATTTTATAGTTTTAATGATCCTGTCTGTCCACTTATCAATAAGCCTGTGGTCATAAGATTTTAATTTAATCCTGATTTTCTGCGGTGCCAAGTTAGTCCTTACCTGATTTTATATTATTCAATAATTTTAGTTACAACACCAGCGCCAACTGTTCTTCCGCCTTCACGAATAGCGAACCTTAAACCTTCTTCCATCGCGATAGGAGTGATCAGCTCTACTTTAAGGTTATCTACATTATCACCAGGCATAACCATTTGTACGCCTTCGGGTAAATAAACAACACCTGTTACGTCAGTAGTTCTGAAATAGAACTGCGGCCTGTAATTACCGAAGAACGGAGTGTGACGTCCGCCTTCTTCTTTTGAAAGAACGTATACCTGGCAGTTAAATACTTTATGAGGGGTAATAGAACCCGGCTTAGCTATAACCATGCCTCTTTCGATATCTTTCTTTTCGACACCTCTTAAAAGCATACCAAGATTATCGCCTGCAAGACCTTCATCAAGTTCCTTCTGGAACATTTCAATACCTGTAACAACGGTCTTTTTGTGCTGACCAAGTCCGATAAGCTCAACTTCCTCACCCATCTTAACTTTACCTCTTTCAACTCTTCCGGTAGCAACTGTTCCGCGGCCTGTTATAGAGAATACATCTTCAACTGACATTAGGTATGGTTTATCAATTTCTCTTGTCGGCTCAAGAACATAGCTATCAACTGAATCCATGAGGTCATAAATGCATTTCAAAGCAGGTTCATCAGGGGTAGAGCCTTCTTTTAGACCGGCTTCCATCGCTTTTAAAGCGCTGCCTCTGATAATTGGAATTTCATCTCCGGGGAATTCATAACTGTTAAGTATATCCCTTAACTCAGATTCAACAACTTCAAGAAGAAGTTCAGCATCTTCAGCAGTTTTTTCCTGCTCGTAGATCATATCCACTTTATTTAAGAATACTACTATCCTGGGAACACCAACCTGCCGCGCCAAAAGAATATGCTCTTTTGTCTGAGGCATAGCACCATCATTAGCAGCAACAACAAGAATCGCACCGTCCATCTGTGCGGCACCTGTGATCATGTTCTTAACATAATCAGCATGACCGGGACAATCAACGTGTGCGTAATGTCTTTTATCAGTTTCATACTCAACGTGTGCAGTCGCGATCGTAATACCTCTGGCTTTTTCTTCAGGAGCATTATCGATCGAATCGAATGCCCTTACTTTTGACTTACCTTTTTTTGCAAGTGCCATAGTGATAGCAGCGGTAAGAGTTGTCTTACCATGATCAACGTGACCGATCGTTCCGATATTCACGTGGGGTTTACTTCTATCGAATTTTTCTTTAGCCATTTTTAATTGGTTCTCCTAAGATGATTTTATATTATTTTTGGTTTTTACTTATTGTGAAAAAAATCTAAAACTTTTTATAGTGGGCCAGGGAGGAATCGAACCTCCCACCCCGTGCTTATAAGGCACGTGCTCTAACCGACTGAGCTACTGGCCCAGTACTCAGTTGGAATCATCTGTTTATAAGACTCTTAGTAAACAGATCATTTTACAAAGCATATTCGTTAACCTAATTGACGAGGATCCTGCCCAAAGCAGGATAACCCAAAAAACTTATTTTAAAGAACGAAAAACTATTTTGTTTTGATGTCTTCGAAGAATCATTGGATTCTTCGATTTTTATCTTAAATGTTAATGTGCGCCTACTGTTTCTTTGCCTTTGAACTTTTCAATTATCTGCTCAGAAACAGATTTCGGAACTTCTTCATAGTGCGAGAATTCCATATTATAGATTGCTCTGCCCTGTGTCATAGAACGCATTGCTGTTGCATAACCGAACATTTCAGAAAGCGGCACCATTGCCCTGATTACCTGTGCATCACCGCGCTGATTCATTCCTTCTATCTTTCCGCGCCTTGAACTTAAATCACCCATTATATCACCCATGTATTCATCGGGTGTAGTAACTTCAACTTTCATGATCGGCTCAAGAATTATCGGACCTGCTTTTAAAGCTCCTGCTTTAAATGCCATTGAGCCGGCTATCTTAAATGCCATTTCACTGGAATCAACATCATGGAAAGAACCATCGATCAGAACGGCTTTAACATCCTCTACAGGATAACCTGCAAGAACACCATTTTTCATCGCTTCTTCAATTCCATGCTCCACCGGTTTAATATATTCCTTTGGAATAGAACCGCCAACGATCTTATTTTCAAATACAAAACCTTTGCCTTTTTCATTCGGCTCAAGCGTGATCCAAACATGACCAAACTGTCCTTTACCGCCGGACTGCCTTATGAACTTACCTTCCTGCTCAACTTTCTTAGTAATTGTTTCTTTGTAAGCAACCTGTGGTTTACCGATATTAGCTTCGACTTTAAATTCGCGTTTTAAACGGTCAACTATAATTTCAAGATGCAATTCACCCATACCGGCAAGAATTGTCTGTCCTGTCTCTTCATTCGTTGATATACGTAATGTCGGATCTTCATCTGCAAGTTTTGCAAGTGATTCAGATAGTTTATCCTGATCAGCTTTAGTTTTAGGCTCAATTGCAATATGAATAACCGGCTCGGGGAAAGTCATTCTTTCCAGTACAATCGGATCGCCTTCATCGCACAAAGTATCGCCTGTTTTAGTATGCTTCAAACCAATAGCTGCAGCAATATCCCCTGCAAAAACTTCGTCAAGATCTTCGCGGTGATTAGCGTGCATCTGCAGAAGCCTGCCAACTCTTTCTTTCTTGCCCGAAACCGGGTTAAAAGTATATGAACCGGCCTTTAATGTTCCGGAGTAAACTCTGAAAAATGTAAGTTTACCAACAAACGGATCGGTCATGATCTTAAAAGCCAGTGATGAGAACTTATCGCTATCATCAATATTCCTGGTTATATGGTCATCTGTGTGAATATGATGTCCCCATACTTCTCCGATATCCTTAGGACACGGGAGGTAATCAATAACAGAATCAAGAAGTGTCTGTACGCCTTTGTTCTTAAATGAAGAACCGCACAACACGGGAATGATCTTAACTTTCAAGGTTGCTTCCCTTAACACTTTTTTGATCTCAACTTCGGAGATCTCCTGGCCATTCAAAAATTTATTCAGTAATGTATCATCAACTTCCGAAACTGATTCAAGAAGTTTTAAATGATACTCTTTTGCCTTCTCTAATAGTGAAGCAGGAATTTCCTGGTCTTCCCAGGTCTGCCCTAAAGTATCCGCATTATAAATAAGAGCTCTCATAGTGATCAAATCGATCTGGCCAACGAAAAGTTCTCCCTGTCCGATAGGAAGCTGGAGCGGTACAACATTTGCTTTTAGCCTGTCTTTCATCATATCAAGCACGTGATAAAAATCAGCGCCTGTTCTATCCATCTTGTTCACAAAAGCAAGCCTTGGTACGCCGTATTTATCAGCCTGTCTCCAAACGGTTTCGCTTTGCGGCTCAACTCCGCCCACTGCGCAGAAAAGCGCAACTGCTCCATCAAGCACTCTTAAAGAACGCTCAACTTCAGCAGTAAAATCGACGTGGCCGGGTGTATCAATAATATTGATCCTGTGATCTTTCCATTGACATGTTGTAGCAGCGCTGGTTATAGTGATACCGCGCTCTTTTTCCTGTTCCATCCAGTCCATAGTAGCAGCGCCTTCATGTACTTCACCCATCCTGTGCAAACGGCCGGTGTAATACAGAATTCGCTCTGTCGTTGTCGTCTTACCGGCATCAATGTGAGCCATGATGCCGATGTTTCTTGTCTTTTCTAATGATACTTTTCTTGGCATTAAATAATTATGCTTTCTATTCTATTTACTTTACTATAATGACTTTTTGTAAGGTACCGATATTACCACCTGAAATGAGCAAAAGCTTTATTTGCTTCAGCCATTCTGTGAACATCTTCTTTCTTCTTAACGGCACTGCCTTCATTATTAGCTGCTGCCATTAATTCACCTGCAAGCTTCTCAGCCATGCTTCTGCCAGCTTTATCCCTTGCATAGGTTAATATCCACTTTATTGCGAGAGCTTTTCTTCTCTCAGGCCTTACTTCTGTAGGGACCTGGTAATTCGATCCTCCAACACGGCGTGAGCGAACTTCCAATGAAGGCTCAACATTGTGAATAGCCTTTTTGAATACTTCAACAGGCTCTGTATTTAGCTTTTCTTTTATGATATCGAATGCATCATAAACAACTCTTTCAGCTTTTTGTTTCAAGCCGTCTTTCATTACACAATTGATAAATCTGCCGACTAAAATATCATCAAATATTCTGTCTGTTCTTCTGTGCCTTTTATTTGCTGTTCTTTTTCTCAATGCTTATGTATGATTTTAATTTTCTTTCTTGGATAAAACAGTCAAACGCGTGCGTTTGACCTACAGCTGACTATTTCTTTGCGCCGGCTTTAACTCTCTTAGCTCCGTATTTTGAGCGCGCCTGTTTTCTATCTGCTACTCCGCTTGAATCAACTGCGCCTCTTACAATGTGGTACCTTACACCCGGAAGATCTTTTACTCTTCCGCCGCGTATAAGTACAATTGAGTGCTCCTGTAAATTGTGACCCTCGCCCGGAATATATGCTGTTACTTCCATACCGTTACTAAGGCGAACCCTTGCTACTTTTCTCAAAGCCGAGTTAGGTTTTTTTGGTGTAGTAGTATATACTCTTGTGCATACTCCCCTTTTTTGAGGTGATGATTCAAGAGCCGGTGATTTACTTTTGAATTTTAAAACTTTTCTTCCCTTGCGGACAAGCTGATTAATTGTTGGCACGTAATATTCCCTGACTTAGCGTTAAGTTTACTAAATAAATTTCTGCGCCCATAAGCAATTTTTCTGCTTTGGATGAGCGGCATTCTAATTAGAAACTACAAAATTAGCGATTTTTTACGAAATAGTCAAGTTATGGAATGATATGCTTGAGAAGGCATGAAGAATCAATAATTTGATAGAAATTAAGAAATATACCAAAAATTCAACAATTTATGAGATTTACTAAAATATCGTTTCAGAAGATCTTAGCGATAACGGATTTGGGCAATTGTGCCGAAAATTCCTTCAGTAATTTCCTTAATTTCTCAGTATCATCTTTATTAACAGAAAAAAATGTCGTTGTCTCATATCCGCAGACAAAGTTATAATCCGTCATTGTCCATTCGGCAATCTTTTCCCAGCCGGGAGGCAATCCACCATACATCCCGTATCCATTTTCATAAACAATTGCCAGTTTAATATCTCTGCTTTTTGTAATGTTATCTATTGCCTCAGTATTATACTTTCTTTGCAATTTAGACTGTGCAACTTCCATATTTGAGAGGCCGTAAAGATCAAGCACCAGACTGTTTGAATAGAAATCGATCATGCCAATATCATTTGCAGCAAGATTAATTCCTTTGAGGTGATCTTTGACAAATAGTGACATTTGGTAATGCTGATCATGAATGTTTTTTGTAGCAAAAGGAACTTCGAACAAACTAAATGACCTTAAAACAAGTGGAGAGATCAAAATGAATGCTATTATATAAATTGTAAACTTCAGGAACAAATTGGTTCTCCTTTTTACAGTCTCCAAAATTGCGGGTACATAATCATAAACATTAATTACTATTGCTGTAAATCCTAATGCTACTAAGTAAGCATCATACCTGTAGAACCAGCCGTTTTGATGAAACTCGATCATGCTCATGTTTATGATAGTAGTCAATATCACAATGAGAAGAAAAGACTGTTTTGTGCTCCAGATATCTTTCTGCTTTCTGTAATTATATACATAAAGGATTGTGGATATGAGCAAAAGCAAAAAAATATGCGGTTCTGTAATATTTTTAAAAGCTTTGTAGAAAAATTTCAATATCTCAAACGCTGTTAATCCCGGGATCGAACTCTTGAGCAATATAGGGTTAGGGAGAAAGTACCATCCGTGTGATGTTGAAATAAACCCGTAAACTACTATGGGAAGAATACCAAGAGCAAATATCAACAATGAATAGGAAAACTTTTTTCTTACCAACAGCAACAGGGATACAACAGTCACAAGGAACATGCTTTCATACCTCAAACCGGTAAGTATGGGAGTAACGATTAATAGGAACTTAATACCATTATCATTCTTTCCGGCATCTGATGATAGCAATTTCGAGCTGAGAAATACAAAAGCCAATGCAAAGAATACCTGTGCCGAGTGTTCCATCCCCACAAAAAGAAGCGCCGGCATTGGAGTAACAACAACAAGCGCTATCAGAAAAAGGAAGAGATATCCTGAAACATTGAACTGTTTTAAAATGTGAAAGGCAATGATTATACAAAGGAGCTGGAATATCATGTTCAGAATAAAAGGGGCAATTGCATTAACACCAAATACAAAATATACCACTGATAACAAGAGAACCCACAAAGGCGAAGAGGACGCTGAAGAATAGTCCATACTATTAACAGCCCAATTCATTTGGGCCGCAAAATTTTTTGCCATTGTCATATGAATATACGGGTCATCTAATGCATATATGAAATGTCCTCCATTCAGGTACAAAGATGCAGCTAACAATGCTATGATTAAAACCAGGTACGCCAAAATCGCAAACCACAAATCTTTATTCTTACTTACCATATTTATCAGATTTCTATCGGATAAATATACTTTACAGGCGTCATATTTGCAATCACTTAAGTATTTTACAGTTCCTTACTTAATATATTTACCCAACTGGATAATTTCCTTTTTTAAAAAGGATCTTTTTGAAGGTACATTGTATTAGTTATATGTAAATTGGAGTTCATTTGACCATGCATCTTCAATAAAAATTCTATCGGAAGTGCAAATTGATAATAATAAAATCAACATTTTTCATTATATTTGCTGTAAATCAGTAACAGGGAGATAGATGTTAAAACCATACATATTCCTCATACTAACAGTCCTCTATTCAACGGGAATTCTATCCCAGGAACTTACTGCCGATAAGATCTACGAAAATGTCGATAATTCAATTGTTGTTATTCTAGCTTACGATAATAACGGAAATGTTTTCCAGGGCAGCGGCGTGGTTTTGGATAATACCGGGCTTGTGGCTACAAATTATCACGTTTGCAAAGATGCAAACAGAATTGAAATAAAACATTACAATAAAGAGATCAAGCATGTTGAAACGGTTAAGTTTGATGAAGTAAAAGATATCCTGATCCTACGCTCACCGGATGCTTCTTTCAACCCTATCCAAACCGGAAACAGTAATAACTTAAAAGCGGGTCAGAGAATTTATGCTGTTGGTAGTCCGGAAGGTTACGAAAATTCAATCTCAGAAGGGATCATTAGTGGTTTTAGAACTGATGAATTTAATGTGAGGCTTATACAAATGACCTGTCCCATAACCGATGGCTCAAGCGGGGGTGCAGTGCTGAATTCAAAAGGAGAACTGGTTGGGCTAAGTGTAAGCGGGCAGCATGAAGGAAATCTGTATTTTGCGATTCCCGTAAATGATGTTCTGATTCTGGCAGGATTAAATACAGTTATTGCCGAGATCACTGATCCTGTGAATTATTATAAAATAGGAACGCTTGCAAACGAGAACAAAAATTACAAGGATGCTGAAATTTATTTTTCCAAGTATCTGGAGAAATTTTCAAATGATGTAAGCGCATACTATAACCGCGGCTATGCCAGATTTAAATTAAAGGAATATAAAAATGCCATTAATGATTTTTCGACAGTACTTGAAACCAGCGGCTCTAGTGAATCCTACTTTTACCGCGGCAATTGTTATTATTCTTTAAAGGATTACAAGAATGCATTTGCAGATTACACAAAGGCACTTGAACAGGAGCCTGAAAATTTCGACATTTATTTTAACCGGGGCCATGCTTCATTTAAATCCGGCAGTTATGAAACGGCTTTAGCAGACTGGCGAAAAGCCATCGAGCTTAATCCGCTGCTTGAAGCCGAGCTAAGCGGAAAGATCAAAACAGCAGAAGACACTTTAAAACAAAACACAAAATAATGATACTTGGGAAACTCAAAAGATCTTCTCAGTTTTATTTGTTGTTCGGCATATTGATCTTCTCGATAATATTAATTGGAATTTATATCGGGTATCTGAAATGAGCGAAGACAAAAAACAACAGTTTGTTTACATCATAAGGCCTCCGAGAAATAACTTTGCCGAAACAATTACAGAAGTTGAAGCAGAGATCATGAGCAATCATTTTGTATATTTAAGGCAATTATTGGAAGACGGAAATCTAATCCTTGCAGGACCTGTAACTACCGGAGAAATGGGAATATGTATCTTTGAAGCGAATTCAAAAGATGAGGCTGAAACTATAATGAATAATGATCCTTCGGTTGTGCAGGGACTTATGACAGCTCAGTTGTATCCATATAGGGTAAGCTTAATAAGAAAATAGTAACGTCATTGAATAACAAAAAGCCCTATATCTTGATCAGACAATCAAAAGTGAATGAGTGAAAATATAAAACAACAATTTCTTTGCTTTAAAAGGCCCGGACGTAAAAATTTTGCCTCAAATATGACTGATGAAGAAGCAGAAGTAATGAGCATTCATTTTGCTTATATGAAACAATTGCTGGCTGATGGAGTATTGATAGTGGCAGGTCCCGTAATAACAGGTGAATTCGGGCTAAGCATCATTGAAGCAGAATCATTAGATGCGGCAAGAGAATTTGTTTATAATGATCCTGCAGTTTCAAGAGGGATCATGACTCCTGAGATCTATCCTTTCAGATTAAGTTTAATGAGAAAATAGAAGAAATTTACATTCTTGCTGCTGAGATTCTTAAATCTGAATTTCGTTCGGAGACGCAAATCAAAATGCATCAACATCAGAATTAGTTGAAAATCAACATTAACACACCCCGTCTTCACCTGCGGTGAATCCACCCCTCTCAAGAGGGGAATTTTTCCACCATAAGCTCAACGTTGCCCTGATCTATTTCTTAACAAAGTCAAGTGAAGCGGAATTCATACAGTATCTATGACCTGTAGGTTCCGGCCCGTCATCAAACACATGCCCTAAATGTGCGCCGCAATTTGAACATAAGGCTTCAGTTCTTGACATACCGAGAGTATTATCGGTCTCTTCCTTGACATTTTCAGGTTTAACAGGCTTAAAGAAGCTAGGCCAGCCTGTACCGGATTCGAATTTTGTATCAGAAGTAAAAAGCTCCTGCCCGCAGCAAACGCATTTATACATCCCCTCTTCATGATTATCCCAATACTTGTTTTTGAAAGGACGCTCAGTTCCCTTTTCACGGGTTACACGATACTGCTCATCGGAAAGTTTTTCTTTCCATTCATTTTCAGATTTCATAACATTATATTTTCCATTTTTAGAATTTTTGATTTGTGTAGAGTCACTGCCAACTGTTGAATATGATCCGGCAGTCTTGTTACTTATATTGGAGCATCCAAACAGGATGCCAACGGATAGAATTAAGCTAAAAATGAACATTTTACACATTATATAATTGATTTAAGAATATAAACAATTATACGTAGTATTACGTTTCAGAAATTTAGTTTGCTGATAAATAAACTAAGTCGCTTTAAACTTGCCAAAGGGAAAAGCATAAATAAGAATAAGTGCAAAGAAGACTGCAACAAACCCGACAATAACAATTACACTTAAGAGAACATTACTTTTCAGAACTTCTATTTTCATATTTTTTGTGTCTTTAAAAGGCATATACAGTTCATTATTGTTTTCATTATAATAGACAATTACATTTTCAATTCCTTTGTATTTTAACTTAAACTGCGGCTCTTTTCCCATCATGTCAATTGCAGTGCCATCTTTCAAGTGAACTTCTGAGATACGGTAAACTTTACCTTCCGGCAGTTCATTTTTTTCGGTGTATTCAATCTTGCTTTTAACGCAGCCGGTGAAACTAACCAGGATAGTTAAAATAATGAATCGGGTTAACATAACATTTTTGAGAATGAGCATTGTAATGGAAATTTATGATCGCAAGTATACAATAAGCACAATTAACTGCAACTCTAAATTAATAAATTTTAATTTAACAAAAGAGACATTATATTTAGGATAATGTCACCAAGAGAACAAAAAATATTAATATTAGCTGCAGTTTTAATGTTCATTTTCATACTGTTCAGGGTAATGTTCTGAAAATGCCGATAATTGAAATAAAATCATTGCCTTTTAGCAAGAGTATTGATATTCCCACTGTACTGAAAAAGCTGAACACCGAAGCCGCTGCTGTTTTGAACATGGAAGAACGTCATGTTTGGTCTTACTGGGAGTTTATTGAATCGCATCATTATGCAGTTGGGAAAGAAACCTCCGAATGCTTAACTGAACATACCCACTCCCCTATAGTTAAGATCTTAGCTTTTGAAGGTAAGGATCCCGGTACTATGGAAAAACTGATTAGAACAACTGCCGGAGTATTGGTAAGAGAGCTTGAAATTGATACCGGCAACATATTTATTTATTACCAGGAAGTAACCTCCGGAAAAGTATATGACGGAGGACAAATAATAAGAAAGAAATAAGCAATTTATAATGAAGCTAATTATAAATGTTCAATAACCTTAAGCATTATTATTAAGTTATTGTTAGCTTATTACATTTTCTATTTGATTATGTTTCAGAATATTCATTATATTTGTAATGAAGATTGAAAAGTTCTGAAATATTAAATCCTGCCTTACATACTTTTTTGAGGCCACTTCAAGCCTCAGGTAAAAAACAATTATCTATTCCTAATCAAACTACAGTTAATGAAGACGAGTAAATCCTCGAGAAAGACCTTTGTCCTTGATACAAATGTAATATTGCATGATTCTACCTGTATAAACCAGTTCCAGGAGCACGATATTGTAATTCCTATTACTGTTATAGAGGAACTTGACCATTTTAAGCGCGGCAGCCAGGTTATCAATCTGAATGCAAGAGAGTTTGCCAGGACACTTGATAATCTGACCGGAACTGCACTATTCAATGGCGGAGTACCATTAGGAAAAGGCAGGGGAAAAGTATCAATAGCATTAAGCCGTGGATTGAGTGATGAGATAAAGGAGATATTCAAAGAAGATAATCCCGATCACAGGATACTAAGTATTGCACTGGAATTAAAGAAAAAGAAGAAGACCGAAGAAGTTATACTTATCAGCAAAGATGTGAATCTAAGGATGAAGGCAAAGGCAGTTGGTGTTTTTGCTGAGGATTACAGCACCGATAAGATCACGAGCGTTGAGGAACTCTACAGCGGAAAAGAAACAATTGAGAATTTCAACCACGAACTGATAGAAAAACTTTACCAGCCGCCATTTGAAATTCCTATTAAGAGTACGCTTAAGAAATCAAAATCAGAAGTCGTTCCGAATAAATACCTTGTACTGCGGAATTCAAGCCACTCGGTACTTGCGGCTATTGATATGAAGAACGAAAAGCTCAGGAAAGTTGATAAGAACGCGGTTTATGGCATCAAGCCAAGAAATGCAGAGCAAACCTTTGCAATTGATGCGCTCACAAACCTTAACATTCCGCTTGTAACAATAACTGGCAAAGCCGGCACGGGGAAAACTCTCTTAGCGCTCGCTTCAGCTCTTAATATTAAGAAATACTATCGGCAAATTTATATTGCAAGGCCCGTTGTACCTCTTAGCAATAAGGATATTGGTTACCTTCCGGGTGATGTAGAAAGCAAGCTCGCCCCCTATATGCAGCCGCTTTGGGATAACCTGAAAGTAATACAGGATCAGTACCAGGAAACAGAAAAACAGCATCAGCAGATAACGCAGATGGTCAAAGACCAGAAGCTTGTAATAGAGCCTTTAAGTTATATAAGAGGCAGAAGCCTGCAGAGGATATTCTTTATAGTTGATGAAGCGCAGAATCTCACGCCCCATGAAGTAAAGACCATTATTACAAGGGTTGGCGAAGGAGCTAAGATAGTATTTACAGGAGATGTTTACCAGATTGATCATCCGTATCTCGATTCACAATCCAACGGACTGACTTATCTTATAGAACATTTCAAAGGGCAGAATCTCTCGGCTCATATAAACCTGTTAAAGGGTGAACGTTCTGAACTGGCAGAACTTGCAAGTAATTTGCTATAAGTTATTTCAGTTTACTTAGATTATCTTTAGCTAACTGATTATTTGGATCAAGCTCAAGTGCTTTCCTGTAATATTTTTCTGCATTTGTTTTATCCCCAAGCCTCTCGTAACAGAATCCAAGATTATTTACTGCGCTTGAAAAATCCGGTTTTTCTTTCACTGCAAATTCAAAATACTTAATTGCATCATTATATTTCTGCCCATCAAGATAGCACATACCGATATTATTATTATAGCCCGATGCCCCTGCCGGATTCAGCTTAACAAGTTCAGTAAGTTCTTCGATTGCCTTATCAAATTTCTTTTCCTGGTAATTCTTATATGAGGAGCCCTCCAGCATTGTAACTTTGGGATTAACCTGATTATTCAAAGGGCTATCCTGCTGTAATGGCATTTGCTGCCGCGCTTTAAGTTCCTGCAGCATTTGTACTGAATTCATATAATTAGGAGTGACGGTTTGAAGCTTCTCAAGCCAAAAGACAGATTCAGGAATCTTATCATTGCGTGCATAAAGCTGGGCCATTGTATGCATAGGCTCCGGGGAAAGTGAGTCCAGCAAGTAAGCCTTATGAATATAATAATAGGCAGAATCCATATTACCCTTTATCATAAACAGCTTGCCCATGTTGTTATTGCCGAGTATTGTCTCAACCCTCAGGTCAATTGCTTTCCTGTAATACTTTTCCGCAGCATCATATTGTCCTTTATTGGCATAAATATTTCCTATATTAACATATAATACCGAGCCCGGAATACCATCAGCGCTCATGAACAGAATATCATTGGTTTTCCATTCGGCATTTCTGGCAATGGTCATATATCCAAATACAATTAAAACAATTCCGGTAATTGTATAAATTAGCTTTGATGCTTTTGGAGTATAGTATTTAAATAGAACTGCAATCGCGATGAGGCTAAGAAAGACCGAAGGAATATAAAGAAAACGGTCTGCCATAAAATTCATTGTGGGTACAATATTCAGAACAGGCAATAAAGTAATAAAGAAAAAAATGATTGCATATGATACCACCGGCATTCTTTTGAAGAGATAATATGTAACAAATCCCATTACAGCCATAAAAATCACGGCAAATATGACACCGGGCTCTATTAGCGATGAAAGATAAGTAAGAAACCCGCCATAATGATAAACCATTCCGATCGGGAAAACTGCCAGCTTGAAATATATCGGGATAGTCTGGAGCATTGTATATATTGTAGTAGCCGAATCTTTGCCGTAAAAATAAAAATAGCTCTCGCGCTGAGGAATATCCTTCAACACAGCCCATCTTAGAAGCAGGTATGCAAGTGAAAGCACTATGAGCGCGCTGTATATCTTAATTTTACCCTTCAGTGCATCCTTAATACTCAGTTTGTTAACCATCAAATCGTACAAAATGATCATAACAGGCAGTGTAATTGCCATTTCTTTGGCAAGCAAAGCAAACAGGTAGAAAAATAATGTAAGCGTCAAGTTTAATGCACTGCTCTTTTTAGAGAATTTAAAATAGTAAATAAATGAAGCGAAGAAAAAAGTGCATGAAAGACTGTCTGTCCTGCCGCTTACCCATGCAACTGCTTCAGTGTGAACGGGATGAAGTGCAAATATTAATGTCCCTATGAGTATGCCGTAATTTTTAAACTTAGAGGTTGACTTTTCAAACATCATCCTGAGAAGTCCGAAAAGCAGCAATACATTTATAACATGGATCAAAACGTTGGTTAAATGGAATCCAAACGGTTTCAATCCCCATAAAGCATAATCAATAGCATAGGTTGCCGAAACAACCGGCCTGTAATAGCGACCTATAACTTTATGAAAGCCCTGCTCGGCTGTGAAATATTTTGGGATGTTTGAAAGTGATGTAATGGACTGGTCTCCAAGAACAACTGACTCATCATCAAATACAAACTCATTATTAAGCGAATTTGCATAAACAGCAAATGTAACCAGTGCAAGCAGTATGTAGTAAAAAGAGGCCTTGATACTCTTTTCCGGATTTTGCTTGGGTTTAGTTTTATTCAAAACACTTTATAATATGAAATGTAATTACAGTTTTGCGCCAACTACCATGGTTGTTTTGATCGTTTCAACTACTCCATTCTGATCGTTTAAAGCCTCCATGAAGACAATATAAATACCCAGCCTTAGTTTCCTGTTTTCGTCATCAAGGCCGTTATAGACTATCTGACCCTGGTTACCTGTGGTCTGGTTATTGAGGATCGTTTTGATCAGTCTTCCTTTAACATCAAATATCTTCATCCTTACCTGAGAAACTGTACTTGAAAGCTTATAGCTTATGATTGTAAAATCTTCATATCCATCGCCATCTGGTGAAAAAGGATTTGGTGAAATTGTGATCTCTCCGCCGCCCGGCTGCAGGTTTGTAAATATGCTGTTCCTCAGTCCTGGCGAGCCTCCATTTGGATACGTACAGCTGCTCCAGTTCTTCCCGTCATTGCCGTTTAGCGAAGGATTAATTTTCTCAAGCGACCTGCCGCTTCCGGAAAGATTTGGATTGTACCAGTTATCGGAATAGTAAACGCTGTCGATTTTCGTTCTGAACACATCTGCTATTTTTACCAGGTCAGCATCATTGTTTAATCCAAGTAAACCGATAATGAATACTTTTTGAGTGGAGTCCGGAGTACGCAGATAAGAATACATATTATAGATCGTTGTATCAGAAGCAATTACTGCATATGAGCCCGGCTTTATCAAAGCAGCGCAGGTATCTGTAATTCCTTTTGTGCTTCCCGTCTCAGAATACAGCCACCCGACTATATTTATAGTCTGAGAAGTTGGATTATACAGCTCTATATATTCAGAATTATTACTTAGCGGACCGGCCATGATCTCATTTATAATAAGATCACCCGCATTATAATGAGTTGCTGCTGAAATTGAATTTTCTCTTGCAGGTGTTGATTTCTCACAATCTATTGAGCTAGCCCAGTTCGAAGAATCAGTTGAAGCGCCGTTTATGTTTATTCTCTCAAGCGACACATTCGAGCCGCCCCAATCAGGGAGATAATCAACTCTATCAGAGAGTGTTCCATTAATCTTATTTATGACTACTGCATCCCCTGTATTGTTCAGTGATGGCAGAGAAGAATTTATGATAACTTTTTCCGGCTTTAAGCCGGGATGAAAGCTGAAAATAGTATCATTCTGGCTAATAACAACGTACTGATCGGGATTCAGGAAATAATCACTTGCTGTAATTACAACCTGCGTAGTTCCATTATCCTGTATCTTCCAGTTCTTCAAGTTTACAACGGAATCTGAATTATTGAACAACTCCACCCATTCACATTCACCCGTCGGGGGGTCATACATTATTTCATTTACCAACACTCTTCCGGCAGTGCTGCCGCCTGATACTTCGATACCTTTAGTAAGCTTGTTATTAGTTGTATCTTCATCAAGTGTAAATGTCACAACTGATATGTACTGCCTGAATCCTGCGCTATCGAGAACCTGTGAATACATATAATTTGCAGAGTCACCGGCATTAATCGTCCCGGAAGAATTCATCGTTATTTTCAGTTCACTTGGATTTGGGATGCTATCCCTGTTATAATCATCATAAAAAGAAACGGTGTAACTCGTTACAGAATTGAGTCCTCTGTTTTTCACCTGCGCTGTAATGCCAAGAGTATCACCAAGTGACGGCGTTGTTCTGCTGAAAGTAATACTATTTAAAGCGAGATCATTTGGCTTTGGTGTTAAACTGTTCACACGGTTTGGTGTTGATCCAATTGGCGAAACACTGGTACCCCAGTTTGATTGCTGATTAGTTGGTGCAGAGACTGAAATTCTTTCAAGTGACTTATTGCCTGTGCTCGCTCCCCATGAAGAAGTAAATGTCAAGCTATCTATGATAACTCCAGTGGAATTGAGAAGAATTAGATTATCACCAGTGTTATTAAGAGCACTCCATGAAGTTTGGATAAAGACACCTGTATTCAAAGGGTAAAATCCTTTTACTGCAGTAGAATCCTCGCAGACGACAGCAAAACCATTTGCCGGAATTGTAATTGCCTGGGTTGTAATTGTATTTATTGAAGCAGTCGCGTCTTTCCATTTCCAGTTTGCAAGATTTACCGGATTACTTGTCTTATTATATATTTCAAACCATTCTTTACCCGTATTGGTTGTTGGCGCATACATAATTTCGTTTACAATAAGTGAATCAAATCCACCGGCAGAAATAACATTAACCTGCCCAATCCTTTTATTGTTGGTAGTATCTTCATCAAGCGCATATGTTACAACAGCAATGTACTGCCTTATACCAAGGCTATCCAAGAGATCATTTGCATTATAATTAGCCGAGTCACCCGCATTTAACGGACCGGCAGAATTTAACGTTATTATCAATTCCGAAGGAACTGGGATACTATCTTTATTGTAATCTTCATAAAATGATACTGTATATGCTACAGCCGGAAGCAGTCCCCTGTTTTTAACATTCGCGTTTATCTGCAGATTTGTTCCGATTAAAGGTGAGTTACTGCTGAAAGACAATATGTTGAGGATGAGATCATTATTGGCAGGAGAAATTGAATTTCTTAGATTTGGTGTAGCGCCGGCAACTGCAATTGAAGTCCCCCAGTTTGTCTGCTGATTGGTTGATGCTGTTGAGCTTACTCTTTCCAAAGACTTGTTGCCAGTTGAACCTCCCCAACTTGAAGTAAAATTAATGCTGTCTATTACAGTTCCGCTGCCACTGAACAAAATAAGCTGATCACCCGTATTATTTAAGGCGCTCCAGCTGTTATTGGGCTGTAAAAGTATTCCGGAAAAACCCGGGTAAGTAGTCCTGAATGTTGAAGAGTCCTGGCAAACGACTGCAAAATCACCCGCATTTATGTTAATACTTAAAGTAGTAATAACCCTTAGTGTTGCAGTAGCATCTTTCCATTTCCAGTTCGCAAGGTTTATGGGATTTGCTGTGTTGTTATACAGCTCAAACCACTCATTTGTGCTTGGAGTTGGGGCGTACATAATTTCGTTAATAGCAACATCTCCGGGATTCTGAGAGTAAGCTAAACTACTAAAAATGACAGCAATACCTATCAGCAATAGGACTCTAATTTTCATATTATTAGGAAATTGATAAAATATATTTGTAAATTTACAGAAATAAAAACAGGATTACAACAACAATGAAGTCAGTTAAATCCGCGAAATATCTTTCACTAATTCTACTAATTGTTTTCTCTTTCTTTTGCTCCGGATGCGGGAATATTCATAAAACACCCGATGGAGCAGTGGTTGCATTTATAGTTGCTGCAGAACAAAGAGATATGACCAAAGCATGGAATATATTAAGTCCGGATCTACAGACCTACTATAACGGGCTTGGAGAAAAAATGCGGAAATCAGGAAGAGGCGCACTCGAAAACGAGATAGCAAAGATCTCAAGATTCCGCAGTGTGAAAAAGGATTACAGTATCCAATCAGACAGCATAAACTCTGCAAATGTGAATATTATAACCATAGGCGGCCCGACACATTTGGTTGAAACTATTAACATTGATGGTAATTTCAAGATAAAGGACGAAACATCTTTGAAAAATCTGTTAAGCAGTATCACAGCTGAAGTAAATAAAAAAGAAGGATATTAGTATCCTTCTTTTTTTAAATCTGCTTAAAAAAAAGTGGTCAAATAATAATTCCCCCTTATTTTGAGAATCTGAAAGTATCCCAGATGGGAGTAATTAATCTGTAATCCCCGAATCCTGTATTATCTATAAAAACAAATTGCTTACTATCCTCGTAATAATCCCATATCTCATAAGGTTTCTGATCCATATCATAAGGATGTCGTTCTATATTGCTTGGCTCTCCAAAAATGATGAATACCATTCCCATATCAGTTTTCCAGCCCGGTGTATATGTTGTTGAGAAGAACTTGTCAGCAGTCATTAAACGCCTGTAATACTCCTGCATAACTTCATTTCTTTTGCTGTTGGGGCTTGGATCTTTTTTCTTCCAGAAATCGAGAAAACGCTTCTGCTTTTCAGTATTATCTTTGCCATCACGCATGAAAGACATTTCATCATCCTTTGCAATGTACTGCAATTGTTCAACCAGCATATCGATATCTTTGAGCGGTGCCGGGAAATCCGGGCTAAGATTTTGGAATGTTGAGTTTGCCTCAGCATTATAATTATTACTTGCAGCGGAAATTTCTATTGTGTATTTTCCGTAGCCAAAATCAGTTGTAGGCACCGCCATAAATACCTGGTTCTGGAAAGCCAATCCGGTCGTAAAATCGATGGTCTCTTTTTTTACATAAACTTCTTTGTTTTCCGAGTCGATAATCCGGCAGTTCACATCAACTTTTTGATCGTCGTTATTCTTATACACATAATAGAAAAGGTAAAATGTATCAACAATTCCTACATTGCGCTCAACATCAGGCGTAATTGTTTTCTTGCCTTCATTGCTCGAAAGGCGGGATACTATCATAACATCGCTTATGCTAAGCGGAAGTGTGGAATAATCTTCTACTACAATCTTCTTATCCTTCTCAAAGCGTTTCTTAGTGCTTTGCTCGTAAATAGAAACTTTTACATTATAATCCCCGGGCGGCAAGAAGAGATTACGGGTCAGGATCTGGGAATTCTGTGAAAGGTATTCCTGTCCTGTTTCCTTTGTTGTTACTTCCTCTTTTGATAGGTTATTATAAATGACATTATTATCCTTATCTATAACATCAATATTAAGGTCAAACTTCGATACGTAATTTGATTTATCAGTTTTAGATCTCTTGAACTCCATGTTCTTTAGAGGTATCTCCACGTAAACATCCACTCTGGAGCGCGTTCCCTCAGAAGAATAGAAATTCAGAACGTCTAAATAGAACAGGTCAGCCTTGGTTTTCGTCTTCTTAAGGTTCTGCGAATGTGAAGAAGAAAAGGCGCCTAAGAAAAGGAGGGCTGAAAAAACGAAGGTAATTATTGCTCTCATTTTATTTTTATTATGAGATTCTCAGATTATCTTAAATTAATACAAAACAAAGCTAATTCAAATGAAAAAATGAAGAATTATTAATGTTGCTCTGAATCAGAATCCACGCCAAATATCTATTTAAAACTTTGACAATCACAATTAGTCAAAGTGACAGTTTTATTATATATCTGTTTATAGTGCATTTGAGCCATTTGCTTTCAATTCTCAATCTTATAAATCTGACGAATTTGATGAATCTGATTTATTTATTTACACATTAAACCTGAAGTAAACAACATCCCCATCTTTGACTTCATAATCTTTTCCTTCCACTCTCATTAGTCCTTTTTCTTTTACGGCATGCTCTGAGCCAAGAGAAACGAGGTCTTTATAACTTATTATTTCTGCGCGTATGAAACCGTGTTCAAAATCGGTATGAATGACACCGGCAGCCTGCGGCGCTTTGGTTCCTCTTGTGATCGTCCATGCATGCACTTCTTTTTCACCTGCTGTGAAGAAAGTATTCAGTCCAAGCAGATCATAAGCAGTGTGGATGAGTTTATCCAGGCCCGGTTCAGTAATGCCAAGCTCTTTTAGGAATTCTGCCTTCTCATCATGCTCTAGCTGTGCAAGCTCTGATTCTATTTCAACAGATAGCACAAGCGCGTCTTCCCCTTCTTTCTTTGCTATATCTTCAACAACTTTTGAATACTCGTTGCCGCCAAGATTCTGATCATCAACATTTGCAACATAAAGCACATGTTTATCTGTCAGCAGATTCAGATCAGCCAGATGCATAGAATCATCATGTGAGTGAGTTTTTTTATACTCAACCGTAAAATATTTAGCAAGGCGGCCCGATTCCAAGTGCTTTTTTAACGCAAGGTAACTGGCATACTCATCTTTGATCTTTTTATCACCGGTCTTCAGTCCTTTTTCGGTTTTCTGAATTCTTGCTCCGACTGTTTCAATATCCTTCAAAATAAGTTCTGTCTCGATTATCTCTATATCGGATTTGGGATCAACCTTATTATTTACGTGAATAACATTATCATTTTCAAAGCAGCGGACAATATGAATTATCGCATCTACTTCACGGATGTGAGAAAGAAACTGGTTCCCCAGTCCCTCGCCTTTGGATGCGCCGGCGACAAGCCCTGCAATATCAACAAACTCTATTACAGTCTTAACTATCTTCTTTGAGTTGTATAATTTGACAAGTTCGTCAACACGCTTATCCGGAACGGTAACAATTCCAAGATTGGGCTCTATTGTACAAAAAGGGTAATTAGCTGCTTCTGCCTGTTGGGATGAAGTGAGACAATTGAACAACGTTGATTTACCGACATTCGGTAATCCTACTATTCCGCATTTTAATGCCATGTAATATTTAAAGTAGTTTTATTAAAAATTTCCTTTTGAAATTGAGTTCACATAACGCATTTTAAGATCACTGAAATATTATACCCGGGTAAAGAATAATATACATTATATAAAGTACAACACAGCATGTAACAGGAATGGTGAGATTATCATCAACGGGCGGACTCATGGAGTCAACAACAGTGGTCGCGATAAGCGCTGTCAGGCAGATCAAATATTCCTTCAAGCTTCCAAAATATTTGGGTGCAAAAAGCATTATAACTGTTCCTGTGGCAAAGAATGAGATCGTCCCAACATAAGACCTGTTTGGCGCATATTGTTTTTTCCCGTATAACCTGCCAAGCAGCGCAGAAGTACTATCTGCAAATGAAAGCATCAGCATACCCGTGATTGCAATATTTTTAGGGAATAAAATTATACAGAATATTGCAGAGAGTATTACCCATGTAGCTCCGTTAATTCTGAGTTTTTTTCTGTCATATTCGTGCTCTCTCAGCATATCCTTAAAGTACTTCATGTAAAGCGTGTGGATATACTTGCTCCTGTATTTGGTAAGTTCAAACAACAGCATGAAGGCTATCAATATCACAAGTACAGAAAGCACAATGTTCTTTTCAAGGAAAATGTAACCAATAGAAATAGCCGCCGAAGAATAATGGATCAGCTTTCTGAAAATCTCTCCCTTAAATGGGGTGGAGTGGTTATTTAATTTATATTCTAGGCTCATAAAAACAAAAGCCTGCCTGTTATTTTACGCAGGCAGGCCAATTTAGAATTTCTTCCTGAAAATATTATCTTTGCTTAATCCTTCTTGATCTCGGTGCTTTTTCCTTCAGGTTTTTTACCCGGGGAACCGTTATCACCTGCAATATTTTCTGCGCTTCCGTTAACTTTTAATATCTCCAGAGGAGGAAGAACTTCGCCTCTCATTATAGTATCAATTTCGGATGAATCCAGTATCTCCCTTTCAAGAAGAGCAGCTGAAAGCTTGTGCAGCAAATCCATGTTTTCTTTCAGCGCTGTTTCAGCGCGTTCCATTCCCCTGTTCACAATTTTCTTAACTTCTTCATCAATCAATATTGCAGTACCTTCGCTGTAATCTCTGTGCTGCGAAATTTCTCTTCCAAGAAATATCTCTTCTTCTTTCTTTCCGAATGTAAGAGGCCCGAGTTTTTCGCTCATGCCCCATTCGCAAACCATCTTCCTTGCAAGTGCAGTTGCACGTTCAATATCGTTTCCTGCTCCTGTAGTTAACTGATTGAAAACTAACTTTTCAGCTGCACGGCCGCCCATGGCATATGCAATCATTGCCTCAAGATACTCTTTTGAATAAGTGTGTTTTTCATCAATTGGAAGATATGTTGTAACACCAAGCGCCCTGCCCCTTGGAATAATTGTCACTTTATGCACAGGATCAGATTCAGGTATCATCTTGGCAACCAGTACGTGACCAATTTCGTGGTAAGCAGTAGTCTTTTTTTCTTTTTCAGATATGATAAGGCTTTTTCTTTCCATACCCATCATTACTTTATCTTTGGCCTCTTCAAAATCAGCCATAGTAACGTTTGTTTGATTCCTTCTTGCCGCAAGAAGCGCAGCTTCATTAACCAAGTTTGCAATATCTGCTCCTGATAGCCCGGGAGTTCCTTTTGCAAGTACCTCCAAAGAAACATTCTTATCAAGAGGAATACTGCGAACATGAACTTTGAAAATTCCTTCACGTCCTTTTACATCAGGCCTATCTACAACAACCTGCCGGTCAAACCTGCCTGGTCTCAACAAAGCCGGATCAAGTACATCAGGACGGTTAGTTGCAGCTATTATTATAACTCCTGCATTCTGTTCAAATCCATCCATTTCAACCAAAAGCTGGTTAAGTGTCTGCTCACGTTCATCGTGTCCGCCGCCTAGTCCGGCACCGCGATGCCTGCCGACTGCGTCAATTTCATCTATAAAAATTATACAGGGAGCGCTTTTCTTTCCTTTTTCAAACAAGTCACGTACACGTGACGCTCCAACACCAACAAACATCTCAACAAAATCCGCACCGCTGATAGAGAAGAACGGTACTCCGGCTTCTCCTGCAACTGCGCGTGCAAGCAAGGTCTTACCGGTACCCGGAGGCCCGAGAAGCAAAACTCCTTTCGGGATCTTTCCGCCAAGTTTCTGGAACTTGGAAGGCTCTCTTAAGAATTCGATTATTTCTTCAAGTTCATACTTTGCTTCATCTGCTCCGGCAACATCTTTAAAGGTAACAAGAAGCTGGTTTTCAGTCAGCAGTTTTGCTTTTGACTTACCAAACGAGAAAATTCCTTTTGTTCCGCCCGATTGCCCCTGCATCCTGCGCATTATAACTATCCAGAATACAATGATAAGTATCCACGGCAAAGCTCCGATCAAAGGTCCTACCCAGCTTGTGTCTTCTTTTTCAATTCTGAATGCAATACTTTTTTCATTCCATGTTTTGATTACAGCATCATCAATATTTGTGTATGGCAGCAGAACGGAGAATTTATCACCTGAAACCTGCCTGTTTCCAACATTAAGAGGTTCTGGCTGTTTTAACACTCCATGAAAAGTAAAGGTGTTATCAAGCTTCTTAACAACAGCTTCTTTAATTTTATTATCACTTAATAGTCTCTGGTACTGGTCAAATCCAATTTCTACTTCGCCGCCATCACCTGATTTGCTCCATATCATAATAAGGAAAAAACCAAATAGAATAGCGCTCCACCCAAGGACTACTTTAAAAACCCTGTTCCAGTTAAATTCTTCGTTGCGTCTCTTCTTGGGAGGCTTTGGATTTGAAGAACCGTTATTTTGAAAATCGTCAGGCATCTAATTAATTAATTTTTTAAAATGCAAATTTCTTTTAAGTTTCTGTACTTCTGTGCGTAGTCAAGTCCGTATCCAACTAAAAACTTGTTGGGGACTTTGAATCCGATGTATTTAATATCAAAATCAAGTTTACTCAGCCCTTTCTTAAACAACAGCGCGGCAAATTCAAGCGTTGCCGGGTTATGAGAAAGTATGAGATCCCTAATGTACTTTATTGAAAGCCCGGAGTCAACAATATCTTCAACAACAATAATGTCCCGTCCTTCAATTGTACAATTAAGATCTTTCAGCAGCTTTACTTCTCCTGATGATATTTTACTATCACCATAACTTGAGAGTTTCAGGAAGTCAATTTCAGTATCAACCTTAAGCTCCCTTACAAGATCACTGATAAAAATAAAAGAACCATTAAGAACACCAATGAAAATCGGAATCCTGCCTTTATAATCTTTATTTATTTCACGGGCAATTAATTTAACCCGCTGCCTTATTCTGGCTTTAGAAATATATAGCTTAAGATTTGAATCACTCTGAACTCTTTTTCGCTGTAAATTCAATGTTTAGAACAACAATTTTCAATTTGTGGTTTCAAAACCATGCATCATATCACTAATAAAAAACCCATCCTTCAAATCTGTAGAATTATGGATGGGGCAATACTGGCTGTACAATACCCTTTTACACAGCGGTTTCTTCAGCAAGAGTCCTTTTGGTTCTTCTTATCGCTTTTGCCTTTTTCATACGATTCTTAACAGAAGGCTTTACAAAAAAACCTCTTTTTCTTACTTCTTTAAGAATACCGGCTTTTTCGTATTTCTTTTTAAATCTCTTAAGGACCTTATCTATTGATTCGCCCTCTTGTAAGCTAACTTTGATCAAATTTTATTCACCCCTTTATTATGGATTTTAGCTTACAAATATAAGAATTTATAATTTTAAAATCTATATATAGGCTTTAGTATAACCTGTTTGCCTTGAAACTCATTAATATAATAGCTAAAATTGAACTTAATTTTCCTAAAATTTAAACATTATATTGATTTTTATGAACAAATTTAAGACATTGAAGATGTTTGGAATCCTATTAATATTGGCTATAATCGCATTTTCCACATCGAATTGCAACAGGGCAAATAAAACCCTTGTGGATATTGGAGATGAAAAAATAACGCTTGGCGAGTATGAAAAACAGTACATGAAAACAGTTGGCAACCTGGATAGTGCCCGGAATAAGCCGATGGAAGATAAAAAACAGTTCCTGAATTTGTACATTAATTTCAGGCTGAAAGTTAAGGATGCAAGGGAAAGAGGCTTGCTGAACAATCCTGAAATTCAGAAAGATGTTGCAGAATACAAAAGAAATTTTGCTCCAACATACCTGATAGATAAAGAAATAGTTGAGGCTGAAGTAAAGCAGCTCTATGAGAAAAGAAAAGACGAAGTAAGAGCTTCTCATATTTTGATAAATTTACCGGAAAATGCCTCACCTCAGGATTCAGCCGCAGCATATATGAAAGCCGATTCAGTAATCCAGAAACTTGATAAGGGTGCGGATTTTGGTGATGTTGCAGTTGAATATTCACAGGATAGAACCGTTAAAACCAATAGGGGTGACCTGTATTATTTTACAGCCGGAATGACAGTACCTGAGTTTGAAGATGCAGTTTACGATCTAAAAGAAGGTGACTTTACTAAAAAACCTATCAGAACAATGTTCGGGCTGCATATAATTAAACTGACTGATAGACAACCGAGGATAGAATCAGTAAAACTCTCCCATATCTTGATACAGGATAAGAGAGACAGCCTTGGAAATGTAATTGATTCAGTGGGAACATATCAAAGGGCATTAGATGTATTTAATAAAGCAAAAGGCGGCGAAAACTTCGAAGTACTTGTAGAACAATTTTCAGAAGATGCAGCATCAAAAACAGCAAAGGGTGACTTAGGGAATATCGAAAGAAGAAGGCTCGTTCAGCCAATGGATTCCGTTGCTTTCTTAATGGGCATTGAAGATGTTGCCGGTCCGATAAGATCTCCTTACGGCTGGCATATTGTCAAGAAATTTGGAGAGAAAAAGATCGGTTCACTTGAGAAAGATTTTGAGACCATTAAGACTGAATACAAAAAAACAAAGAAATACAAGGACGATTATGCTAAATTTGTTGAAACATTAAAGGGAAAATACGGTTATAAAGTATTAGATGACGGACTTAATTTCCTGAAGTCAAAATTTGATTCTTTGAAAACACTGGCTGATTACAATCTGGATAGCCTTTTTAACCAGGCTGATAAAGATAGGATAATTGCTTCATTTGATGGCGGACAAGTTAAAATCGGTGATTTTATGAATCATATGAATGTTAACCGCGATTTTGCAAGGATGACGCTGAACCAAAAGACACTTGAGGCAATCATAAGTTCATCTTCTGAAAGCCCCCTGCTTAACAAAAGGTCGGCAGAATCAAACATTGAAAAAGACGATGAATTTATTGCAAGCATAACCGATTATGAAAACGGATTGTTGGTTTTCAGGGTTGATCAGGATGAACTCTGGAGCAAAGTAAAGCTTTCGGAAGCAGACTTAACTTCTTATTATGAAAGCAATAAGGGCAAATATGTGAAAGCCGATTCTACCGGCAAGCAAATTCCTAAGAGCCTGGAGGAAGCTAAACCCGAAATATCCAACGAAATGCAGCAGTTGAAATATAAAGATGCTGAAAAAGCTTACATTGAAAGCCTGAGACAGAAATATCCTGTTACAATTCATGAAGAGATATTAACTGAAGCTTTCAAAGATTAAAGGCGTTTAAACGAATTCAGAAACATTAAAATTAACTATTGAGTAAGATAAAATTATTAGCGGCTGTTATTGTGATATTTTGTGCAGCCGCAGTTTATTCACAGGGTGAAGGCGACAAGATCATTGCAATTGTAGGTAATGAGGTAATACTGCAATCTGACCTTAATTTTCAGTTATATAATTTTATGACTCAAAACCAGCTACAACAGGTTACGCCTGATATTGTTCAGGAAGTATTCCAGAATATGATCACTGAAAAACTTATACTTGCAAAAGCAGATCAGGATAGTATTTATATTTCGCAGGATGAGATCAATAAACAGGTTGATGGCAGGATAAAGGAAATGGTTGCGCAGTTCGGCTCTGAAAAGAATATTGAAGAAGCCTATGGAGTAACAATACCCAAGATAAAAGCGCTGCTGAAAGAACAGACTGAGAAGAACATGAAGATGAGCCGGGTAAAACAGGAAAAGTTCGGCTATGGTGTAACAATAACAAAACCGGAAGTCATAAAATTCTACAATGATCTCAAAGACTCACTCCAGCCGGTACCAGAGACTTTTGACCTTTATCAAATTGTCAGAATACCAAAGATAACAGAAGATGCTAAATTCATAGCCAAAGAAAAGATATTACAGCTGGCAGATAGCTTAAAAAACGGCGCTGATTTTTCTGACCTGGCGAAGAAATATTCCGATGATTCACTTTCTGCGATACAGGGCGGAAGCCTTGGCAAGGCCAAGCGCGGAAGTTTTGTAAAGGAATTTGAAGAAGCAGCTTTCCTGCTTAATCCAGGAGAAGTCTCTGGAGTAGTTGAAACTGAATATGGGTATCATCTGATAAAGCTTATTGATAAATCGGGAGATTTCATTACAGCGCAGCATATACTTGTAAAATTCCCGAGGCTTGATGCAGCAGATTTCTCAGAAATTAACTTTCTGAAAGAGCTTAAAACAAAAATACAAAGCGGGCAGATGACATTCCAGCAGGCTGCTGTTTTGAATTCACAAGACCCGAAGAATACTACCGATAGCGGATATGTTGGGAAGATAGCAATTAACAGCCTTGATAGCCTTGAGATAATGGCTATTAAAGACCTGAACAAAGGCGATATATCTGAGCCTGTTAAAGTGGGAAATGACAGCTATTACGGCTATTATGTGTATATGCTTAAGGAGAGGATCCCTGAACATCAGGCAACTATTGAAAACGACTACCTTTTGCTGCAGGCTTACGCTCAGAAATATAAAGAGCAGAAACTGCTTGAAGAGTGGCTTAATGAGCTAAAGAAAACGATTTACGTAGAAACTAAATTATAATATCGGGGCAGTGTATAATACTGCCCTTAAATTTCAATTCTAATTAATGCCAGGCTTTTCTTCATCTTACTCTCCCCTCTTCTCAGCTCTTATTCTAATAGTTTCAATACTGGTATCTTATTTTTTTTACAGGAACTCTCCGCTTACCGGAGGTAAGAAATATTTCCTGATAATTCTTAAATCCCTCGCTATTTTTTTACTTCTATTTCTTCTGATCGAACCGGTGATATCCCTTGTATCAGGAGTATCAAACGAAAAGCTTGATGTTATACTTATTGATGATACAAGGAGTAATAATATTAACTCCAAGAGTGATATGATAAAAAGTATCATTAGTGATAATAACCTCTCAGGCAGTAATTATAAATTGTTCACTTTCACGAATTCAGTGAGACCCTTTATAGCTCCGGATTCATTAAAAACAGATGGCTTTGAAACAGACCTGAGTGCATCGCTCCGGTCAATTAAAGAAACCTTTCCGGACAGGACATTTAATTCTGTTACAATTATATCAGACGGGATATTCAACTCAGGCTCGAGTCCTTTGTACGAAGCAAAGACTTTCCAGGCTCCGTTCATAACCTTAGCAATTGGTGATACAGTACAGCAGAATGATGTCTCTGTAAGAAACATAATTCACAGTGATAACGCCTTTACGAATATATCCACAAAAATAAAAGTCTCTTTTGATGTGTTTGGTTATGGCTCGGTACCAGTGAGTATGAACCTGCTCAAAGAAGGAACAGTTGTATCATCCAAACAGATCAGCGTTTCCCCGGGCAGCAGTAATTATGAAGCAGAGTTTGATATAACTGAATCAACTCCCGGAAAGATACATTACAGGGTGCAAAGTGAACCGTTAAGCGGTGAATTGACAAATAAGAACAATTACTCAGATTTTTTCATAACATATACAGATAATAAAGTTAACCTGCTGGTACTCTCAGGCGGACCCGGCTATGATAATGAATTCACAGGCTCTGTAATTAAAAGGATGGGCAACTACAACATCACTTACAGGACATCAAAAAGCGGCACAGATTTTTACGAAGGCGGGCTTGATTACAAAGCTTTTCCGGAACTTTCGGCAATATTTCTGTTGAGCTACCCTGCTGCACAAACATCAGGCGAAATTTTGGGAGAGATCTCTGCAAATGCCAAATTATTCAGCATACCGATTATCTTTTTTGCCGGAAGAAACTCAGACTACCAGAAACTAAATGCATTTGATGAACTCATTCCTTTCAGCCTTTCAAGGCCTGGCGCGGGCGAAGTACAGTTCCAGCTTCAGCCGGTAGGTTCCGCAGATAATCCGATTTCTAAAGTTGCAGGACTTGGTTCAACTGCACAGATATTCAGGAATGTTGCAGGAATACTGCCAAAACCGGGGAGTGTTACTCTGGCTACCGATAAAGGTTCCGGTGAACCTGTTATGATAACCCGAACATCAGGTAATTTTAAATCAACGGCTTTTTTAGGATATGGGTTGTGGAGATGGAGGCTCAACTCATCAAGCGACGCAATTAAAACTATGGAATCCCTCTTAACAGAAGTGATAAATATGACCTTGCAGAAGGAAAAGAAGACAAAATTCAAAGTTTACCCGCAAAAGGGTGTTTTCGACTACTCGGAAAAAGTAAAAATAATCGCAGAAGTGTTTGATGACAACTTTGCACCCACAAGAAATGCCAAAGTTACTGGCAGCATCTTGAACAAAGACGGAAGCAAGTCTGTTATCCTCAATTTTGTTCCTGATGAGAACAAATACAGTGCATACGTTGATCCCCTGCCTTATAACGAATACAAAATTGAAGCAGAAGCAGAACTGGGAGGAACTTTTTATGCCAAGGATAACTCACGATTCATAGTGGATACTGTTAATACTGAATTCCTGGAGACTAAAACAAATTCCGAACAGCTAAGGCTTCTGGCAAATAATACAGGAGGAAGATATCTTGAGTCAAATGACTTTGGAAACCTGAACATTGTTATAAGTGAAACGGCACGAATAGAGAACTCAACTACTCAGACCAAACGTGAAAATCGATTTAACTTATGGGAGAATAAGTACATACTTGGGCTGATCATACTGCTTTTTGCGGCTGAATGGGTTCTGAGGAAGCGGAGCAATATCCTTTGATAGTGCATTTTAAAGCAACATTCTATGTGGAAAAAAATGTATAGATTCATGGATGAAAGTCATATACTTTTAAAAGTAGCTTTAATATATGAGGTTTATTTTTATATATTTGTATAACAACTTATAACAGGAGATAAATAGAATATGACGTGGGTAATTACAAAACTGTGTTTGGACTGCAAAGACACTGAATGCGCCGAAGTTTGTCCGGTAGATTGTATATATGAACTTCAGGCTGATGACGAAGAATTTTCAAAGAATATGCTGTATATTCACCCTACTGAGTGCATTGACTGCGCAGCATGCGAGCCCGCATGTCCGTGGCAGGCAATTTTTGAAGATTCACAGGTCCCGACCCTTTTTAATGCAGATATTGAATTGAATGCAAAGGTATTCGAAAAGCATCCGCCTGAAGATTTCACCACCGAGCCGACTGCTATCAGGAAGAATCCAACCCCTGAGGAAATCGAAGAGAACAAGAAAAAATGGGGTTACGCTTAAAACAACTTTGAAATTTTCTCAAAAGGCTGTCTATTTTAGACAGCCTTTTTTTATTGTTATGTGTCACTCATGGCACGAATATCGTCTTCATGTCAGGTAGGTGTACAGGCGGGTACTCAAGCAAATTTTTTTGTGTAGGGAACGCATTTGAGCAATTAATGAGAATCAGCAAAACAATCTGAATCGAAATTTTTTTCCAGCAAGCAGATTAATGCTGAAATGCGTTCCCTACTGTGGAATGAAAGGCAAAACATTGAAAACAAACTGACATTTAAAAGAGCAGAAACAATCAATTTAGACTTTAACTTTTTTTCGTCAGACTTCGTCTTACAAGTCAGGTTTTAGAACCTGACTTGACTTCTCTGCCGTCATCTCAAACCTATCCGTACAGTCAGGTCATCATACCTGACACCATGTCGGAAAAACAAAAAGCCTGCCAAAATCTGACAGGCTTATGAATTCATCCGATGACTTAAAGTCATCGGATGAATGATTTCAATGATTACTTACTATAGTGACATTTGTCCCCTGACTATTTTTTAAGTTTTTTGACAGTATTAAGGTTGTTATGCAATTTAATATATTGTTTCACAACATTCAAAGTCCTTCCTGTTATTGATACTATTGCAGATGCATCCAGTCC
>JAIOIK010000186.1 GCA_019912545.1 Ignavibacteria bacterium | reverse complement strand
CCTATTGTGACAGATATTTCCCCAAATGATGGTTTATAAATTGTCGTATTGTAAAACGGAGTGTAGGCTTCAATAAAACAATTAATTCGGTTTAGCAGTACTCCCGCAATAACAAATGTGGAAGCTCCAAAGAGGCGGTCTTTTGAACCAATTGTCTTTTTCGATAGGAACATAATAAAAGGTATTATCATTAATACCAGCTCGGCTATGAACATCCAGGCAAGATTATCGAATACCAGAACATATTTGAATGTTTCACGGATGAACATATCGCCCATCTTAAATGCCAGGTATATTCCGAGTATTGGCGCCGCCATGCTCCCAAGGTTTGAAAGCGTCTTCATTTCCGGCTTCAAATTAAAACTGCGCGATGCGATCAATGATTCGAAGATGATCATGGGGAATCCGACGGCAATTGCAGAGATCAAAAATAGCAGGGGTAATATGGGAGTCTGCCAAAGAGGGTGCATCTTTCCCCCGGCTATAACCATGAGTGTACCCAGCGATGACTGGTGCAGCGTTGAGAGCACAACTCCCGAAATAATAAATACAAACATAGTTTTTCCCAGGCCCTTGTCGAGAAGTTTCAAAAGTGAATCAACGGGTCTGTTATACTTTTGAAGGAAACCGGGCAATTTTACTTTCCCGATAAATCTTTCCGTTACTATTGGCAGAAACTCAATGTAAAGGACAGTCATATATATCATTACGCAGATACCAACTTCAAACAGAGCTGAGTTTCCGTTCCACATCAAAAGCGGATGCCATATATAATAGAAACGCCCTATATCAATAAACACAGCAAATGCCACGAAAGTATATCCCAGCATTGCAGTAAGCAAAGCAGGCCGGACTATTGCATGGAAATCCTCACGGTGAAAGATGTAAGCCAAAGCAGCAGATGTAAAACCTCCTGCTGCCAAAGCAACACCGGCGGCGACATCTACTCCTATCCACAATCCCCAGGGAGTATTGTTATCAAGATTAGTAACTGCTCCAAGTCCGCTGAAAAATCTGATTGCCAGAAAAACTAACCCGTTAACAGCAAGTATTCCCAGCATTATAACTCCGGGTGAAAGGAAACGCCTTTTGATGGGTCCCGGTTTCATTATTTGTTTTCCTTCTTGTCTTCCACTTTTTCATCGCCGTTTTCACCGGGCTCAGATTTTTTCTTCTTATTTACCCACATCAAAGTTCCAAGCAGTGCAAATAGTGCAACCGGCGGAACGAAGTAAGCAAATATCCCGTGCTGAATTGCCTCAGATATTCCGGGGGCTGTATTAACACCAAGCGGCGGCATTTTGAGCTTATCGAAATTCTTACTTGCTATATACATCCATGAAGTTCCGCCGATCTCATTTTCGCCGTATATATGCTCTACATAAACATCGGGTTTTCTCCTAATTCTGTCTTTGGCAATTCTTAGAACTTCAGTCCGTTTGCCAAAAACCAAGGCTTCGTTTGGGCAAATTTCAACGCAGGCAGGCAATTCACCTTTTTTGCGACGCTCACTGCATAGATCGCATTTCCATATATGCGGGTCGATAGCTTTATCATAATCATAAGTTGGTATCTGGAACTGACAAGCGACCATGCAATACCTGCATCCGATACATTTATCATCGTCCCAAACAACACTGCCGTCTTCCTGTTTTGTTAACGCGCCAACAATACATGCAGATACGCATGCGGGTTTTTCGCAGTGCATACACTGAACTTTTACATAGATTGGAAGCAGGGGATCTTTCTCGTTTTCGAATTCATTTACAACTGTAAGCGATTTGCAGTCAGGGCGCCTGTAACTGCTGAAAACTGAACTATCTGAATAACTTTGTAGGTCTTCGGTGGGCAGGTTATGCGCTGTACGGCATGCCCACTCGCAATGGCGGCATCCCACGCAAACATCGGTATCGACCAGTATGCCAAGGCGGTCTTCTAAAAGCGGTTTATCAGCCGAGTTAATTGAAGTTGTTCCAATGGCACCGGCTGAAATGCCAATTGCTGCGGTTTTTAAGAAATTGCGTCTGTTCAGGTTTTTCACATAAACCTCTTACATTTTATATGATAATCACTATCGTATATAATTTCATTTTATCGTGATTATCTCAAAAAATAACCGGCAGAGCCAATCAGGCCATTCACAGTTATTCAAAACCCCGGATCACTTGTGAATGTGTAAACCTTAAAAGTAGTATTCCATACTTTCAGAAACATTTGGAAATGAAATTTTGGATGTAAGATGACTTGTTTGTAAACTACCTAATAAACATAAAAAATAAAATGCAATTCCTGTTACTTATCTGTAATTGGCTTATAAATATAGCTCTTAGCGTCTTATACAAATCTAAACGGAGAGACATTGTTCCGGACCGGAATTCAATGAATCCTAAAGGGAAATTGATGTTGAGTCTGGATATTAGGCTCCATTATTCGTAATTACAAACCCTGCAATTTATGTATCATTAGTATGCAGAATTAAATATATTTGCAGAATTATTAATTAACAAACCAGGAGAGTTTTAAATGATCGAAATTCTAAACAATGAGCTTGAGTCCAAAATATTCGAAGTTTTTGAAAGCAATAATGCGATAATGCTGGCAACTACTGGAACTGATTATTCGCCCTGGATACTTGGCGCATATTATGTAAGTGACGGGCTGGATATATACATGTTAATTGAAAAAGGAGGTAAGAGTTTTGCAAATATTTCTGCAAACAAAAATGTTGCATATTCCATCTCACAAAATGACGCTACTAAAGATTTTATACAAGGGAAAGCCGTTGTGAAAATTCTTGCCGCTGAGGATGAACAAAAAGTTCGCGATATGCTATTGGAGAAAATGCCCTGGTACCAGACATTTGTGCCTATGGTTCCGGTTAAGATCGAATCATCAAAGGTTTTTGTTACTTCGTTACAAAACGGCTGGTTTCCCGCCAAAGTTTTGAAAACATGAATTGTAGCAAAATAATACTGAATACATGCAAGTCTATCCTGCAGACTCGGTATCAAAGAGGCCATCTAAAAACGTTCTATGCGAGGAGCGAAGCAACCTTCCTGCTGCAGGCAGGCGAAGCAATCTCATAATTAGCCGAATTTTTGAAAACTATCCTTGCATATTTATTCAAAAAATAACAATAATATAGTTTCTAAACAGCGTTTTTTTATACATCTTTATAAGTAAATCTTTGGAATATTAAGCTTATTGTGGATTTTTTTGTCAATTTTTGATGTTACAATAATAACTGCCTTATCGAAAATTAAGTATCCATACTTTTTTTACATGATTTAGGTCATTTGAAGAGGATTTTTCATGCATTATGTTAGTAAATGACTTTTATCGTTCATATAGGAAAGGGTTCTACATCAAATATGAGGAAAATTAGGGTATTTTTAAAAAAATCAAATAAAACTATATTGTTTTAAGGCTTTCTTTGGCACAGTAATTGATATTAATAATATAATAAACTCAATAATAATGTATAAGTATATTATCAGAATTTCGGCAATTGCAGCAATACTCGTCATATTTTCATCGTGTACAAAAGAAGTTCCTAAAGAACTCTTGAATAACCAAAAACCTCAAAATCAACAGCAGAATCAGCAGCCAAATAATCAGCAGAACCAGATGCCGGATGATTCAATCCACAGGAATTTATCCAAAACACAGGATCAAAACCAGTCCACCGATACTAAAGGCGACCCTAAAGCTGATGAAATGATGGTTCTGGCAGATGATGCAGAAGCAAAGTACCAGAAGAGTAAATCTGAAGGCGATAAAAAGATTTACATTGACAAACAGCTTTCTGCAGCTAATTACCTTATGTTTGAGGCAAACCTTTCGCCGAAAAAGAAATACAAACCTGCACTTCAGAGATATAACAAAGTTCTTGAGATAGATCCAAAGAACTCGGAAGCTATGGAAAATAAAAAACAGATAGAAGATATTTATCAATCAATGGGGTTGCCGATTCCCAACTAACAGATTATGGATAGTTTATATAATTTCTTAAATACAAATGCATTCTATGGGCTCCTTGTTATCATTTTGATAGTATGGGCAGGAATGTTTTCGTATGTTTATTCACTTAACAAAAAAGTAAAAGCTCTCGATATTCAAAACGATTCTAATTAAATAAATACCTATGGGACCAATTCTTTTATATGCTGCTTTTGCCTCTGCCCTTCTTTCTATGTTCATGTATTTCCGGGCAGACAGCAGCAATGCAAACAGCGGTAAAATAATTAAGAATGCAAGGCTTCTTTTCCATGCTTCAGCTATCTTAACAATCTCTTCGGCCGCATTCCTGATGTACCTGATAATTACTCACCAGTTCCAGTACACATATGTATGGAACTATAGCTCAAGTGATCTGCCATGGAATCTGCTGATTGCAACTTTCTACGCAGGGCAGGAAGGAAGCTTCCACCTATGGGCATTGCTGATGGCAATTCTAGGAGTATTTCTGATGCCGTATCTTGCAAGCCGTGATGCTGAGAGTGCTGTCCATCATGATAAAAATGACAAGTATGAACCGCTGGTAATGGGTGTTTTTGTCCTCATCCAGGTATTTCTGTTATTCATAATGATAATTAAATCTCCTTATTTATTTGTTTGGGATTCGTTTCCGGCTGATGTACAGATGGGCTTTATGCCCGAACAGGGTAGAGGCCTTAATCCCCTTCTGCAGAATTTCTGGATGACTATTCACCCTCCTATATTGTTTACAGGATTTACATCACTTTCAATTCCATTTGCATTCGCAATTGCTGCGCTGATAAAAAACGATTACAGCCGATGGATGAAACTTGCCCTTCCATGGACGCTGTTTGCAGGAATGATCCTCGGACTTGGAATTATGCTTGGCGGTTACTGGGCATACGGAGTACTTGGATGGGGCGGTTACTGGGCTTGGGATCCTGTTGAAAATTCGTCTTTTGTTCCGTGGCTGCTTATAATTGGCGCTATTCACACAATGGTAGCCGAAGAAAAGATCGGCAAGTATAAAAAAACAAGTTTGATACTTTGCATACTTGCGTTTTCGGCGGTACTGTATTCTACCTTCCTGACAAGAAGCGGAGTGCTTGGTGATGCATCTGTTCATTCTTTTGTCGATCCAGGGCAGGAAGTGTATTTGTTCCTTGTCGTGTTCCTGGCAATTTTTGTAGGCGGCGGTATAGGGCTTATATTCTTCAGGTTGAAAAGCTTAAGAACGGAGAAATCTGAAACACAGGTAAACTTGTTATCAAGAGAATCGGCTTTATTCGTCGGAGCAATTACAATTTGCGCAACCGCATTGGTTATTGCAGTTGGTACAAGCTGGCCGATCATATCAAAAGGCACAGTTGAAGCTGATTTTTACAACAGGATGAACCTTCCGCTTGCAATACTAATCGCTTCAATAAATGGACTAAGTATTTTGCTCAGGTGGAAGCACTCTGATGAGAAATCATTCTTCAAAAGTTTATATATGCCGCTTGGATTTACAGCAGCGGTAACGATATTATTGGTTATCCTCGGAGTCAGAGATCTTCTGATTGCTATTCTTGCGGCGGCATCGTTCTTCGCATTCTTCATCAATGCTGAAATTGCTTACACTATTTTCAGAAAGAACAGAACTAAAGCAGGCGCATACGTTGCTCATATGGGTTTGATGCTTTTATTCCTTGGAGTTATCGGTTCTGCCAGGTATTCACAGGAAGAGAATGTTTCACTTCCTCTTGGAGAACCAAAACAGGTTCTTGGCAGCTACATTCTTACATATAAAGGCGCTACTGAAATTCCGGATGATCATGATAAATTCCATTTTAACGTAATAGTGCAGAAAGACGATCGTGCATTCCTGCTTCAGCCTGTTATGTATTACAGTGAATATTCAGATGGAATAATGAAAAACCCTGATATCGCTAATCTTGTAACTAAAGACCTTTACCTCTCGCCAATGGCGCTTGAAGAACCAAGCCAGTTCAGCCCAAATGAGATACAATCATTGAAAAAAGGTGAAGAAAAAGATATTAATGGCGTGAAGGTTAAATTCATAGATTTTGACCGCTCAAAATTCAACCGAGACGATATGGCTTCAGGCAAAATGAATATTATGGGTGCAGAGCTTGAAGTAACTGCTGAGGGCAAGACCGAAAAAGTTATCGCTGAACAGGAAATGCTGGAAAACAGCTCTAATCCGCTGCCTGTGAAAATGAGTGGAAGTGACAAGTACACCATATTCTTAACAAGGCTTTCAGTTGCAGGTGAATCATTTGTAGATATTGCTATTGTTGATGATACTAAGCCTCCAGTTGAGCAGGCTCCTGAAACACTTGTACTTACTGCAAGCGTTAAGCCATTCATAAACCTCGTATGGGGAGGCACAGTGGTTATGGTTCTTGGATTCTTCCTTGCCTTAACTGCCAGGTATAAGAGAATCAAATCTGAAACCAGGAAGCTTAACAATCTGGATAAAAATGGCCGCAATGGCTCAAACGGACATAATGGCAATGGAAAACATCAAGCCGGCAAGAAGACCAAGGTTGAAGAGCATTCTGAAGAAGAGATCTAATTATTTAAAAACACATTGAATTTTTGGAGGGGACGCATTTTATGCTTCCCCTTTTTATTTATGTCTGCATAATCTCCCTGATTGTCGTCTTGAACGGAGTCGAAGGATGTTTCAAATTAATACAAATTCATTGAAATGAATCCTCTCCTCAGCAAACGTGAGTTTCCAAGTTTATAACTCCTAATTCCACAAATTGAATTAAACTCTATGATTAACAATAATTTATGAAACTTCGTTTCATTTTGAGTATTTATCTATAAAGCCAAATATATTTTACAATAAATAATATATTTGTAAATTATATTTTGTTTTATTATATTGTTCTAAAAGAGATACCACTATATGAAAAAAAGCAAATTTCTAATGCCTAAACTCATTAAAATAATGAATGAATTAGGAGAAAATATTAAATTAGCAAGGCTTCGCAGAAGATTGAGTTCTGAACAAGTTTCTGAAAGGGCAAATATAAGCCGCCCGACACTGCTCTCAATTGAAAATGGATTACCAACTGTTGCTATTGGTTCATACTTACAGGTATTGTCTATTCTTGGCCTTGAAAAGGATCTAATGAATGTTGCTAAAGACGACATACTTGGAAGGAAACTACAGGACGTAGAATTAACGGTTCGCAGAAGGGCTCCAAAAACTAAAAAAGATAATGGTTAAGAAAGATTCTCAAAAAGAAATACTTGTTTATGCAGACTGGGAATTCCTAGGGGGAAACTGCCTCATGGGAGTTTTATACGCAGACCTATTGAAAGGTAAAGAAATTTTTTCTTTTGAGTATGATGAAAAATGGCTTAGCTCAGGAAAAGCCCAGATAATTGATCCTGATTTACAGTTATATTCTGGAAGACAATATCAGTCGGCTGATGACATAAAAAATAATTTTGGAATATTTTTAGATTCATCTCCGGACAGATGGGGCAGACTATTAATGCGAAGGAGGGAAGCTGCAATAGCAAGGATTGAAAAAAGAGCCGAACAAACGCTTTTAGAAACTGATTATCTGCTCGGTGTATATGATGAGCACAGAATGGGTGCATTGCGTTTTAAACAGGCTTCCGGCGGCCCTTTCCTGAATAATAATAAGGATATGGCAACTCCCCCCTGGACATCCATAAGAGAATTAGAACAAATTAGCCTGATGCTTGAAACCGATGAGGCTGAAGATAATCCGGATTATTTAAAATGGCTGAATAAACTAATAGCCCCTGGGTCATCCATAGGTGGGGCAAGGCCTAAAGCAGATGTTCTTGCACCTGATAAGACTCTTTGGATAGCAAAATTCCCAAGTAAAAACGACGATAGTGATGTTGGCGCATGGGAAATGATTGCCAATAAACTCGCCGAAAAGGCAGGTATAAATGCTGCAATTGGCATGACGAAAAAATTTTCAGCTAAATTTCATACATTTCTTTCAAAAAGATTTGATAGAATAACTGCTGCAAATCGAATTCATTTTGCTTCGGCAATGACTTTGCTGGGATATAAAGATGGTTCTGATTTCAGCGAAGGAGCTAGTTATTTGGAGCTTGCACAGTATATATCAAATAATAGCGCCAGGGTAAAGGAAGACCTGGAAGAACTGTGGAGAAGAATTGTTTTTAATATTTGCATTTCTAACACTGATGATCACCTAAGAAACCACGGCTTTATTTTGACGCCTAAAGGCTGGGTACTCTCGCCGGCATATGATTTAAATCCCAATGAAACAGGTATTGGACTTAGCCTGAATATTACAATGACCGATAATTCACTAAATCTGGATTTAGCAATGGATGTGCGCGAATATTTCAGGCTGGATGAAAAAAAGGCCTTAGAAATTATTGCACGTGTCAAAGCTTCTGCTAGTAATTGGCGAGCAGTGGCTTCGAAATACCAAGTTCCAAAATCAGAACAGGAAATGAAAGCCAGAGCATTCTCAAGAATCAATTAATGAAAATACAATAAAGCAATATTAAACTTAGCGGGAGATGTTACCTTAGACTAACAATCCTGGAAGACGCAATTGCAGATGCAATTCTTAGCCATTTCTTAACATTTATATAAAACAAATTTGCTATATTACCATGTAAACTAAACTATCTTTGAAATGAAGAGATCATTCTTAGCTGTTCTAATCATCGTAATTTTCACTTTAACCGGTTTTTCGCAATCGTTAAACTTCATAACATTCGGAGACTGGGGCAGAGAAGGCATGCATGGCCAGAAAGAAACAGCCGATGCAATGGGAACATACGCAGCAGTACATAACACTAAATTCATCTTGCTGCTGGGTGATAATTTTTATCCAACAGGCGTAAAAAGTGCGGATGATAATCACTGGAAAGTGTCATTTGAAGATGTTTATACTGCTCCCTCATTACAAGTACCGTGGCACGTGGCAATTGGCAATCATGATTACGGCGGAAATGTGCAGGCGCAAATTGATTATTCTTCAATAAGCAGCAGGTGGAAACTACCTGCAAGATATTACTCATTCACACAAAAAATAGATGAGAATACCGAAGCAATATTTGTGATAATTGACAGCAATCCCTTTATTAAAAGCTACCTTGCAATGGATAAAGAAAACGGAGAGCTTGATTCGAATTCTGTGCTTGAGCTGAGAAAGCAAAATGCTGATGCACAGCTAAAATGGCTGGATAGCGTGCTTTCATCAAGCAATGCTAAATGGAAGATTGTAGCTGGCCATCATCCTGTTTACTCCGGGGGCGAGCATGGCAATACTCAGGAGCTTATTGACCTGGTTAACCCGATATTAATAAACAATAAGGTAAACCTTTATCTTGCAGGGCACGACCACGATATGCAGCATTTAAAGACAGGAGATTCTCAAGTGAATTATTTTGTTTCAGGTGCCGGGTCTAAGCTCAGAAAAACCGGGAAAACCGAGTTCACACAATTTTCAGCCAGTGAAAACGGATTTTTGAATATTTCACTAAGTATAGATAACATTAAATGTGATTTTATTGGAGTTGATGGAAATGTGTTATATGGTTATGAAGTGAGGTAGTACTCTCGTTCGTTGTTGCTGAAAAAAACAATTGGATTTAGCGCTTTGCTGTGAAATTCTAATAAACAAACAGGGCAATCCTTCTGGGGATTACCCTGTTTTATGTTTCATTTGTATTTACACATGCATTCGCCTGGTACAGTTTAATACAATACCTGCCGCGTATGCAAATTCTATTTAAAGACAATCCTCCACTTCAAAAACAAAGTGGTATGTAAACAACAATGCCTTAATAATTAATCACACCATTTAAATGCAAATTTTGGTTAAAAATTTGACCCTGTGAATTAATAACAGACCCATGACATATATAGCACGTTTGTGAAGTCATAAACGAATAATGAGGCGGCAAAATATTTCCATTTGTGCCAGGAGTTGGATTTCCGGTAGTAGCATTTCCGTGACACGATCCGCATACTACACTCTCGGGATTATTGAAAACAGGTTCAAAACCCCTGTTACCATTTTTAAAATTTCCATGACAGTAAACATTCGAGCATTTGTTGGTTACCGGATCATAAACAGGATTTGGGACAATTGTATCTCCCGGTAAAACATTTAATGCTAACGAATCAAAAAATATAGTTGCTGTATTGTTCGTATTTTGTATATGAACTGGATCACTAAAACTATTAACAGTTTTATGGCAGCTTACACATCTTACCTGAGCGGAATATCTGACATTTGTATTAGGATTCAAATGATGATCGTGAACACCAACTCCTCTATCAGTTTCAAGGCTATCATTGTTAAGAGATTTTGGAGGATATATATGCTGGCTGTTACCATGACAAAGATTGCAGCTTTCAGGACCTCCGCTGCCATTATGGCATCCCAGACAACTGGCACCAGAAGTTCCACCTGAATAATCACCTCCGTGACATGTTTTACATCCGCTGAGATTCCAATTATTGGTTCTTATATAAATACCATGAAAATTGGCCGAGCTTGGATTACTCCATCCCACCAGGTGAGTTCTTATTTCAGGAGCCAGCGTTACTGAGTTATCAAGTTCACTACAACCCTGATAAACCATACCAGATGTTATGATCAGAACAAATGATCCATAAAACAAAAGTAATTTTCTAAAATTTAGCTTTTTCATTTTCAATATTTATTTTCTTAATTCAATATTTTTCAGATATGAATCACTTAGCTCCATGACAATATCCACAGAATGCGACACCTGGATTACCGTTAGGTCTTGCATTAGCATCGGTATGACAGCTATAGCAGTTTGCTCCTTCGGTATTGTGAAAAATTCCCCTGTCATCTTTCATAAATCCAGATTCATGAGTCTTTGGATTAGTTCCCTTAACACCATCGTTATCAAAATGGCATTTAACACAAGCCGGGTCTCTGCCTTGAATGTCGTGGCATGAAGCGCATGATTCAATATCCTTTTTAGCAAGATCTGAATGCAGACCGCCGCCTGTATTTACTCCAAAGGTTGTAAAGTTTGCAACCTGGTGGCTTGTTGGTGTTAAACCTGTAATAAGTTCTCCCCCGGTTTGATGACACTCCGCACAGAATGAGCTCTGTTCATGACATGTTTTACATTCAAAGCTTTTCTGGTTAGCATCAAGTCCGTGGGTAAATTTATAATTTAATGTATGAGCTGTAGTTAATTTCTGCAATGCAGTCCTGTCTGTTCTTACACCTGTTTCTTTAGTATAGTAAGGCGCATAAAACCCTTCTTTGCTGTTCTTACCAATAAACGTAACTGGTGAGTGGCATGCCTGACACAAATTATCGCTGTGACACATCATACAGTTATTCTTACCGCTGGAAATATCCGATAGCTTATGTTCATTTAAGAAGTTTGGGCTACGATGATTTTGCGGGGTTAAATTAGTTAAATTACTGTGGCAGTTTTCACAACTGTTGGAGGCTTTCTGAGTGTTATGGCAACTGAAACAGCTTTCCATGTTCGGGAATCCGGTCTCAGATTCTTTTGAATATTTTACTTTTTCTAAACCAACATGGCAATCTGTGCAAACTTTTTTTTCGGTAACAATATGCTGTTTATGCGAAAATATAAGCTCGGTTTTGTTAACTTTAAGCTTTTTATACACACCGTCATAATGACAAAGGTTACATGTTTTTTCATCTTTTACATCATGGCAGGTTGCGCAAACTTCCTCTTTGGGATTCAGATTATCTGCAGATTTTATTGAATTTGGCGCAGAGATATGACAATCTGCACAACTTACACCGGCTTCAATAATATGAATTTTGTGATTAAACTTTATTGTCTTACTGTTATCATACCTGGCAGCAACATTCTTATCAATAGAAAATACTTTTGTAACAGTATTTTTATTCAGGATTGCGGAATCTTTTACAAGATAAGCAGTAGTACTTAAAAATATCAGGAGACCGGCAATCAGAAATATATATAGTTTAGTTATTTTCATTTTACTTTTCCTTTATAATTTCTTGAATAACCAGTAACTGAAACCTGCAAGGAATCTGGTATCAGATTTATAGATCCTGTTAAATAGAAACTGTCCCTGGACATCAACAGAAAACTGTTTAATTGGCCTGTATGTAATACCCAGTTGCCCGCTGAATGCGCTGACCTTATCAACTTTGTAATCTCCTAGTTTATAATTTGAATAATTAACAGAAGACGATACTGAGACTTTATCTTTGTAAATATCACGCTGGAAATATGCAGAAACACCATCAGACTCTCCGGAATAACCCATATACCTTGTAAAATTTAGTCCGTAACTGGAATGACTGAAACCAAACTGCAGCTTTAATGAATTGGTTTTAGTATTATAGTTTGAGTTTTCAGGCTTTTCATATAGTACTAAACCGGCTCTGCCATAGATATTAATTCCACTCTTAAGTGTATAATCAAGCCCACCTGAAACTTCCTGGTTCTTATTATAATTAAATACCCAGAAGATACTGTTATAACTAAAATGCGGCTCTCTGTATATATACTCAACAAATCCTCGGAGCTCTTTATTTAACTGCACTCTCACATTTGCTTCGGCGCGGTATAGTTTTTTCATCTTGATATCAAAATATGCTTTAGCATATAAATTATGCTTTAACATATATGTATAATTAAGATCTATACCAGCCAGTTGTTCTGCGGGTTCGTCAAAAGTGATAGTCCGTTCAACCAGGTTGTAAAGACTATCAACTCGGAATGTTGTATAAGCTTCCGGTGTACGTTTTTTATTGGAATAACTTACAGAAGCAATCAGATCTTTTACACCATAAAAGCTGAACATAGCCCCGAAATGATAGTTATTCTTTATTTTGGGGTATTTATCTATCTCATATGTTAATGGAGCGAGGGCTCCTCCATATAAACTGAACTGGTATTCTTTGTTCTTTCCGGCTTTCACTTTCAGGTTCATACCGTCAAGGGTACCTTTACCTGTACCGGCAAAGATATTCTGCCTTCCAAGCTTCACATCCAGAATGCCAAAAAGGTTCGAGCCTTTTACGTACAGATTATAGAACCTGTAAGCAAAACCTCTTCCAACTTTATTTATCACATCTTCTTCGGTCTGCGCAAGTGTATTAAAACTCCAATTCCCGCCATTGACTTCAATAAGGTAGTTCTGATATCCTCTTAAATGTGTTGTTTTTGCGCTTGCTGTACCGGAAAGGCTATCTATCCTTTGCCAACCGTAGAAATAATTGTTAAACCTAATATTTATTGACTGAGCATTTGCAACTGTAGAAATCAGCATTAATGCAATCAATAAAAGAAGTTTCGGTTTCATTGTATTTATATTTATTTTCTTTGCTAAATCAATATGTTAATTATTGTTTTGGTTTTGGATGCTGGATCTTTGCCCAATATTCCTCAAAATTATAAACTTTAGTACTGGGGCTTTCAGAATTATGGCACTTTCTGCAAAACTCATCAATATTATTTTCAAAAACAATCATTCCGTTTTCTTTTGCTTTTTCTTTATCTTTCATTATAGAAAGTTTTTTATATTCAGATCCTGGGCCATGACATGTTTCACATTGAATTCCCTGTTTAATATCAAAAGTAGCGTCTAATTCAGCAGGGACAATTTCTTTTCCTAAAACATGACATTTTAAACATTGCGGAGTTTCAACAGCCGGAGTTTGAAATCCCCTGCTCAAAGCAATACTATCTGCTTTAGGAGTTTGCAGTGTCTGGTAAGCCTTAGAATGCCTGGATTCCTGCCATATTTCATATTGTCTGCCTTTTGCATCCCCCTTATGGCAGCTCCCTGCGCATTTATCAACACCAACGAATAGAAATTCCGCCTGTCCTGACACAGGTTCACCATATGAATAACTGAAAAACGAAAACAGAATTAAGCCGACAAAATTAACACAACATATCACAATAATTATTTTTGTTTTCATTTTTATTTATTTTAATTTATATGAAATTTTATTTGAAATATTATTAGAACCTGTTTTCTTAAAAAAGTAAGATAATCTCAATATCAAAAATTAACAATACAATATTGGCTATATATTCCTCATCTTCTCAATTTTCCTTAGTTTCAAGAAAAGAGCAGCGAAAATTATTATACTAAAAATCAAAGAGTAAGCCAGCCAGTTCCTTCTCTTGTAAAAATCATTTACTGCCTGTTCGCTAATCACCTTCGCATTTTCAGTTAACTTAAATCCATTTTTCAAAGAGCTTACAAATTTATCAGTGTGTCCAAAATGAGTTCCTGTTCTGGCTATCATTAATGCTTCGTTAATTTCAGCCCACTCAAACTTTGCTTCGCTCAAATCCATACCCATGCTTTCTGCAAGGTAAATAGAGTGATTTGCAGATTCCATCTCTTTCAAAAGGCTATCAATCATATTTTTCATTAATACAGCCGCAATAAAGCCCTTATCATTATTAACGTGGCACTTAATACAAACCGACTTCTCACCCGATCCAAGCATTTCGTCCCCAGGTTTAGAAATTCCGTGATTACCATGACAAACAACACAATCATTCTTTTTTTCTTTAGAAAAAGCAGATTTATGGGGACTTTCTTCATACAATAAAGAATTTTGAATATGGCAAGAACCACAAATCAAAGAAATAGATTTGGTTTCAGGAACAGATGCCCCATGATTGCCGTGGCAATTGGTACAGTTAGGCGCATTCATATTACCTTTCTCCAGTAAAGCAACACCATGGATACTTCCTTTATACTTTGTATATTGGTCAGTTGGTATATTATATTGTTTCATGTAAGTACTATCCCCATGACATTTATTGCAGGTCTCCGGGACATTGGAAAAATATACTTTTGAGTTTGGATCATTAACTTTTTTAATATCGTGATTGCCATGACATGAAGCGCAGTTAGCAGCTTTGTTATCTCCTGAGAAGACTTTTTTGCCATGACCAGAGGTTTTGTATTTTTCAAACTGGTCAATATTCAACCCGGGATTATATTTCTTCATGAATTGAGCATTGCTGTGACATTTGCTGCAAGTTTTTACAATATTTGCGCCGTTAACTGCTGAATTTTTGTTTTTAACAGGAACAATGTTATGAATACCGTGACACACTATACAATTAACAATTATTGGCTGTTTTCCTTTTGTATCTGACCCGTGAAAACTTTTTAAGAAAGCATCACTTTGCTTTTTATGGCATTTAGCACAAACTTTGTTTATTGATCTTCCTTTGGGAACCCTAATAAATCCCTCTAATGTATCCATTGCTTTATCCTGGTCCTCTTCCGAAGAAATGCCTCCGTGACAACCTGCGCATGTTACCCCTTTTTGATGATGTATATCTTTTTTAAAAAGATCCGCTGGTTTCTTTAATCTGCCGTCCAGAACTTCGTGGCAATTAAAACAGTGATCATCGCTTTGTGTTTTCTGTGAATACAATAATTGCTGTATTGATGCAGTAAAAGCAATAACGATAACTAGCCTTAACGTACTTTTAAAATTCAATAACTATTATCAGTATAATTCCTCAATTAATAATCAGCCACACATGCAATAATTGTTAAACAAAAAATTAAAATTATTACAGAAATACCAAAATATTTTTGAAACGTGCTTATTTTACTTTTATTTGATATTCTGTCCCAAAGTGGAGCTAAAAACCAAACCATTCCTATACAAATACAAATAGTAATTCCTATTTGTTTTCCATTAACTTCTGCAGCAAAAAGATGGATAATTTTGCTCAATTGTAATACAAAAAGAAAATACCATCCAGGCATGGTTCCTTGAGGCGCAGTAATCATATCATCAGCTTTTATCCCTATTTCAACGGGTGAAAAGACAGCCAGAATGAACAATAGATCGGTTACAATAATCAAAAGAAGAAAAGCCCTTATAGAAAAATTCGGATAAATTGGTAACTTTTTTTTACATTCATCCCCCGAGTTATATTCGATTTCCGGATTAAATAAGCCATTCCTTTTTATTGATGAAAAATGGATGTATAAAATAAATGAAAATAGCGCAGGCAAAATTAAAATGTGCACCTTATAAATAAATGATAAATTTTGACCTGTTATAACATTCCCTCCAATTAAATAATCAGCCAAAGTATTTCCAATCAATGGAGCAGCCTTCAATATTTCCGTGGAAGATTGGGCCATAAACAAGGATTTACTATTCCAGGGAAGTACGCTGCCTGAGTACGAAAACCACACCGCCAGTAAAAGCAACAAAGCACCCGTAAACCACGTAATTTCTCTTGGTTTTCTGTATGCCCTTAGAAAAAACATACTAAACATATGAAATGCTATTGATAGTATCAGTAAAACAGCTGACCAATAATGAATAGCTCTTACAAGCCATCCAAACCTAACCTTGTAAGAAATAAACTCAACACTTTCATAAGCAAACGAATTTCCTTCCTTATAATACAGAAATAGCAAAAGTCCGGTTAAAATCAAATTAAAAAGAAGCAATAAAGTTACAGTTCCGGAAAAGTACAATATTTTCCCTTTACACCATAAAATTTCTTTGACAGAAAATCGTCCCAAACTTCCGATTTGATCGCGTTGCTCTTTCAATGTGTGAATATTTTTGCTATTAGTTACAGAATACTACTTTCTCACCAGGATAATATCATTTTTAACAAAAACTTCATATTGGGTAAGAGGATTTGGCGGAGGACCGCTTACATTCTTTCCGCTAAGATCATATTTCCCAAAATGACATGGGCACCTGAGAGCATTTTCTTCTTTATTGAATTGCACAGTACATTGCAAATGAGTACAAACCGCACTTAATGCCTTCAATTCACCATCCTTTGTTTTGATGAGTATAGCAGGCTTTTTATTAATCTTGAACAATTTACTGCTATTGATTTCCATTTCATTGTTCACTCCAAGATTTATATACGAGATATCATCAATTTTTAGTTTGGAACTGGAAACAAATGAATACAATGGATAAAGCACAGAGCCTAACCATCCGAATAAACCAACAGAGAAAATATAATTCAGAAAATCCCTTCTGGTCTTTTTTCCCGAATCCATATTCGATTCACTCAATACTTAACAAAGATAATTTTATCAATAATAACAGCAGTATATTTTATTCTATCAAACAATTTTTTCTTCAATATACATTCATAAAAACCATAAAAATCATACTATGGTTTTTTATGAACTATCTTTGCCCACATTTCATCATAGTTAAACGCATTGAAAGTCGGACTCTCAGAATTGTGGCATGTTGTACAGAATGCTTCTTTATTGTCATGGACTATCAAACCATTCTCTTTGGCTTTTTCTTTATCCTTCATAATAGCCAGCTTCTTGTATTCCGAACCGGGACCGTGGCATGATTCACACTGAACGCCGTCTTCTTTACTGAATGAAGATTCAAACTCACTTGGATCCATTTCTTTGCCAAGCACATGGCATTTCAAACACTGCGGTGTTTCAGCAGCAGGTGTGGTAAAGCCCTTATCTTTGGCAATCTTATCAGCCTCAGGCGTCTGAAGTGTTTTGTATGCCTGTGAATGTTTACTATTCTGCCAGATATCCAGTTGCTTCCCCTGGCTATCAGATTTATGGCATGCGCCTACGCAGGTATTTGCCCCCACATACTTAAATGGGCCTGCCTGGCTAACCTCATCCCCCGGCTTAAAGCTGAGCGCTGCAAAGCCAATAAGCAATACTGCAATGATCGAAAGTTTTGTTTTCATTTTTTTATTATACCTCGCTGTCTGGAAATAAGTTAATTATTTAATTAAATTCTTGATTTTCTTTTTCTTTTCATTTAACACTGTTGAAATAAGATCATAGTTGTGAACATATATACTCGGATAGGAGTTTATCTGGTTCATAACTTTTCTTGCATCATCAAGCTCTGCCTGTTCTTCATTGCTTAATGATTGTCCCTTAGCATTTTGGATCAGCTCGTTAAGTTCTGCAGAAATTTTCTTAATATCCACTTTCCATTCACCCATCTGGTCATCATACCCCGTTTCATGGCATTTGAGGCAGATCATTTTGTCCGGCTTTACAACTTTATCTGCGCTTAAATGACAATCCCCGCAACTCGCGCCGCCTGTTTTCATGAAATCAGGCTGGTTCTTTCCGAATGCGTCTCCGCTGTATAACTGATCCTGAAACTTATGGCACTTCGCACAGCTTTCATTGGTTTTGCTTGCCGAGTGGTGACAATTATTACAGCTTTGTTTGGTAATAATAGTAGCACCGTGTTTCTGCTCATTTGAATGGCATTTGTTACATGTTATTTTATTTTCGACAATATGTTTGTTATGCGAAAAATTCATATCGAATTTCTTCACATTAATTTCCTGAATACCAGAATGGCAGCTATAACACTCATTTGGGATAAATTCAGATGCAGATGAAAATTCAGGCAATGAGTTTGCCGCCCCAATTGTTGAAAGCGCATTTTTCATTAAACCGTATGCGCCAATCAGTAATTTATCAGCAAACTGAATATTATGTACACTCTTGCCTATTTCAACGATCTTCATATTATGTTCCGCCTGTTTCAGCAGTTCTTCAGCCTGTGATTTTTTATCACTAGTTGATCTTGATATTACCGAGGCAACCGTCCTGTATATTGAATTAATTGTCGCAACTCTTTTTGTTGTCCCAGCTTTCCACTGGTCAACCAGCTTATCATAACCTTTACCGTGGCATTTTTCGCATGCTTTGCCGCCCGATTTAGATGTTTTAATATCCATCTTATCCATTTCGTGGAATACATGGCAGCCACGGCAGTTAATTCCGTTCAGGAACATTGCACTGGGTGATTTATCCACATTAAATCCGTTTTGGCCTGTGTATAAACTAACCTGTGAAGTATGTGCATTACTGTGGCATGACTGGCAGTCAGGCGGAGCTGTAGGATCCATCTGCTGCACTTTATGTTCTATCTGTGAGTGGCAAGTAAAACACTTCATACTGTGTTTTTTGATATGGGTTTCATGCATCAGCTTGGTATCAGTGAGTTTTTCAAGCCTTTCAGATTCAAAATGACACTGGAAGCATCTTTCTTTGCCTACTCCACCGCTGCCTGTAACAGTGTTTGAATGGCAATCAAGACATGCCATTTTATTTTCTACTGCACCGGTATGGTCATACCTGAATCCAGCCATCTGTTGTTTAGTCTTATTTTCCCAGCTATGGCAGGTTTTACAGTCCGCCATTTTATCATATTTATGTTCCGGGTCATCTGATTTCTTGAAATGGCATGTAAAACATGTCGCCTCTGTAACTTCGATATGTGAACCCTGCACTACCTGCGAGTGACAGCTTGTGCATTTAAGCGTTTTTCCCCTTCGCTGTTCCTGCAAATGATTCTTATGACTGAATTGAACACCTTTAAAGTTATATGTGGAATCCTGGAACATTTTTGTATCATGGCAACCCGAACGGGCACAAGTATTATCCGGTATCTCGGCCCATGGCTTGCGCTTCTTGTATGATTGAGAAACATAACTTACTATCTGTACCAATCCATTGAGCTTTCCTCGCACAGTCCCCGAAATACCAGGTTCAAAATGGCACTCCACACAATCAACTTTATTATGGGCGCTTGTTCTCCAGCTCTGGTAAAAAGTTTCCATATAATGGCAAGTTGGGCAAAAAGCAGGGCGCGAAGTATATTCCGCGGATACGGCCACAAGAAGCAGGAACAATCCTATATATATACCTGTAAACAAAAGGAATCTTTTGTATCCTCTTATTTTCTTGAAAAATCTCTTCGGCCTTAATTCACTTTTGCTTTCTTCGCTCATCGTTTTACAATTTAATAAGAATTAGTCATTTTTTAACTCTATTTTACTCATCCTCACCGTGGTTATCTTTAAACTCAGTTTTGTTCTTAACCATTACTTCTGTTTCCTTTTTACTCACATCATCTGTTTCTTTTTTACCCTCATCAATTATCAATTCTTCAATATTGTCATTTTTTGAATCATCCAACTCATTCATCCCTTTACTTTCTTCTGTTTCAACCCCTTCGATTTCTTCAAGCTCAAGCGGATGTTCTTTTTCCATTTCTTCGCGTGTCAGAAATCCTTTAAAAGACGCTTTATTCATTGGGTACACATCCGGATTCAGGAATACAAAGTAAAAATGCCACACAAGTATTGCAAGAGATGCCAATATAGCCTCATAATAATGAACAGCAGTTGCGATGTCCATTCCCTCGTTTGTTGTGAACTTCAGGAAGATGTTCTCGAACCAAAGAACTGTGCCGGTAGCGCCCATTACAATTGTTCCCCAAACAACTGCCCAATATTCCATTCTCTCTATATAACTGAATCTTCCAAACTTTGGCCGCGTTTCCCTTTTACCAATCAAATAAAGCATTGAATTTTTGAAATCTGTAATATCCTGCTTCTTCGGCCAGAAATCCCTAACAAGCTGCTTCCCTCTTACAGTAAAAAGTATATAATAGAGATGGTAAAGTGAAGCCACAATCATTACTCCGCCTGCAATTCTGTGGACTATACCTCTGGCTTCAAAAGCATTTTCACCAATGATGAAAACGATCCACTTTACCCAAAAGGCCTCGGGAAACTTCAGTCCGAAGCCGGTTAAGATAAGGACAATAAAACTTGAGAGCAGCAGAAAGTGCTGAATGCGCTCATTAAAAGTCATTCTCAAATATTCACGTTCACCGGTATTTACCTGCCCGCTCATTTTTTCTTTTTCGATTTTAATTTCCGTCTTAGATCAAGTACATTATGAAAGATCATGAATCCTATTATGCCAAATATCATAAACATGTAAAATCTGGTAATCCAGAATACCCAAGGAGAATCTTTTTCAATGTCATTCAAATGGATCTTTTTCGTGAACAGCACCTCAGTTGCTCCCGGGTGGCACTTGCCGCAAGTTTGAGGCAGGTTCTTTTTACTGATAGTTGAAAGTGAATCGGATGAAGGCCTGATGTTATGATTTCCGTGGCAGCTTTCGCAATTTGCAGCTTCCCTGCTTCCACCGCGAATGGCAAGTCCATGAAAACTCTCCTTGAATGACTCTCCAACTTGAGTTGGCAGATCATTTCTTTCTACCAGTTCTACTGAAGAATGACAGTCATAACAAAGTTTAACAAGATCTTTGGCTTTTTCTTGCTTGTTATCAATGTTCTTGCTCACAATTCCGTGGTTACCATGACAGTTATTACACGTGGGAGCGTCTTTATTACCTTTGCTTACACCAGATTCATGAATGCTCCCGGTAAAATCATTAAGTTGGTTAACATGACAATTCGATTGGCCGCATGTTTTTGCAATATTTATCTTATTTATCTTCGATGAAGGATTATCAGCACTTTCCATTTCATGGGCTCCGTGGCACTCGTAACATGTTGGAGCATCATGGTTGCCATCTTTCAATGCAAGATAGTGTACGCTGTTTTGGTACCCGGTGATAAGTTCTTCTTCTCCTTTAAAATTCTTGTGCGGTATCTTGCCGTCTTTATGGCAGCTTAAGCATTTCTCTGTCAGGTTCAGCTTAGAAAAATCATTCGAGATCAAAGTTGATTTTATGTCATGCTCTCCATGGCAATCTGTACATGTTGGTGCTTTATCATTTCCTTTTACCAGCTCCTTACCGTGTTTCGATTTATTAAAAGATTCTACTACATCTTTATGGCATTTACCGCATGTTTCCATCAGCCTCGCGTGGTTTGTGGAGGCTCTCGGGTTCCCGGGATTCTGAACCATATGATCACCATGGCAATCCACACAACCTGCAGCTTCCAGCAACCCCTCTTTATCGATGGATGCATGGATACTGGTTTTGTAATGCGCTACAAACTTAGCCGAGCCTAAGCTATCACCCGGAAATTTTTCTTCATCCAGGTGGCACTTCAGGCATGCTTCAGATTCAACGGAGATCTTTCCGCGAACTATCTTGTGTGAACCGTGGCAATCTGTACAAGTCGGCGCATTTTTATCTCCTCTTTTCAGCACGCTCATATGTATGCTGTTGTTAAAATCTTTTTCATGGCCACCATGGCATTTGCCGCAAACGTTTGCAGTTTCCTGCTTACTTATTTTCTTTACGGTATGTCCGCCGTTATGGCAGCCTTCACAACCTACATTGTTTTTTGCGTGCACACTTGAAGAATAATGCTGAATGTCCCGGTTCTTGTGGCAGCTCAGGCAGTTTCTGGTTTGATCTTTTGCAAATTCTTTTGCAGGCCGCACTTCGTGCCTGGTATGGCAATCGTAACATTTAACCTTCGAGTGAACATTTGTTTCAATACTCTTTGCTTCTTTGTGACAGCTTATGCAATTTACCTGTGAAGGAGTCTTGCTGTGCGGCAGTTCATCAGGGTCATAATTCTCATGGCAATCTTCACACTCCGCCATTTGATGAGCGGACTTTTTGTAACGATCAGGGTCAACATACAGCGGGATCTTCTTTCCGTCTTTTTCCATCGTCAGAGTATTATCTTCATGGCAGGAAAGACAGATATCCGTATTGCCCTTGGATATCCTGGAATAACTGTCGGCGAATATCAACAGCCCTGTTATTAAAACAACAGGAAATATCACTTTCAGAATATTCTTATTACGGATTTCCATATGTATTATTTCTTTCCACCGGAAGAAATGTCATCGATTGCTTTTTTCAATTCACTCAGTTTAAAGGGTTCGCTCATATACTTAATGCCATTACTCTCATCAAACTCACTTCCAAGTGAGGGAAGACAGATAATGGGAATGTTACTGAACTTTTCCTTTATTCTGTTTTTAAGCCTGTCATCGATATCTTTATCTAAAACCAGGCAGTCAATATGCATTCTAAAATTATCTATGAAACTTTCTGTGATCTCTTCATTGTGTGTGCATGATATTTGATATTTATCCTGGTCAAGTGTTTTCTTGATCAAAGAACATATCTCCCTTTTAAAACTAAAAATATGTATGATGTAGTTGTTCATTGTACTATATTATC
>JAIOIK010000185.1 GCA_019912545.1 Ignavibacteria bacterium | reverse complement strand
ATAAATATCGGAGAGTTCAGCGTTTTAGGATGAAGGGCGCTAACGGGCGGATTCAACAGAAACACTGTTATAATATTCTTTGCTTTCGGTATTTACATACCAAACCGAAGCAACGAACAGGCATAGGAATATGAGAATTTTAATTAGCTCATATTTGAAAAGCCTTATTATCCTGAATGCCTGAAAATTTTGGAGAGTTCTGGCGGGGACTTTTAGCAAGACAGTATTATTCTGCATTAATTAAAAATATAAATTAATAATCACATTTTAAATACAAATTTTGTTAATTTTCATAAGATAATTATTATGATAGTGTTAAGAATATATTACAATTATTAGAACAATTATTTGAACAAGTGTGACAAGTGAAAAGATTCAAAGTGCGGGTTAAAAGCTTTTCTCAGGTCTTCTATTTTTCTTCAATATATCATCACGATATCATCACGATTCGGGCTGCGCTCTTCGCTGTTTCTAATATTGGCTCCAGCATCTTTGGGCTGAGTTCATACTGTCATATACGAACTCGCCCTCTGATGTCTTCTGGTTTAACCGCTTTAGCACTATCTTCATTTTCCCCTCTCCTTTTTCGCTAATCTAATACTCTATTAGCTTTATGAGGGGCCATTTGGCACTATTTTATCAGAACCATTTTTTTTGTTTCTGAAAAGCCGTCTGTTTCAAGTTTATAGAAATATACACCGCTGGAGTATTTTTCAGCATCCCAGTCGTAGTTATACGTTCCGGGTGAAAGATTTTGATTTATCAGAATTTCAACAACTTTTCCGGTAATATCCATTACACTTAATGAAACATAGGATGATTTCAGAATATCAAACCTGATATTGGTAACAGGGTTAAAAGGATTTGGATAGTTTTGTTTGAGGCTGTAATTTTTGGGAACTTCAGAAGAAATATTTTGAATACCGATTAAGCAGTTAGCTTGTGAATACCTTAATCTAATCGTATCTCCCGGCATTGGACCAAAACCGAGCGCATAAGAAATTCCGCCACCCACTCCTTCACAGAAATGACAATAGCTCATTATAGTGCCGTATCGTGGACCGTAACAACCGTTGCTTTGCTGAAGCGGAATACACCCCTCGGGGAAACCGTACAGTGAAGAATTCTCGGGTGTAATGATACAAGTATCGATAGGACCACCGGGCCAGATACATGCATGTGTATGTCTCGAGCCAACGTTATGTCCCATTTCGTGAGTTACAACGCTAACTGTCCATGAATACTGCGGATACGGCAAATAGTTGGTTTGGATAACGCTTACTGCATAAGACCCGGAGGAATCAGCAGGATTATACGACTTGCATAAGCTTCTTATGTGTGCAATGCCTCCGCTAACATCAGTTCTTGTTGATATTAAATGTGCGATATGGCTTCCATTCATATTGTTTTGTATCTGAGCGCCAAATCTTTGCCTCATATTATATGTATCATATCCAATCATCGGGTCAGGGCTGTTATAATACAAAATAGAACCAATTTCCATTGGGATATTTTCGTTCTGATAAAGCGTTTTTACAATAGCAAAAAAGCCATTGATATAATTTACAAGAGTAGTAGTATTTTGTCCTGCGTCCAGCCACAATTGGTAATCAGCTACAAAAAGCACTTTAACGGGATTATTTAACATACTCGACTGAGGGTTTTGGCCGGTAGTATTATTTTCAGTAACAGCAAATGTCGATTTTTCCTCAATACCTTCAAGACCGCATTCAAATGGATTTTTTTTGAGCATGCTGAAATCATTGTAGTATATATAATTATCTCCGGTAACACCGTTATTCTTCACAGGACCCAGCACCCAGTTTCCGTTAATATCCGAGACGATACCTTCGATATGATCTTCAAAGATACTTATAACAGCAACAGAGCCGCTGTTCCCTTTGATAATTCCGTTGTAATGAAGCGAATTTTGCCTGAAAGGCTGTTGTTTATATATACCTGACTCTATTGAATAAACTTTAAAGTCATCGGAGAGAGGTTTAATTGCGGTAAGCTCCAGCTCAATATTATTGCCACCAGCCGGAATAACAAAATTAATATTTTTATGATTTTTTAACAGTAACTCAGGTAACGCTTCCCTATTGATTTTTAAGAATTCACTTTGATAAGCAAATTCATTACGCGCCTCCTGGTTAACAGGTGATCTGGAGAATATTTCAACATTGTTAAAGTGTTCAGTTCCTTTTTGCAGGGTTATGGTTTCTGCTGCGGATTTGTTTGATTTAAGAAGCTCTCTTAAATATGAGGCATGAATGTTGCCGTTAACAAATTCCGGGTTATTGCTGAACCCGATGAAGATTGTTAAAGAAGCAAACAAGCATAAAACAAAAAAATACCTTAAAATATTCATATTCATTTTATTCATGGTTAATTTTTATTTAATTTGTTAATGATTAATATTCCTTTGGATTTTATTCCTGCATATGTAATATGACTCCACGAACTATTTTTAGTATTGCCGGATAAATCGAGAGCGAAATAAACATTGTCATCAGTTGCGTCCGGACAAAATTTAATACCGGTATAGCCCGTTCTTTTATCATAATTTGTTTCAGTTTTACAGCCGGAAATTTTGTTGTTTATATAAAAATCTGCCGCATAAACCGAATCAATATTTATTATTGAAACAGGTTTTTCAGAATTTTCTGTTTGCCGAATTTGTATTGTTCCCGAATGAATGATTTTATCGGCAGAATCGAGCATTGTATATGAGTATTTTTCTTCAGAAGATTTATTCTCTTTTTTTACCGAAGACGCAGAACATGCAAAAAGCGCCAAACAGAATATAGTGGATAGAAGGTAAACCATTTTAACGAACTCATATTTCTTAGATTGATTCATTTTTCCTGTTTCTTTTTATTTGAAATTTTTCTGAATTGTCCAGTTCTTTGAGCAACAGCATGCAAGAGCGGCTTAAGAGCTTATCGTGGTCGTAACCTGTAATATGTCTAAGATTGGCAATCAGGTTATGCGTTGATTTTGAAAGCCTGTATCCTTTTGATATTCTTATTTTATTAATATTTTTCTTTACCATCATTAAATATTTGTGCACTAATTAGTGCACTGACGCTAAAATAGTGAAACTAAGTTGTGCACTCCAAAGAAAATATTAAAAGCCTGTGACGAAAAAATTATTGAATTGTGAACGATTTTCTTTGAAAAGAGAAGTTTTTTGCCATTTTTAGCGTGATTAAAAATGACGAAGTTTAGAAAAAAATCAGTGTTTAGAAATGAAGTCACTTAAAATTACAGGGATATTAGCAACTTTTTCCGTTGCCGAAATGAAAGAATTTGGGAAATTTATTTCCAGCCCCTTTTTTTCAAGGGGTAGAAACGTTATGCCGGTTTTTAAAGCAATAAAAAAATTTTACCCTGAATTTAATGATTATCGTTACGAAAATAAAAATATTTTCAGGCTGGCATATAAAGATAAAAAATTCAACAGCACGGTTTTCAGAAGGCTTGTTTCAGACTTAACGCTGCTCGCAGAAGAATATGTAAGATATTTATGGTATAAATCAAATAATATTAGTTGCGAACTTGCCCTTGCTAAGGGTTATGCGTTAAAGAGTAACTATAAGGCGATGGCTGCCCCGCTTAAAAAGGTCTCAGATTTACTCCAAACAGAACCCGTTAATCAATCATATTTTGAATATTGTTACCAGCTTCAGAATATGTATATACAATACTTCCAGTGTAAAGACGATAATTACAGACTTCATATTAAAAACAGTTTTGATAAAGGAGAGTATCTTGTTCTTGGTTTTCTATCCAGGCTTCCCCAGATATTACATGATATTATTGCATCGAAAGTTTCATATAATATAAAGCCCGCAGAAAGTATTCTTGATATATTTATAAAGAACTTTTCAGTGGCAGGTTTTCTTGCCTCCCTTGGCTTTAAAAAAGATAAAAATCACAAATTAATACTTCTTTATTCTTTGCTTTTAAAACTATTTTGCGATACAGGAAGTAATACAGAAAATAATTCAGTGTATATAGAAAGCGACTACAGATTGGTTTTTGCAACATATACGGAAATCTTTAATGAGCTTGATATAAATGAGCGCTATGCGGTTGGTGATCTATTGACCACATTTTGTAATCTTAAAATACATGAAGGGATGCGTAATTTTATTGAATATATTTTGGATTTGTATAATTTTTTGATTCGGGAAAACAGTCTTCTTTACGGCGGGTTTATCCCCTACCAGGTATATATAGATTATATAATGAAATCCATCATGCTTAACAAAACCGACGGTATAGAAAACTTTATTAATTGTTACCAAAGTAAACTTAACCCTACAGTAAGAAAACTGGCTTATGAACAAAGTATAGCGCTGCTGCTGATAAGCAAAAAGGATTTTCATGGCTCGCAGGATATTTTAAAAAAAACTAATCCGTTTGATTACAAAAATAAATGTGAAATACGGGTACTGCAGGCAATTAATTATTTTGAGATGGGTTATTTTGAAAACCTGGAACACCATATAGAAACAACAGTTAAGCTGCTTAAAAAAAATGATAATATTACCCCCTTTAGGAGAGAAGATTTTTCACCCTTTTTTTGCTACCTGAAAAGATTAATCAGACTAAGGGCGGGAAACACAAATGATTTTGAGTTTGCTCAAACGATAAAAAAAATCAATATAGAAAAACAGTTTGTTTTCAAAAACTGGATTCTGGAAAAATATTCCGAAAACATTTCCGTTAAGCAAAATGAATAATTTGCTTCCAATAAGTTTACTCGCCCCATTTGATTATTTTAACTTTCTCTTCTGTTATCAATGCGCTGCCTATCATGCCGGTCTGGTCAAAAGTTTTTTTCAACTCTTCGATCTTTTCTTCTGTATCTACAATTTCAATTACTATGGGAAGATCGCTTGAAAGCTCAAGAAGATCGGATGAATGAACGCGGCTTGCTTTGCCGAATCCCGTAATCCCGCGCAGCACCGTTACACCTGCGAAATGGTTTTTGCGCAGGTATTCAGTTAAATACTGATAGAGATTTTTCCCTTCGAACTTATCGGACTCACCGATAAATATTCTGAGTAATACCGCTGTGGATTCTTTTTGCATGATAGTAATTGTTTGAAACCGTTAAAACGGTTTGTTAGCAATATTACATCTTTTGAGCCCACGAATTAAGTCCTGGGCTATTAAAGCCAGATAATTCCGGAACTGCTCCAGAGGCTTGGCTACTTGGTAATTATCACGGCAAGCTCTTTGCCGGCATAGATCGCTGCGATGCATAATACAAGATTCAGCACCATATTCAGAACAAAGAAAGTCATTTGATTGAGTTCGAACAGGCGGAATGATTCATAGGCAAAAGTTGACATAGTTGTGAATCCGCCAAGAACGCCGATAGTAATAAAATCACGCATATCAGGGGAGATATTTCTGCCCAGGGAAACCGAGTAAACAATGAATCCCAGGACAAAACTGCCAAGAATGTTTACAGTTAGTGTGCCGAACGGAAATGCAGGAAATAACCCGCCGATAAATCTTGATACTGCATAGCGCGATACTGCACCTATGAATCCGCCAAGCCCGATATATATTAAGTGAAGCACAAATGAAAATAAAGATTTATGTACGAATATTAAAGGAAAAAGAATATAAATGACGAAATTGAGAAATTGCGATGATGAAAACTATTTAAATCATTACCGACCTTCGCTTTGCTATCTTCGCAAGTACGGCCATATTGATAAAGAAGCCAAGTATTGCAATACCGTTTAACATTCCGGCGGTCTCTTTATAATAAGGCGGCATTTGTATTGGGAATATTCCGGCGACCCTTAGCAGCAAAGAGAAATTCAACAAGAAATACCATATGTAAAGAGACCTCCCAAAAGGGTCTATTTTTATCTTTAGTACTGCAGGCAGTATAACCGGAGCGTGGGCGAATATCATAGAGAAAACAAAACCAAGAAAGAATACGTGCAGAGAAGCATCGTAAAGCAATCCGAAATAAGAACCATAAGCCATGAAAATACCCGTAACCATGAGCCAAAAATATCCAGTTGTTAACAGCAACCCTGAATAAAAACTAACGCCCGGTTTTTTCAGAGAGTGTCTTGCCATATCATATTTGAGCAGCCACAAGGAAGTACCAATAAGCGAAAGCCCGATCATGTATCCGCCGGCGGAATGAAACGGAAGGACTATCCCCACAGTAAACAAAACCAGTAAAGCAATTAATACGAGTTGTTTTTTGAGTGCATTTTTTGACATTATGAATCTTGAAAGCTCAAGACGTTCACCGGTGATTGTGAAAAGCAAAAATGCCACCCACCACATTACGCTTGCAGGGTAAAATGAAGAACGGAGCAGTATAGCATTACCTATAAAGTAACACAGTGCACCTGTCATCATTATCAGCAGGTACATATTTTTATGCTTCACATAAATGAAGAAGTAAATAGCGGTAAGCCCGGCTGAACCAAGCAGAAGGAAAAAATAAGCGGTTTTTGACATTCCCGCCAGAAAGAAAATAATGCTCAGTGCGTTAACCAGGGGAACGATGAGCGCCAAGCGGTTTGGGAAACTAATGCTTCTTTCCAGGCAAATCAGTGTACCGATAAATGAACCTGTCATGATTGCGCCATGCTCCCCGGAGGGAAGTACAATGTGCAGGTTCCACCCGATACGAAGCCAGCCCGTGAGAATTCCGGTAAGCAGGCTAATTAACACTGCCGGAAGAATGAATATCTGTTTATTTTTCACAATTTTGCCGTTACAGTTTCGTTTCTGTTACAAAGGTAGCTTTAAATTCTTAGAATTCATTTGACTTAAATCAATTTCAGGGATATAAATCCTGTTTTGAGGTGACATTTGTCATATGAGAGCTAAATGCAGGTGTTTATTTTTGTACTGAAAGGAGGGATAAAAAATGTACCTTCTCAATAGAATAGATTCTTGGAGCGAAAAACATCATCCGCTATGGCTTGATTTCTTCCGGGTACTGCTTGGGGTAATCCTGGTTTGGCAGGCGATCTACTTCATAGTAAATAAAAGTGCAATTGTTGAAATTGTGCAGCAGTACGGATTTGGTTTCTATACAATGACGGCGGCTCATGTAGTAATTGGGGCGCATCTTCTGGGAGGCGTGCTTATTCTTGCAGGATTACTAACACGCATTGCCGTGATAATTCAGATTCCGATACTGATCTGTAACCTGCTCTTTGTTATTATACCAAACGGTTTTATGTCGCTGAAGCCCGAAGCGGGTTTGACGCTGATGGTAATTGCTTTGGTGATCCTTTTCCTTTTTGAAGGATCGGGCAGGTATTCACTGGATGAGTATTTGAAGAGACATAACGATTAGGAATCGTTTAGTCCAGCGCCGCCCTGAAGCCATCTTCTATAAAAGCGGCGGTAAGCTTTACGGGAAGTGAAACTAATTGCTATTGCTTAAGCTCTGGCTTTTATTAAATTAATAATATGATCGTGGAAACAGTATCGGCCTTGACGGATAACATCAAACAAAAATTTAACGGCATACATCACCTTGTTGGGAACACCCCACTGTTTGCAATTAATTTTACTTACAAAGGGAAGAAGCGGAGATTATTTGCCAAAAGCGAGAACCTGAATATGACGGGCAGTATCAAAGACCGCATGGCATTGCATATACTCCGCAGGGCATATTTAAGCGGCACCATAAAACCGGGTGATCCTATTGTTGAAGCGACAAGCGGGAATACAGGTATTTCTTTTGCAGCGATTGGTCGCGCACTGGGACATCCTGTAACTATTTTTATGCCGGACTGGATGAGCCGCGAGAGAGTTGACCTTATAACAAGTATGGGGGCAGTGATAAAACCCGTCACCAGAGAGCAGGGTGGATTTTTAGGAAGCATAAAACTGACGGAAGATTTTGCAAAAGAAAATGAAAACGTTTTCCTTCCATGCCAGTTTTCAAATGAATCAAATGTTGATGCACATTATGAAAATACCGGTCCGGAGATATGGTGGCAGCTTGTGTTCAGCAATTTAAAGCCGGATTCATTTGCGGCGGGTGTTGGCACCGGCGGAACAATTATGGGAGTTGGCAAACGGCTGAAAGAGCTGAACCCTAATGTAAAGATACACCCGATAGAACCGGCTGAATCGCCAACATTAACCACAGGTCACAAAATCGGACAGCACAGGATACAGGGTATTTCAGATGAATTCATACCGGCAATTGTTGATCTTGGTAAGACCGATAACGTAATAGCGGTTCATGACGGTGATGCAATAATTATGGCACAAATGCTTGCAGCTCAACTGGGGCTTGCAGTGGGGATATCCAGCGGCGCGAATTTTATCGGGGCACTGATGGCTCAAAATGAATTAGGCGATGATGCAATTGTAGCAACCGTGTTTCCGGACTCAAATAAAAAATACCTGAGCACCGATCTGCTTAGAAAAGAACCAGTTAAAAACGATTATTTATCACCAGATATTGAGCTTATCGATTTCCGTGCATATAAAAGAGTATGCCATACCTGCTGTGACTATATGGATTGCGAACAGAGAATCTCAATTGACGGCCTGCACCCCTGATTCTTTAAGAAACAAAACATTGTAACGCAATATATATCCCCTGATTTAAGGGGATTTTTATTTTAACAATCCGTGTTTATTTATATGGAATTGAATAACAGCCTAATTATCATTAAAATTGTCTTTCTATCCGTTAACTAATTCTATAACTTAGATGATCAGATCTGCAATATGTTTAGCCCTTTTAGCATTTCTTTTAACAAATGGCCCTGTAACAGCCCAATGCTCGGATGCCGGAGTGTGTGTAATAGGGAAACACCAAACAAAGGAAACCGAAAAAAATACCAGTACCGTTTCTCTTGGATATGTTTATGGAACTAGCGGCAAGCAGGCAGATGTTAACGGCTCACTGAACAACATTAAATACGGCAGCGTAAGATTTGAAGCAGATCTGGATATACTTAAAAATGCCCGGATGAATGTTTCTATACCCTATACATTTGTATCTGGCCCGCTAGGCGAAAATAACGGCATAGGCGATCTTGCAGTTCTATTTACGAAAAAGTTCTATATTGAAAAGGTTCATGAGTTGTCTTTTTCTCTTGGAGGCAAGTTTGCCACAGGCAGTGTTAACTCTAAAGACTCTTTGCCGCAAAGATATATGACAGGTCTTGGAACAAATGACCTGATAGTTGGAGCTACTTATACATACGGTAATTACTATTTTGGCATTGGATATCAAAAGCCATTTGGCAGAAGTGCAAACTATGATACACGCCTAAAGCGCGGCGATGATGCGTTCATGCGTGCCGGATTTTTTGAGCAGTTCGGGAAGCTTAGCCTTAAAGCTGAAGTATTGACAATTGTACGAATTCAGCCATCAAGTGTGCGAGATCCTGTTGGCACTGGTGAGAGCTTTATCAATATCAGCGGGAGCAATGAGGCACAGGTGAATCTGCTGGCAACCGTAAATTTTATGGCGTCAAAAAAAGTTGGATTGTGGGGACAGGGTGCATTACCGCTCTTAACCCGTAATTATAATTATGACGGATTGAAGAGATCGCTCAGTCTTGCTGCGGGAGTGACGTACTATTTTAGTTTGAAATAGAATGTGAAGTGTTAAACGGCAAAAACTTTTTCAGCCACTAATTGCACGAATTTCACAAATGCGATTTGTTAAAGAGAACATAGAGAATAACTTAAGATATAAAAATCAGTCTAAATTCACACACTTTCGATTTTGCAATTCTTTAAATCAAAAAATCGTTTTATATTATACAAATAACAGCAAAAAAATGAAGGAATCTGAAGTAATTTTCATTGTCGAAGAGTCAAATGAAGGGGGTTTTGAAGCAAAAGCCTTAGGACACTCTATTTTTACCGATGCTGACGACCTTGAATCTTTAAAGGCTAATATTAAGGATGCTGTAAAATGCCATTTTGAAGATAACGAAGCTCCTTCTGTAATAAGGCTTCATTTTGTAAGAGAAGAATTGATGGCGGTATGAAAATTCCCAGGGACCTTAAAGCCAGCCAGTTAATAAAGTTGCTTGGGAAAATTGATTATTTTGAAACAAGGCAAGCCGGAAGTCACATCAGGCTTACCAAAAAAACAGAAACAACAGAACATCATATTTCAATACCAAACCATGATCCAATAAAGCTTGGAACCCTTAACAGCATATTAAATGATTTATCTCAGCAAATGAAAATTTCAAAGCAAGAATTGTTAGCACTGCTATTTGAATAAGTTAAAATTTAAAAAGTCATTAGGAAAAATTTTGAAAAGTTTTCTGGTATTGATCTTTGTATTTTTCATTATCTCCTGCTCCAAACAGGAAGTAAAATCAGATAATACTCAAAGTAAGCAGAATAAAAAAAGTGACTCTACCCAAACCGCTAACCTAACAGAAAATCAGAAGAAAGTACTTGCCGGCGCGAAGAAGTGCCTTGAGGCAAAGTTCAGCTATGATATGACGATGGGATACTATGTGCTCACTTACAAAGATGGAAGCAATACAGGCAGCAAGGTTTTTCCGGGCGGGGATATGGATCCAACAACCGGTGTGTGCACGGAAGTTACAGTTAGGGCTTTAAGGTGGGGCGGCATTTGTGACCTGCAGGAAGAAATATATAATGACTTAAAAGCTAATTTCAGTGATTATCCCATGAGCAGGTGGGGGGCGAAAAAACCTGACCCGAATATTGATCAGCGCCGCGTGCCGAACCAAATGGTGTGGCTTGAAAAACACTGGAGTGTTGTTGAAGGTGATAACTATCAGCCCGGAGATGTTATTGCATGGGATATGAACGGCGACGGATGGGGAGATCATATCGGGATAGTTTCAGATAAGTTTATAAGCCCCACCCCAACCCTCCCCGAAGGGGAGGGAGTTGGAAAACCGATTCCTTTGCTTATTCACAACTTTCCTGACCCGGGTTATGTAGCGGAAGAAGATGTGCTGAACAGATGGGAAATAATTGGACATTACAGGATTAAATAGTGAGATAGAGAAATGGTGAAATGGAGAAATTACAGAATGTTGAATTGAGATGCTTTAACGCTTCAATTTATTCTGTAAGCCAACTCTTACATGAACTCTCGATCCTTTCGGTCTCCTTTCTGGACAAATCAGCTTAACTGTGTATTCATATGTTTTTCCCTGCAAACAAGCTTGAAAGGTCTGCCGCTTATTTTGCTTTCGAGGTATTCTATAAACTCAAATTTTTCCAGCGCCACTTTTTCAAAAGGATCTTTCATCAGGATTCGGAACACTTCATAAATGTTTCTGAATTCATTTATTAACTCCGAGTCAAGATCTATGTTCGGCAATTTCCTCATGAATTTCATCAACTGTTTTTCAAATTCAAAATGTTTATTTTTATTGTACAGGATCCGGTAGATCTTCCTGATATAACTTTCGGCCAAATCAAGGTTTTTCAGCTCAAAATGAAGTATTAGCGCAAGGATCAATGAATAGAAGTACCTTTCGCCGGCTTGGCTTGATGAAGTATTGTTCAGCACCTTATTTATCCAGTATAGTGATCTTTCGTACATCTCTTCTCCAAAGTAGGCAACCGAAATATTGTAATAAAAACTTATTCTGCTTAACATGTGAATATTTTCCTCAAATGCCAGAAATTCATTCTCAAAATTATCCAGAACCTTTACGGCTTTATCAAACTCACCATTATTGTTGTAGAAATTGATTTCAAGGCCGTATGATTCGATAAGGACCATTTTCATTTCTACTGTTAAATTGAGACCGAACTTAATGTGGATATTTCTTAACTTATCCAGATGGGTCAGAAACGCTTCACTTTTCTTCGCCCGTAGTGTGCAGATCAGAAACCTGAGATAAATGCGGTAAATGTTCAATGAATAGATCCGCACTTTTGTACTATTAGCAAAGATATAATCAATGAGCCTTGTGCCGTATTCATATTCTTTTTCGGGTAAATTAACAGCATGGCTATAATTCATATGTATCCTGAAGTAATTGAGCCTTGACTCGAACGTTAATGCATTACTTTCATTTTGCAGAAGCGGGTTACTGAAGAAATCCGCAATAAACTCTTCACTTTCTTTGTTTCTCACCGTTGGATTTTCAAGAAGGTAAGAATGCAATTTCTTGAACAGATAATTGAACATTGCAGAGTTCTTAATTCTATCGGCAGCAAAGATCGTATCAGAATATATTTTTTCTTCCAGAATTTTGACTTCATCCGGTGGAGATATATTTGAGATCTTTTTTTCAAGTCCCGCAGCCCTTATTAGTTCCATATAAAAATCATATTCGGCTGCTTCGGCCTGTGCTTTCTTCAAATATTTCTTTGCAGGTTTGTATAATCCTTTTCTTATAAGAATGTCCGCTTTTCTAAGATACGCGCGCGTTTTATACTCAGCATCATTGCGATGGTTAAGTTCATACAGGCTCTCAAGGATCAAATTATATAAATAGTTCTTTATTGCCGCAAAATGTTCGGCGGATTTCTTTGAGGCCAGTTTCCTTTTTATTGCCTCTTCATCATACGCAACTTTTTGAGACGCCTGTTTTTCAATAGCATCAAACAGCAAACAATATGCAGTCCTTTCTTTGCCTTCGGGAAAGACATTTCTCCTCAGGTAAGTTTTTTCGGCGGGAGTTAAAGAATTTATTAGTATGTATAATGAGTTATTGTTTTTCACTTAAACCTAATAATGTTGAATCGTTAAATTAATAATTAATCTTGATTTAATCAAGATAATAGGATTATTTTAAGACAGATAAACCTGAAACCACTAACATTATTGTTTGAATTCTAATTGAGAATAAAGCAACTTTGCCTTGCAGTCAACAAATCATTACGGGTGATTGCATGTTTAAAAACCCCTCTTTTGATTAGCCCCTTAAGGGGGGTCACTAAAGGGGCAATTATAAAATTAAGGGGCTAAAATGTTTAAAATTTTGCTTTATTTCTTTGTAATTCTTGTTTCGGTACAGCATGCATACTCTCAGGCGGGTGTCAAATGGATAAAGCAATTTGTGTCCGGTACAAATGAATATTCCGTCAGTGATGTTACGACAGATAACTCGGGGAGTGTATATATAACTGGTTCGATGACAATAGATGCTTACAATACGGATGTTTTTACCGCCAAATATGATTCCCTCGGCAATATGATCTGGTCAAAGACTTATAATCATTCTGCAAACGGGCAGGATGGCGGCGTAAAGATACTTGCTGATAATAACGGGAATGTATTTGTTGCATGTTACCTTGTAAGCACGGCAAGACAGCAAGACTGGGGCCTGATAAAATATAATGCAACTGGCGCAGAGGAGTGGGTTACTGTATCCAGCTCTAATGTTAACTACCCCTTAAGTTCAAGCGGAGACTCTGTATTTGACGCAGAATTTGATAACCAGGGAAATATTGTAATAGGAGGAGAGTTTGCCACAGAAAACGCTGTTGCAGGTTATCCAAATTTTGCTGTTGTAAAATATAACCCGGTAAGCGGTGCTGAGATCTGGAGAAATTCAGATTCTGTAGATGGCGCATATGACGGTATACGCTCTATTGCTATTGATAACGCGGGTAATATTTATGGCTGCGGTCACGAGATGCATGGATCTGTAAACGGCGAACAAATGGTCATAAGAAAATATAGTCCTTCGGGAATTGTAGCATGGACAAAACTATACAATCCTTCTGGTGATATCGGAAGCGCAACTCATGATTTCGGCATTGATGTCGAGGTTGACGCCGCAGGAAATATTTATGGTTTGGGAGTTTGTGCAGGCGGAGGAATCGGAAATGAAAGAAATGTTTATGTAATTAAGCTGTCACCTTCCGGCAGCACACTTTGGGATTATACTTACGGTCAGATCGGCTTGGTGGAAAATGCGGTTGACGGCTGGGCAGCAAGTAACGGTAATTATTACTTTACTTTAAACACTGTAATTTCCGCTTCAGATTCAAAAATTAATACAGTGAAACTCAATGCTGGCGGTACGCTGGCATGGAACAATGAGCTTAATGAAACTCCGATGATGGAATATCCTACTGAAATAGTTGGTGAGAATAACCCTGAAAATGTAGCAGTCTCCGGCGTAGCAGTAAAGCTTCCGAGTGCAAACTGGCGCAGCCTTCTGCTGCTTAGGTATGACTCACCCGGCGCGCTTCAATGGAGGAAGAAAATGAATTTTTCAGACGGCTTCGCAGGCGCTACGCTTAGCGGAGTTGCTATAGGTTCAAACCATAATGTATACAGCGCCGGGCAAGAAGGGGCCTTGCAATATGTCAATGCATATACTTTAAGAGTTATGGACGCGACAGTAAGCCAGTCAGCTACTGTGAACAACCCGGGACTTATCAACTTGCCAAATACAGCATTAGAAATTAATGTTGAATCTCTTACAGGCTCAGGCTTATTAACCGGAAGTTGGATGAATAATGCTGCAGGTAATGTTTCCTTCCAGAATATAGCAGCTAACTTTATTAGTCCATACAGATGGGTTATCGCGCTAGCACCTACTGTGCAGATACTAACAGCGACTATATATATGATCTTAAGCCAGATACCCGGCGGAAGTTTAATTAATAATCCCGCGACTGTTTCAATTTACAAGCGGGTGCAGGATGGGTTAGGTGCTTTTGTAAAGCTGCTGACTACTTATGCGGGCGGAAGGCTTTTTGCACAAGTAAATGGCTTCAGCGAATTCATATTAGGCTCAATGACCGACCCGATACTTGTGCAGGAAGAGGGCACTGAAGTACCGGAACAGTTTGAACTCCGTCAAAACTATCCCAATCCGTTTAATCCCGCTACCAATATCGGTTTCTCGGTTCCGGAGCAATCACACATAAAACTGGTTGTTTATGATAATCTGGGCAGAGAAGTTGCAACGCTTGTTAATGAACGCCTGAACAGAGGAAATTATTATTTTCAGTTCAGCGGTGAAAAACTGGCAAGCGGAGTGTATTTCTATAAACTTGTTACAGAGAATACAAGCTATATGAAAAAAATGGTACTGGTGAAATAGTGACATTTGTCCCCTCAAAAAGTCAGTTTTAATAATTAAATTGACAACAAGGAGGGAACATGAATAATTATTTAGATCGTCAACAGCACAAAACCTCAGAGGGTGAGTTCATATATGAGTTAGAAATAC
>JAIOIK010000184.1 GCA_019912545.1 Ignavibacteria bacterium | reverse complement strand
GTGAGGAATACTTTAGGTTTGCCATCGTCTTCCACAACCTGTGTCAGGTCCAGGTTCGCACCTTTTATGGCTATTACGCACACCACAAAAATGTACAAAGCCTGGTATATGATGAATTTTACGTCCTTTTGTTTTCGCATGTTCTATAGTCTCCTAATTCATCAATTATTGATTTCTTTTCCCTGCAAGGTAAGCAAGGTTATCAAGTCCTTTAATAGCCTGTGCATCTTTAAACGAGCTCACTGTTTCAGTGAGCATATGCGAAGTTATCTGAAGCTCTTTTAGTAATGCTTCATCGGGATACTTCAAATTATCCATTTCTTTTAGCAGGTTGCGCATAGCTTCAAGGTTCTTTTTCATTACTTCACTGTACTCTGCCGTCTGCGATGCAGCAGCAAGAGCAGTTGTTAATGACTGGCTTGTATTTTGAAGCTCTCTGAGCAGTTCGGAATCATGTACATTTGTCTTGCTCATTTCAGAAATTGCATTCTTCATTATTACTACATTCTTTGAAATCTGCTCACCGAATTCCGAAGCTTTTTTGAGTGAATTCATAAGCTCTGCTGCTTCTTCTCTTGAGAATTTCTCATAACCGGTAGCTGTTGCACCGCCGGTCCTGTTAAAACCATCATGAAGCTGCTGTAATATCGCTCTTTGGTGTATATCTTCTCTTTCTGTAAAATATTCTTTTTCCAGATCATTAAGCTCTTCACGCAGCTCAGCAAACTTCAAGCCCTGTGCATCAAAGACTGTCTCAAACAATTTAGCTACTGCAAGTACTACTATAGATTTTATTTCAAAAGGAACTGAGAATCCAAGGAATACAACCGGGCCTTCTTTAATTGAGATAAGAAGTATAGCTGCACCAAGAAGCGGCAGAGCAGTACCAATGCCGTCAACAATTGTTGCGTAACGGTTTGTTATCCTCTCGATGATTTCCTGAGAGCATCCTTTTGTAGATACTTCCTTCATCAGTTTTCTGTAAGAAAGTTCTGCAAGAAGAATGAATAAAGCATATACTATAAACGGCATCCACCATAACGAGATCGGCTCAACACCTTTGTTTAAAACAACACCTCCCGGAAATATAGCATTTGCAAGGGTTTGCGCTATTTTGCCAAGAAATGGTACATTTGCCACATCAATGAATACTGATACAAGTAACGCGATCAGTGAAGGAATTGCAGGTGAAAATCTTCCTACTACGCCTTCTGCCTGGATTTTTGTAATGCCACGGTTGATTACATATTGCTTTAATTCATGATACTCGGTTGACTGTTTAAGCAGCTCCTGGACTCTCTTATCAAGATTATCCTTTTTGAAGTTGCTTCCGAATAACTGCGATGAAGAACCGCTTCCTGGTGCCGTCTTTACATTAGCAGATGAAGTTTGATCCATTGTTGTAGACTCCGTTTATTTAAATTATTTACGAAAGAAAAAAATATTTATTAAAAACAATTAATGCTAATCAGGTAACTATTAAAAAATTCAACTTAATCGCAATATTTAGCAATTATTTTGAAAATACAATACCAGAAATACGTTAGAAAATTTGCAAGGGCGAGTTTTGTGCTAAAATCGGGTATTTTATCTACTCTTGATAGGTTACTCTTAAAGAGTGAACCTTATTCGTTATAGGGATATTTACCGACTCACTAACCTTTTTCTCAAAATCGGGCAAAAACTTCTTAATTGCCCATTTAACGGGCCATGCAGCGGCATCTCCAAATGCGCAAATGGTATTACCCTCAATATTATTGGCAACATCCTTTAACAGCTCAATATCTTCAGGTCTTCCCATTCCATTATCAATTCTATCAAGTATTCTCAGCATCCAGCCGCATCCTTCACGGCAGGGTGTACATTGGCCGCATGACTCATGGTAATAAAATTTAGTGATGCGTTTTATGACCTTCACTACATCTGTATCTTCATTCATTACTACAATTCCGGCAGTACCTATGTAAGAATTTACCGTTTTCAAATTCTCGTTGTCCATTTTAAGTCCTTCAATTTCGTCACCTCTTAACGGGGGCATTGATGAACCGCCGGGAATAATCATCTTGATGGCTTTATTATCAGTTACTCCGCCGCCGTATTTATAGATCAGATCTGTAAGCAAAGTACCCGAAGGTAATTCGTATATACCGGGCTTGTTGATGTGTCCGCTGAGCCCGTATAATAATGATCCAGCGTGCTTTGGCTCACCGATCTTGCTGAACCACTCGCCGCCATGATCAATTATCGGGGGAATATTTGCAAGTGTTTCGATATTATTTATCGTTGTAGGGCATCCCCATAATCCAAAACTGGCTGGGAAAGGGGGTTTGAATCTTGGCATACCTCGCTTGCCTTCAATGGAATTCAGGAGAGCAGTTTCTTCACCGCAAATATATGCGCCCGCACCGCGGTGAATGTAAAGGTCAACGGAATATTTAGAACCGCCAATGTTCTTACCTATGAATCCCTTTTTATATGCATCATTAATTGCTTCCTGCAGAAGCTCGATCCATTTGTAATACTCGCCGCGTATATAAACATAAGCTGTCTTAATTCCCATTGCCCAGCAGGCAATAAGCGTGCCCTCTATGAACTGGTGGGGATTCTTCTCAAATATTTCTCTATCTTTAAAGCTTGCAGGCTCTGATTCATCGCCATTGGCGCAAAGGTATTTTGGCTTTTCAGATTTCTGAGGCATGAAAGACCATTTCATTCCTGTGGGAAAGCATGCTCCTCCGCGGCCACGTAAACCGGATTTCTTTACTGTATCAATAACTTCTTCCGGCTTCATAGCAAGCGCTTTTTTCAATGCAGTATAGCCGCCGTTTTTGATGTAAACATCAATATTACATAGTTCAGGAATGTTCTTTAATATTATCGGTTGGAAGTCACTCATATTTATATAAGATTGTAATTAGCTTTTAGAAAGTTTTTCAAGCAGGCTATCGATTTTATCTTTTGAAAGGTTCTCTTCGTAATAATTGTTGACCTGCATCATCGGAGCAGTGCCGCAGCTTCCAAGACACTCCGCTTCGATCAGCGTGAATTTACCGTCAGGTGTGGTTTCGCCAATGCCTATGTTAAGTTTTTCGGAAATATAATCAACTACATCATAGCCGCCGCAAAGCATGCATGATACATTTGTGCAGACCTGCAAATGGTATTTACCAACAGGTTTCTTATTATACATTGTGTAAAACTCAGCAACCCCAAGCACATGTTCATACGGAATGCCAAGTAAGTCACCAACATATTTCATAATATCTGTGGATAGCCAGCCAAACTGTTCCTGTGCCAGCCAAAGCGCAGACATCAGCGCTGCATCAGCTTTCGGATAGTGAGATTTTGCTTCTTCAAGCTTCTTAAGGTTATCTTCGTTAAATTTAATTTCCATTGGCAGTGTTTTAACCTCACCCCCAACCACTCTCCTAAAAGGAGAGGGGAGAGATGGTGAAAAATTTTCTATTTCTGATTAAAAGAAAAAATCCTAAAACAATTCTGTGAAATCTGTGCAATCAGTAAAATCAGTGATCTTAATCTATATCCTATTTGTCTGCTTCACCCATAACAGGGTCAATACTGCCGATAATCGCAACAATATCAGATATCATCGCCTTATCCAACATTGTAGGCAGCGCGCCCAGATTTACAAATGAAGGAGAGCGTATCTTTAATCTGAATGGGTAGCCTTTGCCATTGCTGATGATATAAAATCCAAGCTCGCCTTTTGCAGCTTCTATTGCCTGGTATGCTTCAGCGCCCTTTTCTGGGGCAGTTCCGAAGTTTATAATCATGAAGTCATGTATAAGCTCTTCCATCTTTGAGTAAACCTCACCCTTATCGGGCAGAACCTGTTTTGCATCGGGAGAGTTTATAGGACCCGAAGGCAGTTTGGCAAGGCACTGTCTGACAAGTTTTACACTCTCATACACTTCTTTAATCCTGACGTAATATCTTGCCAGCACATCGCTTTCGGTATATGTGGGGACATCGAAATCAAGCTCTTTATATACTAAATAAGGTTCGTCTTTCCTTAGGTCCCGTTCAACACCTGCTGCACGCAGGTTCGGGCCGGTCACACCAAGTGATATTGCATCTTCTTTCGAGATATACCCAACTCCTTCGCACCTGTTTATGAATATCTTATTGCGTTCAATTAGATTGCGGCAATCTTCAAACTTCGGTATGAACTGGTCTAAGAAAGCATTTAGCCTTGCGTTAACTTCATCGCTCATATCCAACGCAAGTCCGCCAATTCTTGTATAGCTTGTTGTGAATCTTACACCTGTTAAAATATCGAGTATATCAAGTATCTTTTCGCGTTCGGTAAATCCCCAGAGGAAAACTGTAAGAGCGCCCACATCCATTGCCATTGAACCCATCCACACTAAATGCGAAGCAATTCTCGCAACTTCACAGCAGATCGTACGGATATACTGCGCACGCGGAGTGGCCTCAATTTTCAAAATCTTTTCTACTGCAAGAATGTATCCGACATTATTTGCAAGAGGCGAAAGGTAATCAAGCCTATCTGTATGCGGAATGAATTCATGGAAAGTCATATTCTCCGCAAGTTTCTCATAGCCGCGATGCAGGTAACCAAGCACGGGGACAGTGTTTACAACCGATTCACCATCAAGGCTTACTACAAGCTGAAGTACTCCATGAGTTGCAGGATGCTGCGGGCCCATATTAAGCACAAGCTGATTATCCAGCGCACCTTCAAAATGTGCACGTACATCGTCGGATTCCAGTGCGCGAAGTATCTTGTTTTGGTTATCCAGTATATCTTCAGCGCGGTCATGCTTTGAGTGCAGTCCGCTGTTGACGGTTACTTCGGTTTTAGTCTTTTTAATTTCGTGCAGTATTTCTTCTGCCATTATATATTATATCGTATGGTGCAAAAATTATTTTTTCGGTAGCTGGACTGCGCCCGGCAATCCCATAAGCGGGTAATCTTTCCTGAGCGGATAATATTCATACTCTTCCATCATGTACATTCTCCGCAAGTCGGGGTGGCCAATAAAATTTATACCCATCATATCATAAGCTTCGCGCTCAGACCAGTTAGCCGATTTCCATACAGGAAACAAACTATCTACTTCAGGCTTTTTTAAATCGAGCCTTACTTTCAAAAACATTCGTGTTACATGAGTTAATGAATAAAGGTTATAGATGCACTCAAAACGCTGAAGTTTTGTGAAGCGGTCAACGCTGATGAGATCTTTTAGCTGTTCAAATTTGAATTCATCCCTGAGTATCTTTGCTGCTTCAAGAAGCCGCTCTTTTGGAAGCTCAAGCATAGGGAAATTATTGATCTCCGAAAATACAAATCCGCTGAACCCGTTTGCTCCGGAGAATTTTTCTTTAATCTGTTGTATGATTTCAGACATATTTGATTACAAATTTAGCGAAATATGATGTTATTATCAATGAAGAATTGATGACAAATGAGACCCAAATTGATCAAGTATAAATGCTGTTCATTTTTATTTTTCTGTTACTTAGATTACACGAAGTTCAATGATGCTTACTATACTAAAAGGGACAGGTTTGAAACCTGTCCCTTCAAGTTGCCTGATATTTTTATGGTGAAATTACTTTGCTACAATCATTTTATTAATATCTGTATAACTACCTGCTTGTATCTTGTAGAAATAAGTGCCGGAAGAAATACCTGATGCATCAAAATCAATTTCCCACTTGCCTGCAATGTATGAAGTATTCAAAAGCTCTCGTACGGTCTTTCCGGTTATATCATAAATTGTGAGCTTCAGGTTCTCGTTTGCATTATTATTTGCGGGCAGATCGAACCTGATCTTTGTTGTTGGATTGAATGGATTCGGATAATTCTGGTACAGCCTGAACGATAACGGAATTTCCTGGTTGTTGATAATTCCAACAAACCCTGTTGTAAAGAATCTTATTGTAGAAAATGGGCTGGTGCCAAGTCCGTTTGCAGCAGTTGCTCTCCAGAAGTATGTTGTGTTATTATTCAAACCTCCCGGAACTGAATACTGAGATGAAGTCAATCCGGATTGATTGATGAGGATTGCAGTAAAATTTGGATTTGTTGATACCTGTACGCCATAAGTACTAGCCGAAGTTACAGTACTCCAGTCAAGCAGTGGAGTTACAGAAACTCCTGTAGCGCCGTCAGAAGGTGAAACGAGCGTTGGAGCAGCTGGTATTGCACCAAATCCCGCAACATTTGAAGCGGGTACATCAGCTATTCCGGCAGTAGTAAAACTCCCGCCCGCAATAAGTACATTACTCCATACGGTTAAAGCATTCACGCTTGGTGTTCCGCCTGTAATTCCGGAACCCAGTGTACTGAAAGCTGTACCGTTCCATGATGCAATTGCATTGCCAACGTTTGTAAACATACCTCCTACAATTAGGTTTGATCCTTGTATTGTGAAAGACCTTACATCTCCATTAGCGCCAGCTCCAACTGAATTCCAGTTTGAACCTGTCCATCTTGCGATCCGGCTTACTGAAATTCCACCTATAGTTGTGAAACTTCCGCCTACATATAGCTGCCCCGAGAACAATGCAAGCGATAGAACGGCATTGTTATCTACCCCTGAGCCAAGTGGAGTATAAACACCCGAACCTGAGTTATATCTGACAACCCTGTTTGCGTTTACGCTATTGCCAACAGTAGTGAATATTCCTCCAATGGCAAGATCTGAATTAAATACTGTAAGGGCATAAACAGTATTGTTAGCGCCATTATTAACACCATTAGGCATTTGGAACCATTGAGTTCCATTCCAGCCTGATAGCCTGCTGCAAGCAAGTCCGCCTGCATTAGTAAACTTGCCGCCAATCCTTAGAGTATTATTATAAACTGTCGCAGCAAAAATAGTATCGTTAGTACCAAGTCCAACCGGACTCCATGTCGTGCCGTTCCATGCAGCAATATTATTTCCCTGGTTATTAAATGCACCGGCAGCAATAAGCTGGCCATTAAAAATTGTCAACGCATATACTACTCCATTGAGCCCTGTTCCTAAACTGTTCCATGCAGTTCCGTTCCACCGTGCTATGTTACTTCCCGGAGAGGAAAAACTACCTGCAACGATAAGTTCGTTATTAAAAACAATAGCGGCATTAATGTTCCCATTAGTACCGCTTCCGAGCGCATTCCATGTTTGAGAAATAGTATTTGCGCTGTTAAATAAAAGACAGGTTAAAACAAATAGTATCGCTGCAAAGCGATTATTCTGTTTCATAGATCCTCCTTATTTTTTAAAAACCTTTGACATAAAATTATCGTATATTGTTAATAAATACAACAGAAATATCAATATTTATAAGAAAAGAAAATAGAATTGTTGAATCTAAACTCTTAATCCGGCTTCTAATAAATAACAGTTTTTCGCCGAACACTTTCTTATAATTAACAAAAAAGCGTCCTTTTTGAGGAACGCCTTTAAACCTTACAGACCTGTATTTCAATAAAACAGGCTGACATTAAAAAAAATGAAAAGTAAAATCATGAAAATTAATGATACAATAATATTGAATTTCTGAAGTTTCCTCTCATTTATGCTTAAAGTCTTCATTCTAGACTCCTTTTAGATGATATTACAAAGATTGGTTAGCGAAAAATGGTTGGTGAGTAGTATATTATCAATACCCCTAAAGTGGTATAGTTACAAAATTTTCAAAAATTTAGCCTTTTTTCATTGAGTTGAATCAAATGAAACTCTATATTTGTATTAGCCAAAATAGTCAGGATAGCGGGAAAAATGAAATTTAGCCAGTATTTTATACCAACGTTGAAAGAAGTGCCTTCGGACTCTGTGATTCCCTCACATATTCTTATGGTTCGCTCCGGCATGATAAGGCTTCTTACTGCTGGCGTGTATTCATACTTGCCTTTGGGATTAAGGGTCTTTAAGAAGATCGAAAAGGTGGTAAGGGAAGAAATGGATGCAATTGGCGCGAATGAATTCCTGCTGCCCGGCCTTTCTCCTAATGAACTATGGGCTGAAACAGGTAGGCTGGAAGCTTATGGTGATGATATTTTCAGGATCAAGAACAGGGAGCTTGTTCTTGCTCCAACACATGAAGAGGTTTTTACTTCCATTGCTAAACCAAACCTGATCTCTTACAAGAACCTTCCGCAAATATGGTACCAGATACAGACGAAATTCAGAAATGAGCCGCGTCCAAGGGGCGGAGTTTTAAGAGGCAGGCAGTTTACAATGAAAGATGCTTATTCATTTGATGCGACCTGGGAAGGACTCGACTCATCTTATCAAAAACACGCAGAAGCTTACAGGAATATTTTTACCAGGTGCGGACTGAAATTTTTTACAGTAACCGCATTCAGCGGGGCGATGGGTGGAAGTGACTCCGAAGAATTTATGGTAGAAGCAGATTCAGGCGAAGATACTGTTATTCTAAGCATTGATGGAAGTTATGCTTCAAATCTTGAAGTTGCAGCTTCGTACATAAAAAAAGTTGAAAGAAGAAATTCTGATCTTCCATATGAAGTGTTCCCAACGCCCAATATTAAATCAATTGATGAACTGGCTTCATTTCTTGCCATTACTGATAAATCCAGGCTGGCTAAATCACGCCTGTTTGTAGTGCCTTCCAAAACAGAGGGCAGTAAGGATTGCTATGTGCTTACACTAGTTTGCGGTGATGACGAAGTGAATGAAACGAAGCTTATGAATATTTACGCGGGAATAAGACCCGGCCGTCCTGAAGAGCTTATGGAGATCGCAGGAGCTGATGCCGGTTCAATTGGACCTGTTAACTTCAGGAATAAAGATGTTTTTATTATAGCTGATAAGAGGCTTGAAGAAGCAGATGAGCTTGTTAGCGGTGCATGTAAGAATGATCACCATATTAAGAATATCGATTTGAAGCGTGATGTTCCGGGAATCAGGTACGAGGATATCAGAATAGTAAAAGAAGGAGAACTATCAATTGATAAAAAGTCCGCCTTAAGAATGACAAAAGCTATTGAAGTAGGACATATTTTCAAACTTGGTACAAAATATACTGAAGCACTTAACGCGAAGTATCTTGATGAAAATGGAAAGGAAAATGTAATCATTATGGGAAGTTATGGAATAGGTATCGAAAGGATTGCCGCCTCGTTTATTGAGCAGAATCACGATAATGATGGCATAATCTGGGATGGAGAGATCTCTCCATTTGATATTCACCTTATAAGCATAAATAAGAAAGATGATATTGTGAAAACTGCTGCAGAAAAATTGTATGATGAACTAAATGTAAAAGGATTTGAGGTGCTATTTGATGACAGAGATGATATAAGCCCTGGCATAAAGTTTAAAGATGCTGATCTTATTGGTATCCCTCTACAGCTGGTAGTTAGCGAAAAAAACATGAAAAATGATGAAATTGAAGTAAAAACGAGAAGAACAGGTATAAGGGATAAAGTTAAAAGCACTGATATTTTTAATAGACTACCAAATTATATTAAAAAGTAATATTATTGAGCATTAATCATTATTAAAGTATATTTAGTAATTCATTTCAGAAAACCACAGTCGGATCAGCTTATAGATATAGTTTACCATTCTTTTTTCTAACCAATAAAATGATTTGAATTTACATTTATCCAACAGGCAGCTTTTTCTGTTCGGTCTGTTTGTATTGATAATTGGAGTTGCCATTGGCAGTATTTGCTTAACTTATCCTTTTGGCAGAGATCAGGGTATTTATGCATATGCCGGCAAAATGCTTCTTGAAGGCAAAATGAACTATTCATATGTGTTCGATTTGAAGCCGCCGGGAATCCATTTCCTATTTGCAGCATCCCAGTTTATTCTTGGTGAATCGATGTTTAACACACGTATATTTGATATTCTCTGGCAATCTTTAACTGCCTTTATTTTGTTTATGATCTCATTCAGATTGACTGGAAATAAAGCCCTTTCAATTGTCGCTTCTTTCGTTTACCTGATGCTCTATTTCCGTCTTGATTACTGGCATACACTGCAGGCAGATGGTATGCTTAATCTACCCTTCGCAATATCAGTGCTTTTGTTAATTCTCAGTAATGAAAGGCATTCATTTTTGAAGATCTTTTTTGCTGGTGTACTGCTTGGCATTGCATTGATATTCAAATATACAATAGCGGCATTTTTGCCCATGGCAATTTTGTGTATGCTTTTTTCAGTTAAGGATTTAATGTCACTTCGAGTTAAGAATGCATTAATTTATTCTGCTGGAATTACGGTTATTGTTATAGCGGTTGGATTGATTTATTTTTTTACGGGCTCATTTAAAGAAATGATTGATATTCAGTTTGTCCAAACTCCTTTATATACCAAAATTGCATATGAAACTGAATCAGGAGATTTTATTTTTAAGCATATTGTCAGATTATTTACAGGTTCTGTTTATTCTCCGCTTATAGCTTTATCAGTAATTTCATTTACGATCCTGGCTTTTAAGAAAAAACTCACGTTTGAAAAGTTCCTTTTGTTTGGCTGGATTGTTTCTTCTTTGTTGAGTTTGATAATTCAATGGAAGTTTTATTACTATCATTTCCTTGTGATAATGGCTCCTATTGCAATAGGCAGCGTGTATTCTGTTTACATAATTACCGATTTGGTCAAAGTTCAGAATAAAAAATATGCCATTACGGCATTCATTGGATTGTTTGTGGGATATACTGCATTTGCTTCAAGTCCATATTACAATAACTACAGTAATTTGTTTGCTCTTTTATCCGGCATGACAACAATAAAAGATGTTTACATATCAAATGGAACTACAACTGACTCAGTTTTTACGATAAAAAAGACACTAAATGCAGTTGAGAAAGTAAATCAATTCACCAATTCTGATGACAAGATCTATGTATGGGGATTTGATCCACTGGTATATTATTTATCCGGCAGAAAATGCACATCAAGGTTCATCTATAATTTCCCATTATTGTGGAGAGGGGAGAATACTGCTTTCAGAAATGAATTTATATCTGTTTTGAAGAAAGATCCTCCAAAGTTAATTCTAGTCGCTCAGGGCGACCCTCTTTATTTTATATCAGGCTATAATGAAGACTCTAAACAGTTGCTTGAAAGGTTTTCTGAATTGAAGAATTTCTTAAGCGAAAAGTATGTTTTTAGAAGCAGGGTTGAAGATTTTGAATATTATGAATTAAAAGCTTGGTGATGAAAAAACTGGAAAAGAGGAGAATAATTCTGGCATCTTCCTCACCTAGAAGAAAAGCTCTTTTAAGGGGGTTACTAAAGAATTTTGGATTGAAGTTTGTTGTAAAACCAAGTAATATTGTTGAATATACCCCAAATAAAACTGTAAATTTCAGCAAATTTGTCACAAATCTAGCTTTTGAAAAAGCGGCAAGCATAGCTGAATCATTTAACGGAATTATTATAGGGGCAGATACAATTGTCGTACTTGGAGGCAGGGTTTTGGGAAAACCGGAATCAGCTTCAGATGCCTTCAGGATATTGAAGTTGTTAAGCAACAAGGTTCATACGGTTTATACGGGACTTGCTATTATTGATACTGAAAACAGGATACTTTACAATGTCTGCGAGTCAACAAAAGTGAAATTCCGAAAACTGACTGAAAAAGAAATTAAATTTTACATAAAGACAGGCTTTCCAATGGATAAAGCGGGTGCTTACGGAATTCAGGATGACCTTGGGAGCACATTTGTTGAGAGAATTCATGGTGATTATTTTAATGTAGTTGGGCTTCCGGTCGTAAAAACGTATCTTGGATTAAAATTAATGGGTATGATAGACTAGTTGTATAAGAAATACAGAAAGAAAATAATTTTCTCCGTTATTTTTGGTGCGGCAGTTTTCCTGGGGTTAAGCATTTATGCTAATTTCGATGAATTGTTGGAGGCGTTCGAAATCTATAATTGGCTCATGTTCCCGCTTGTTTTGCTTTTATCCCTATGCAACTATATGATGAGATTCTTCAGGTGGGAATACTACACCAGGACTCTCGATATCAAGATCAAAAGAAAATTAAGTATTATGATATTTCTTTCTTCGTTCATTATGTCAGTTACACCGGGAAAGATTGGTGAGGTGTTTAAGTCATACTTGCTGAAAGAGCAAAACGGAACTCCTGTCAGCAAAAGTGCACCAATTGTATTTGCTGAAAGAATAACTGATTTTCTTTCATTAGTACTGCTTAGTATGGCGGGCGCATTAATGCTGGGATACGGCACAAATCTCATAATTGGCTTTGGAGTATTCTTTGTAATACTTGTACTTGCAATCAGTAACAAAAGATTTTCTTATGCTGTCATCAGGTTTTTGGAAAAACTGAAATTTTTCAGAAAACTTTCTGTTAAGATCCATACTGCATATGACAGTATTTACATGATGGTTCGTTTTAAGGAATTAGTGGTAACTATAATATTAAGTATTTTTGCATGGAGTTTCGAATGTTTCAGCTTTTACCTGGTCATAAATGGTTTTGGAGCGGGTAATGCCATTCACATCGATATCTTTATTGCAACATTTGTTTATGGTTTTGCAACGCTTGCCGGGGCGGCCACTATGCTGCCGGGAGGGCTTGGAGCAACGGATGCCAGCATTACGGGATTATTGGTAATTTTGAGCATTCCCAAGAACATTGCGGTTGCTTCTACTCTAATTATCAGGGCAGCAACTTTGTGGTTTGCTGTGATTGTTGGGATAATCAGCGTTATGCTTTATCAAAAGATATACCAAAAAAATATAAACGAGATCGTGTTAGAATCTTAATTTAAATAAAATGGATAGAAAAATACGTGTTATAATTGCAAAAGCCGGCTTGGACGGACATGACAGGGGAGCCAAAGTAATTGCTGCAGCTTTCAGGGATTCGGGGATTGAAGTAATATATCTTGGACTTAGGCAATCGCCTGAAATGATAGTTGAAGCAGCGCTTCAGGAAGATGCGGATGCAATAGGTATTAGTATCTTAAGCGGCGCTCATATGACAGTTTTCAGGAAGATACTTGAACAAATGAAAACCAAGAATCTTGATAATGTGCTGCTTTTTGGTGGGGGTATAATTCCAAAAGAAGATATAGAAAAATTGAAATCTTTGGGTGTCGGCGAGTTATTTACTCCCGGAACACCAACACATGATACAATTAATTATGTTAAAAGCTGGGTGAATGAACACCGGCCACTGGAAGTATAGTTGTACAATAAAAAAAGTCAAATCATAATTTTAAGATATATTAATGGTTATTAAATTTGGAACTGATGGCTGGCGGGCAGTCATTGCTGATGAATATACTTTTGAGAATTTAAGAAAGATATCAAAAGCAACAGCTGTTGCATTTGAAAAACATGCAAAAATTTCAAATGGAATTGTTATTGGCTACGATACCAGATTCCTTTCGGAAGAATTTGCCCAGTGTGCAGCAGAAGTGTTTGCAAATCATGGCATAAAGGTATTTCTAACAGATACATTTGTCACAACTCCAACAGTTTCGCTCCTAAGCAGGGATAAAAACCTGGCATATGGAGTCATGATCACCTCATCTCATAATCCTGCAAAGTACAACGGCTTTAAGCTTAAAGATGAATTCGGTGGATCTATGGGAACTTCTCAGTTATCTTTTGTTGAAAAGGAACTTGAACGCAGCGATAAATTTGTATATGGTAATAAGGGCTTTGAGGATCTTGTTAAGAATCATATGATAGAATTAATTGCAGGTAAAGAATACTATCGAAATACACTGAAGGAAAAAATTGATACAGAAACAATAAGCAATTCCGGAGTGAAAATTGTTTATGACGCGATGTATGGCTCTGGGCAGAGTATGATGGATGGGATTATCAATTTTAAACCGTTAAGAAACGAAGTCAATCCTTCATTTGGCGGTTCTAGCCCGGAACCCGTATTAAAGAACTTGTCAATGATCTCTGAAGAGTTGAAAAAAGGATCATACGATATTGGCATTGTAACTGATGGTGATGCAGATAGAATAGCTATATTTGATGAGAATGGGAATTTTATTGACGCTCAGAAAACGTTCGCTCTGTTGTTGATGTATCTTATTGAAGAGAAAAAAATGACAGGCGGTGTTGTAAGGGGATTTTCATCAAGTGAACTTATAAAGAAAATCTGTGATGAATATGAATTGAAATTGCATACTGTTGCTATCGGTTTTAAATATATATCTGAACTAATGATCAAAGAGGATATCCTAATCGGCGCGGAAGAAAGCGGTGGAATAGGATTAAAGAATCACCTGCCTGAAAGAGACGGAATATTTAACGGGATGATGTTTTCTGAAATGCTCGCTGTTAGAAAAAAGAAGATGAGTGATTTGATCACTGAAATTGAAGAAAAATATGGCAAGTACTTCTACAAAAGGATTGACCAGCATTTATCCAGTAATGACCAAAAGGCAGAACTTATAAATATTGCATCTTCTTTAAAAGAAGTCGCAGGATTAGAAGTCAAAAGTATCGATTCGCTTGACGGATGTAAACTTATATTTAATAGTGGCTGGCTTCTCGTCCGGGCATCCGGTACTGAACCTCTGTTGAGGATTTACACCGAAACATTTGATACTGACCTTACAAATGAGATATTAAGTGATATAAAAAGAAAGTTCAAATTATAAAGTATGGTTAATATGAAATATTCATTAATTTTCGCTGCCCTGTTGTTTAACTGTTTGACTATCATTTCTCAAACTGGACTAAATGATAAGAGCGGTACACAGACTAATCCCTTGAAGTCATTTGATATGAATACATCTAAAATTGATTTGCAAAATTTTGATATTTTGAAACAAATCGAGCCGTCATCAACCTCTGCAACAATCTTTAATGACCAGCTACTTGAGGGTGCAGTTGATGCAGGCAAATATATTGTCGGTCCCAACGATATTTTTTCACTGGGAATTTGGGGAGTAATTAATCAACCTTTACCTTTAGCAGTAAGTCCGGAAGGTTCATTGATAATTCCTTCTGTAGGTGAGGTTGGGGTATCTGGATTGACTTTAAGTGAGGCAAAACAAAAAGTAATTACAGCAGTGAAGAAGAGATTTATTTCTGCTGAAATCTCATTAACATTGGTTTCACCACGCCGCTTTTTGGTTACGGTTACGGGTGTAGGCCAGGGGACTTATCCCACTTCTGCAATTATGCGTGCCAGCACAATAATCGCTTTTATTTTTAGCGATAGTTTATCGTTAATGAAATCTGGGACAACGCCTAATGATAGGTATAATTTTAGTTTTAGAAATATTAAGCTTAAGCGAAAAAACGGTGAAACACAAAGAATTGATCTATATAAATATTTTGCTACTCAGGATGAAAAATACAATCCTTTTTTGAGAGAAGGTGATGTAATAACATTGCAGAAATATGATTGGGAAGGGAAATTTCTTGGTGTACAGGGCGCAATACAGTTTCCCGGAACGTTTGAATATATTGAAGGAGACGATCTTGAGACTGCATTACAGCTTGTCAGGGGAGTTACATCCGTTGCAAATCTTGATAGTGTATTGATCTCAAGAATGAATCCTTCTGCTTCAAGAATGGAAAGTTTTTATGTGAAATACGAAGATAACAAGCGAATGAAGCTTGAGGCTAACGACAGGATCACAGTTATGGCTTTTGCTGAACAAAGACGTGATTTCAGAGTATTGCTCTTAGGTGAAGTAATAAGGCCGGGAACATATCCGATTACATTGAATAATACAAAGCTTTCGGATATTGTGAATGAAGCAGGTGGTCTAACACCAAATTCATACCTTCCAACTTCAGAAGTGTATAGAAAAATTGATACATTCTTCATTCAAACCAAGAACAGAGATACACTTGAGAATGTTTATACAAGAAGATTGAATGATATTATCTCAAATAAAGAAGAAAAAGAAAGTTTTGATCAGGACCTACTATATAAAATTGGCCGGGTCAATGTAGATTTTGAGAAACTTGAAAAGGGTGACCTTTCACAGGACATTATCTTAAGAAATGGTGATATTATATATATTGCTGATAATAAGAGATTGATCTATGTGTATGGACAGGTAAACAAACCGGGTTTTGTTCCTTACAAAGAGGGTGCTGATGCAAAGTACTATATTGATGCTGCTGGAGGTTTTGGCGAGAGGGCTGATGAAGATGAGATAAGAGTGATAAAGTTCAAGACAAGGGAGTGGCTTGAACCGGACGAAGCCGTTATCCAGTCAAATGATTTCGTTTACGTACCGAAGCAAATCAGAAGAGATTTTGCATATGATATTGATTTGATCTCGAAAGTAGCATCAGTAGTAGTAAGCGTTATTACATTAACGTTATTAGTAATACAATCACAAAAATAGGAGATATTTTTTGGAAGAGAGCAATTTGGACAGACAGTCAGATAATAATTCATTAACATTATTGGATGTAATTATTATTTTTTCGAAGAATAAGATGAGAATTTTTCTTGCAACTGGTATAGTTTGCATTCTATCAATATTGGTCTATTTCTTTGTCTTAGATTTGATATTTATTTCTACAGCATCTGTAAAAAGCAGTTCAAAGTCAGGGGGATTGTTAGGAGCGTTAGATGCAGGCCTCCCTGATATTGGTGGTTTGGATGAATTAGGAGTGGGTGGCGGAAAATCAGCAAAAGAGTTGGCTGCATATGAAGAAATTTTGTCAAGTAGAAGATGTTTGGAAGAATTGATTATTAAGTTCGGGCTTATGGAAAGGGATGAATATAAGTTTATGGAAGACGCTATAAAAGATTTCCGAGAAAATAAGCTTCTTCTAAGTCAGGAAAAAATTGCAGGAATTTTGTTTATAAGTGTTTATGATAAAGACCCTGTTTTGGCTAAAGAAATGGTAGAGTTTCTATTGTCTCAATTGGACAAGATAAACATAGAAATGAATGTATTAAATGCAAAGAACAACAGAGAATTTATTGAAAGAAGATATTATCAGTCAAAAGATGATTTAGCAAAGGTCGAAGACTCAATGAAAGCATTTCAACTAATTTACGGAATTGCACCTGATTTGCAAATAAAAGCTTCTGCTCAAACTGTTTTTACATTAGAAGCAGAATTAAAAGCTGAGGAAGTGAAGCTAGACGTCGTAAGAAAAATATTAAGTGCAGACCAGCCTGAAGTAAAACTTCAGGAATCCAAAGTTAATTCTCTAAGAGACAAAATCAATGGCATCCAATCATCAACAGATCTGAATGATTTTCTAAGGCTAGGAAATTCTCCTCAAATTGCTATGTCGTTTTTGAGATTGCAGAGAGACTTGGAAATTCAAACAAAAATATTGACATTTATGCTTCCAATATATGAACAGGCTAAAATTGAAGAGAAAAGAGAAACGCCAACAGTAATTGTTTTAGATAAGCCATATGTTGCAGAAAGAAAGACAAAGCCAAAGAGATTGACTATGGTCATTGTTTTAACATTTATTTCGTTTGGGATAAGTATTGGGTACTTTGTTATTAAATTTAAGTGGTTACAATTTAAATCCAATGATTCTCGGGTAAGAGATGAACGCAAATTAGCTAGCAAAGATGACATTGGATAGTGTTAAAAATAAGTTTATATTTTATGCCTTTCTCCTACTTTATTTCATAATATTATATAGGAATAGCTGGTTGCCTGGTGCACCCTCAATGGCATTTAAAGAGCTTTTTTTGATACCGATATTGCTCGCGATTTTTTTGTTTCTTATTTTTGATTTTTCGATAATAAATTTAGACATTATTATTCTAGTAAAGAAGAATATTTACATATTATTATTATTTGTAGTATTATCTATTTCTTCATTTGTGTTTAACTCTCAGGAGTTTTCGACCATATTCAGCACGTTAAGGTATTTATCATATTTAATATATTTTGTTCTTTTGTTTATTTTTTTACCGCGATTCTTATTGCACAATCTTGGATATTTTGATAAATTAGTATATTTTTTTTCAATTTCTTCTTTTATAATTTCATTAATTGGACTATTGATGTTTTTCTCTGGGTTTTTCCCCATGCTAACGTTTCAGGGATTATTAATATCAGTTACAAATCATCCAAATTATATTCCTCCATTAGTAGTAATTGGAGTTTTGTCAACTTTATATATATATTATACGAAGTCAGAATTCAATAGCCTCTTTAGCAAAGTATTCCTTATAGTTTCCTCAATAACCCAGGGTTTTGCACTGTTATTGAGTTTTAGTAGAACGGGTATGATTGCACTAGCGGCAGGTTTACTTATTTTTCTGGCATTTGTTTATAGGAAAAAAATGTTGCTGATGCTTCCAATCGTTGTATTTGCGGTTCCTTTTTTTTTAGTAGGTTTTGTTAAAGCTAAAGGATTTGTTTCTTTCATTAGTAGATTTTACTTATTGATTCCTGCTTACTATATGTTAATAAGCGATAAGACTAAATTGTTATGGGGATATGGGGTCACAGATGCGACTAAAACATATGTTCAATACAAATTTGAATATGGAGCATTTGAAGATGTCAATAATCCACACAATTCATATATATCTTACATTATGATGTATGGATTGATATTCTCTTTTTTGTTTATAGTATTTATATTTGGTCTTCTATATAAAGGAATCAAGAATGCAATTCATGTAAATGATTCCCAGTCGAAATTGTTTTATGGCTTTATAATTTCCGTTGTGATTTCGTATCTTATTCAGGGTTTATTTGAGTCACAAATGGCAATGACTGACTATTTTATGATGGTGCCTTTCTTAATTTTTTCAGGGATGTTGTATTTTGATGATTTAACAAAAGTTCGATACGTCATTCTTAATAGATTTGATAATAAAACATAATGTTTTATTGGCTATTATTCACATCTAAGAGTCATCACTAAAATGATTTGAAAACAATTGACTAAACCACTAAGATTGTTTGAATCTTTTGATTAATCATGAAGACAATTGGAGTAATTGCCAAATTATTAAATATTACTGAAATTTTCGGAATTAATGTCCATTAAATCGGAATAATATTGGTTAAACAAAGATTTATTGTTCGATACTAGTAAGAGTAATGGAAATACAATTTTTTATGGAGAAACTAATAACTAACTGATAACTTCAATTTGAAGCACTTAATGCCAACGAGTAAAACAAGACGCTGATGTTTGAGTATTACTAAAGGTATTGACTATCTATAAGGAATTTAAAACTCAAAAGTTTTTAAAATGGCACCTCATATAAAGAAAATCAATTCAGTTTATAAAATATTATAAACCGGGAGATTCGTTATAAAAAAAATAATTTCGGCGGTATCCAAAATTTCTGCTGCTTCATTGGTGAATATATTAACAGGGCTTCTAAAGACCAAAGTATTTGCAATTATCCTTGGTGCTTTTGGGCTTGGAATTGCTTCGCAGATATTTACTGTGAACAGTTTCATACTCTTTTTGGGCACAGTTGGTTTGCCGATGGGGTTGACAAAATACATCTCCGAATGGGAGGCCCAAAACAAATGGGATGATATTTATGGTATTTTGAATCAAGCACTTGCACTGGTTCTTATATTCAGCTTATGTTTACTAGCTTTGGCTTTAATATATTCAAGAGAAATTTCCAGTATATTGTTAGATTCTGACAAATATAGTTTTATGATTATAATGACTTCACTTTCCTTTCCATTTACAGCAATTGTGACGGTGCTTGATGCTTTCTTGAAGGGACTTAAGGATTTTGGTAAATATGTAAAATTGACAATGCTCTCTTCTATTGCGGTATTGACTATCACTATTGCAAGCGTGGCATACTGGGGTCTTGAGGGAGTAGCAATTTCATTGTTCGCAGGTTCTTTATCTTCCGCAATCTTGTATATTGTATATCTGAAAAGAGCCAGTGTTATCTCTTTTGCCCGCTTATTGAAGATAAAAATTAAACTAGATAATGCTTTTAAAAATATTCTTAAATTTGGAATTGTTTCATTGATGATAGGAATATCTGATTATTTAGCATTATTAATTATCAGAACTTACGTAGTCAAAACACTTGGTGTAGAAGCAAACGGGATCTATCAAAGTGTCAATACTATTTCAAGCAATTATTTTAATGTTTTCTTTATGTCTATTGGCATCTATCTCATTCCTGTCTTGTCATCTATGAAACTTCATGAAATAAATAATGAGATAAATTCAACTTACAAACTTACGCTACTCTTGATTGTTCCTATAATATCTATTACGTTTGTATTACGTTATGTAATACTATTGGTGCTCTATAGTTCTAACTTTTATTCTGCAGCTGAACTATTCGTATATAATTTTACAGGGGATTTTTTTAAAGCATTGTCCTGGGTTTTAGCTGCATGGTTAATTCCCGCGGCCCGAATAAAGATATGGTTATTTTATGGTGTAATATATAATTTAAATTATTTATTTGTTTTCTTTATTTGTATTGTTTTGTTAAATTTGAATTTGAAAAGCATAGTAATTGGTTATGCTTTCACGAATGTGGTCCACTTCCTCATAAATTTACACTATTTGAGGAAACATAATTCATTTAGATTTAACAAAACTAATAATAAATTATTCGTGTACTCTATAATAGCTCTGTCTTTCGTTTTAGTCCTTTCTTCTTTTGATGTAAATTTAGGTTACCTAGTTGTTCTTCCTATTCTTACTGTTTGGATGAAACTGTCTGTAAAAAAAGAGGAAATGTCAAAGGTATACCATTTATTTAGATCAGGCTTACAGGCGAAAACAAAGAGTTCCTAAATTGAATATTTTTTTTTGAAATTTTGATAAAAGCACTAAACTATGAATAATAATTATTTTGAAGATCGCGGGGATAAATACTTTGGACCTTTTATGCAGCAATTCATTATTGATTTTCTACCTAAAGATAAGAACAAAAAAATTCTAGACGTTGGATGCGGTCTATGCAAACATCTTTCAAAAATAAAAGAGTTGGGATACACAAATGTCAAGGGCATTGATGTTTCTGATTATGCAGTTGAATTTGGGGCTACGTTAGGTTTGGAAGTCGAAAAGATAACTTCAATTTCAGATTATGCAAAAAATCATAAAGATGAATATGATTTTGTATTAATGGCTCATGTTTTGGAGCATTTAGACAAAAATATAGTCATAGAAACTCTCTCATCAATTAGGGATATGCTCACAAGCAGTGGGATCTTCTTTATCATTGTACCAAATGCGCAATCAAATACCGGATGTTATTGGGCATATGAAGACTTTACCCATGCTACTTTGTATACTGCCGGGAGCCTAATGTATGTGACTAGATCTGCTGGATTTAAAGAACTTGAATTTGTAGATATGGATTCTACCCGTGACTTGAAGCCTTTTAGAAGATTTATGAAAAGAGTATTCTTGAAAATTTATATTGTTAACATCAAATTCTGGAATAGAGTTACCGACAGCCATTTCTTCGTTTATAGTCCGATGATATTCTCTTTCGAATTGAAAGCAGTTGTAAGAAAATAGTTATGCGTATTTGTATCCAATTTTGAGTTCAAAAGATATACCAAATTAGGAAATATTCTGTTATGGTGAGTGTAATCATACCAACATACAATAGAGTGGATTATCTCAAAGAGTGTTTGTTTTCGGTTCTAAATCAAACATATGTTAATTTAGAGGTAATTGTAATAGATGATGGTTCTTCGGACAATACTCATGATACTGTTAAGGAAATTGATGACAGTAGAATTGTCTATATTAATGCAGGTAGAACTGGAGATGTTGGGAAACTAAGAAATTTAGGAATAGACAGTGCAAAAGGAACTTTTATTGCATTTTGTGATGATGATGACAAATGGAAGCCAGAAAAGCTTAGTATTCAACTTTCGGAATTAAATGATTTCAAAATGATTTGTTCAAATGCAGCCGTAATGGATGAAATGGGGATCGAGGTAGCTCAAACTTTGCATGATAACATTTTGTCTAAGAGAACGCTTGACTTAAGTTGTTTATTAATGAAAAATTTGGTCATTACTTCATCTGTGTTAATGACAAAAGAGTTGTCAATTCTTAAGTTTCCTGAAAAGAAATCTTCTGTTGCAGCTGAAGATTATGAATTGTGGCTTAAGATTGCATCCATTGGAGAAAACATTTCTTTTCTTCCTGATAGTTTGGTATTATTCAGAAAACATTCGAGCACTAGTTCACATGGAAATGTTAAAGGAAAAATAGAATTATTAGAAAACGTTTTACGAGTTCTTGGATCATATAGCATGATTAATGACCCAGAAATAAGTTTAACATCAAAAAAATCTATCTTGCATAAAAAAATCGAACTTTTAAGGTTAAATTTATCAGTTAAACCAAGTATCCTTGAAGTCGTAAAGTCTTTTATTCGAATTTTATTTTCACTATCCAATGTTAGAGTATTGTTTTATTATTTCAAGTTCAAATTGAAGCATTAGTTGATGAGCCTGATTTGTAAGCAGACTCCGAGGAATTTGTGATTTAGGTTTCATCTAAATCTAATTTGTATCTCTATAGTGTTTCCCTAAAAAGTACATAAAACGAACGTAATATATGAGAATTAGTTTCGTACTCCCTTCGGCGGGCAATATTCCAATAGGGGGTTTTAAAATAATATACGAATATGCTAACAGGCTATCTAAGAGAGGTTATTGTATAAATCTGATCCATGCATTCAGGTCCATACCCACGTGTAACCCATTGAAAATATTATATCGAAAGTATGAATATCACCATAACTTTAGTAAAAGAGATTATTCACCTTCATCTTGGTTTGAGTTAGATAAAAATATTCATGTAACGCTAGTACCTTGCATTGAAAATAGGTTTATTCCTGAGTCAGATATTATATTCGCAACTGAATGGACAACAGCTTATCCTGTTTCAAAGTTAAAGGCTTCAAAAGGCGATAAGTATTATTTCATACAGAGTCTCGAAACATGGTTAGGGCCGGAAAAGGAAGTTATTAAAACCTGGAAGTTGCCTTTAAAGAAAATAGTGATTTCAAAATGGTTGCAGGAATTCGGTAAATCCTTGAATGAAGAATGTTATTATATTCCGAATGGCTTTGACATGGATCAATTTGCAATTGATATCCCTCCAAATAAAAAAAAACCATACGATCTGCTCATGTTGTATCATAAAGATCCGGTGAAAGGAAGCAAGTACGGACTTGAAGCATTAATTAAAATTAAATTTGAATTTAAGGATGTTAATATTCGAATGTTTTCGTCTTTTCCTAAAAGTACTGAAATACCAGAATGGGTTGAATATTATCACAGACCAGATCAAACTATATTAAAAGAGTTATATAACACCTCCGCTATATTCATTAGCCCAAGTATATTCGAAGGTTTTCCTTTACCTCCTGCCGAAGCAATGCTTTGTGGATGTTCTGTGATTGCTACAAATATAGGAGGACATAGGGAGTATTGTTATGATAATAAAACAGCAGTTTTAGTTGAACCAAGAT
>JAIOIK010000183.1 GCA_019912545.1 Ignavibacteria bacterium | reverse complement strand
CCGTCATTGCGAGCGACAGCGAAACAATCTTGAGTTTTTTTGGAAACAAGAGATTGCTTCGTCGCTCCACTCCTCGCAAATAACAGCTTGAGGAATTAGATTCAGGCGACCGGAGTTACAGCCGCAATTCACTGAAACTACATACCCTATTTTTATGTCTTATAATTAAACAATAAATCTTATATTTACTATAATCAGGTTGAATTGTACCGGGTTATTCCGTTAATTTTCAGAGTTTTACAAAATATCAAGCGGAACTTAACATGTTTATCAAAGTATAACTCCTGTAAATGAAAAAATATATCTAGTGAAATTCTTTAAGAAAATAATAATCGTTTTTGGTGCATTAATCATAGCTGTTTTGCTGATGAATTTTGTTGTAATGCCCTGGTACGTGAGGCATGATACTCTTGTCAAAGTTCCTTCAGTGGTTGGGCTTTCTTTCGAAGATGCGAAAAAGCAGCTTGATGATGCCGGTTTGGAAGGCATGCAGGGCGATATTAGGTATGACCCTACTAAGCCAATAGGCACAGTTGTTGATCAAAACCCTCCTTCCGACCTGATTGTCAAAGATGGCAGAAGAATTTACCTGATAATCAGCGGTGGTGAGCAGCTTTATGATGTTCCTAACCTTGTAGGAAGAACACTGCGTGAGGCAAAATTTGTTCTCGGCCAGCGAAATCTTGAGGTTCAGGAAGTTGAGTATAAAAACTCAGTTCAGTATCCGGGCGGAATAGTTCTTGCTCAGGTTGAAAACGCAGGCAGTAAGGTTAAAAAGGGTACAAAGATCGGATTGATAATTTCTTCGGGAATGGAATCCGGCGATATTAAAGTCCCTGATTTAACCGGAAAGAATATTGAAGAAGCCAAAAAACTCTTGCAGGCAAGCAAACTTACAGTTGGGAAAATAAATTACCAGCCTTCGGTAAATGTTCCGATAAATGCAGTGATAGACCAGTATCCGAAATTCAATACACTTGCCAAGGAAAACCAGAAGATTGATCTTTTCGTTAACCGTGAAGTGAAGAAAAAACTTGTAATTGAAGGCGAAGAAGACGGATTGAAAGAAAAAGAAGAAAAGATAGAAGAAAAAGATAACGGTGAGTTCAAAGATGAAATTAAAAAAGACCAGAAAACCAAGCCAACTGATAAGGATAAAAAAGAAGATCCAAAAGTAAAGCCGCAGGATAAAGATAAAAAAGAAGAAAAAAAGGTTACTCCAACACCTAAAGATAAAAAAGAAGGTGAGAAGAAAAACGAAGGGGGAACTAAGTTCTAAACTGTATGGATAAAGAACAAAGTTTGATTGCACCTTCAATATTATCTGCTGATTTTTCCAATATCCGCGAAGATATACGACTGGTTGAAACAGCCGGGGCTGATATTCTGCATCTGGATGTGATGGACGGGCACTTTGTTCCCAACATCACATTTGGTCCCAAGATGGTAAAAGATATAAAGCAGATCACAAAACTGCCGCTTGACGTTCACTTAATGATAAGCGAGCCTGAAAAGTATGTTGTTGATTTCGCTAAAGCGGGGGCTGACTGGATTTCAGTACATTTCGAAGCTTCGGTACATCTTAACAGGCTTATAAATCAGATAAAAGAACTTGGCTGCAAGGCCGGTGTTGTTATCAATCCCGCAACAAGTGTCGATATACTGGATGAAATCCTGCCTTATGTTGATTATATCCTTTTGATGTCAGTTAATCCCGGCTTCGGCGGACAGAAATTTATTGATACTTCATTTAAAAAGGCCGCCAGGTTACGGGAAAAGCTGGTTGCGATAGGCTCTGAAGCTATGATCGAAATGGACGGAGGCATTGACTTGAGTAATATTAAGAAGCTTAAAAATTCCGGTGTAGATGTTTTTGTTGCGGGGAATTCAGTTTTTGGTTCAGGTGACCCAACAAAGGCAATTTCTGAAATGAAAAAGATATTAAATTCATAATTCAATAAAAAATAATATAAAATGAAACCCGCCTTTACTTTCGAAGAAATACGGGAAGCTGAAAAAACCATTATAGAAAAAGACGGAGTGCCGTCTTTAATTTTAATGGAAAATGCCGGACGCAATGCGTTTGATGTGATCTGTAATATATTTCCTGATATTGAGAGCTATTCGGTCTTTATCCTGTGCGGAAAGGGTAATAATGCAGGCGATGGTTTTGTCATTGCACGGCATCTTGCCATTAGCGGTGTATTTTCGAATGTTGTTTGTATTTCGGCTACCGGTGAGCTCAAAGGTGATGCGAAGATTAATTTCAACCTGCTGAATAAGTCCGAATCTGAACTTATTTTATTTTTGGATTTTGAAGAATTCAGAAAAGAGATCAGATCAAAAAAGTCAGATAAGAAAAAATACCTCATAATTGATGCGTTGTTGGGTAGCGGGATCAAAGGAGAACTTTCCGGATTTTTCAATGAAGCAATTGAATCAATAAACTATACAAGGACAAAATACAAATATTCAAGAGTAGTCTCAATTGATGTCCCTTCGGGACTCATGAGCGGTAAACAGATCAACCCGGTTGTGAATGCAGATTATACCATTACAATGGGAGCGATCAAAACTGAAATGCTGTATGGAACCGGTAAAGAATCCTGCGGCGAAATTACAGTTGTTCCCATTGGAATTAATTCTGATTATCTTAAAAGGTATAATATATGGAAAAAGTATGATGTTGAATTTACTGATGTAACAAAACTTTTCCCAAAGCGGAAGAAGTCCTCGTTTAAGTACTCAAACGGGAAAGTGCTAATAATCGGAGGCTCAAAGGGACTTTCAGGTGCGGTGTTAATGAGCTCACTTGCGGCATTGAAAACCGGAACAGGCGCAGTACTGGCAGCTTTTCCATCATCGATTACCGGTCATTTCAGTAAAAAGCTTTTTGAGGTCATAAAGACTGAACTTGATGAAACTTCTGAGGGCACTATCGCCGGGGATTCTTTTAAAAGGATAACAAAGCAAATTGATAAAGCAGATGCAATACTCATTGGGCCGGGACTTTCGTTAAATGCCCAAACCAAGGATTTCCTGTTCGATTTAATCAAAAATTGTGATAAGAACCTGGTAATTGATGCTGATGCGTTAACATTCATCGCCGGAGAACCATCAGTTCTTCTAAATAGAAAACACAAAAACCAAATTATATTGACGCCGCACATAGGTGAGTTTTCAAGATTAAGCGGTTATGATGCTGAGACAATTATTGTAAAAAGGTTTGAAGTAGTCATAGAATTTGCTGCCAAGTTCAATGTAAACGTAATCCTGAAATCAGAAACATCGCTTAGCTGCACTGTGGAAGGGTTGATTTATCTGAATTCTTCAGGAAATGAAAGCCTTGCTTCTGCCGGTTCGGGTGATGTGCTTTCCGGTATACTTGTAACTCTGCTTGCATTAACATGCAAGGCAGATGAGGCTATGATATGCGGAAACTACCTGCATGGAATGATTGCAGACATGTATTATAAAAAGCATGGTAATAAGCAGACAGCGTCCCAGCAGGATCTCATTAAGTTTATTCCGGGCGCTGTTACAAGGATACTAAGCTGAAGAAATTTATGAATAATTTGAAATTTGTGTTTATTCACCTCACCCCCCTGCCCCTCTCCCGGAGGGAGAGGGGCGCAAAGCCTTTCAACATTGGGGATTGTTCCCCTCTCCTTTTAGGAGAGGGGTTAGGGGTGAGGTCGCTGACTTTTACAAGGATTCTAAGCTGAAGAAGTTCTTTAAATATCATTTTGCGTTTCTTGCATGGCTTTTGATAATTTTTATCCAGTCAAGTTTTCCGGCAATTGAGCTGCCTAAGGTTGAGTTCTTTAGTGCAGATAAAATTGTGCACATGGGTGTTTACGGAATGCTTGCAATGTTATGTTACATCTCCCTTGTTCATGCAGATAAGCAGAACCTCATTACATCGAGTCCGCTGTTATGGACTTCAATTATTTGTATTCTTTATGGTGCATCAGATGAAATTCACCAGTACTTTGTCCCAAATCGTTCTTCTGAACTACTTGATTGGGGCGCGGATATTTTGGGAGTAATAATTGCAATATTGTTAATTAAATATTTACTTAGTAACAGATCAATCTTATTTGGCAAAGGCAGGCAATATGGAACTTAAATTGCAGCACGCAGTGGTAAGAGAGGCATCTATAGCAGAAGCTAAGGATTTTTACTTAAAGAAACTTGGACTTGAGGTGCTTGAAGAAGCACCGAATTTCTTTGCTGCGAAATCAGGCAGTGTAAGGCTTTCCTTTTTTGAAGGATATGAAAAGACCGATAATTCTGTTGATGTTAAGACTGGAGTATCGCTTATTTTCAGAGACGGGAATTTGGATGATGCCAGGAAAGAGTTTGAATCAAAAGGTATAGCGTTTTCCGGAGAGGTAATAGATATTCCTGATTTCCATAAATTTCTGGAGTTTGAAGATCCATCAGGTAATGTACTTTCTCTTGCTGAATATCATGTTGATCCGGTTTAAGAGAAATGTTTAAATTTATTATACCTGTATTAGCTGGCATGATCTTGTTCTTGTATGATAGTTATGCAGAGATCATAGTAAAGCTATCATTAGATAAACATGAATATCTTGAAGCCGAAGCTATAATTGTGAATGTGAGTTTTTTCAACAACTCAAGTACAATAGATTCGATCAAATATTTCCCAATAGAAGAATCTTATAGTTATTTGATCTTAACAAGTTCGGATAATAGAGAAATATTAGTTTCCTTTTTTACCAGTGACTTTATTAAGGTTCCTTATAGAAAAATTAAACCACACGAGGAATTAATAAGAACTTTTGATCTCTTAGAGTTTAGAAGTGATGTGAAACTGAGATATAGCACATTGGGAAAGAGGGCTTATCTTTCAAGTGGAAATTTTACTTTACGTTATGACTACAGGAATATTCTTAAGTCGAATGAAATTGAATTCACAATCAGCAAACCTGTAGGAGCAGAACTTCAAGTGTTTATTTCTATTGTGGAAGCTTATCAAATCCAAGACATCTCGTTCACAAGTATAGATAGTATTTTACTTAAAAGAGATATGTACCATGAAATTGCTGAAAACAATGAGAATAGTGTAAACTGGGAAGAAGCTGTTTATCGTTATAATGAAGAAAGTAAGTGGTTAAAGGTTGATTCTATTGACACTAGTGTTAATAAGAAATTTATTGAAAAATATCCAAATTCATATTTCTTGCCACTTGTTTTTAAGAAACTATGCAAAGCTATTTACCTATATGGTGGAGGTGAATCAGAAGTGGAAAATTATTTGAATTATTTGATGTTTAAGCATCAGAATTGCAATATTTATACAATGGCAGTAGAGGAAAAGACAACGAAAACTTATCTAAAGTAAATTGATTATCTTAATAAAATTGAGTATTTTTGTACTATTAGGGACATATG
>JAIOIK010000182.1 GCA_019912545.1 Ignavibacteria bacterium | reverse complement strand
TGGCAGAGAAGTCACCACTCTTGTTAATGAGCAGCTAAAGCCCGGCAGTTATGAAGTTGAATGGGATGGGGATGGGTTTGCATCGGGTGTTTACTTTTACTCTCTGATAACAGAAAAATTCGTTGAAACTAAACGAATGGTGCTGATTAAATAGCGATTGATCCGATGACTTTGGAGTCATCGGATCAATACAGATGCTGAAACAATTTGTTACAATTATTATTCGGATTCTACTATTTCATTTTTTATTGTTGTTGAGTATATTTATTCAACAAAATTAAAGAAGAATGAAAAAAATAATACAGACTGCTTTAATTATCTTAGTGTTTCATTCCCTTTCGTTAAACTCCAATTTGCTTGCAGGCACAATTGAGCTGAAATTCTTCTCCAGCCAGACAGGATATATTTTAACTCCTGATCAAGTGCTCATCATTGATGCTGCAAATCCAAACAAACCCATATCACTAAAATCAAACTCAGAAGACGTTTTTTCTGCATCACTTAGTGCTGGCTCATATTCTGTAACTGCATTTAAAAGCGGATACTTAAGCTCGCAAACAAGTTTTTCTATAGGTGAAAATGAAATCAAATATAGTATTTTCCTCGATCCGCTAATCAGCGATCCAATGCTGGACCCGGCGAGAATCAAATCTCTGCTAAAACCAGATGCAGCTTTGTTATTGGGTTATGTTGTTGATGATATGACAGGACTGCCTTTAAACAATGTTGAACTGAAAGACTGGAATTCCAAAATCATTGCTAAGACAAATTCTGATGGCTACTTTCAGGTTACGCAGTCCGCAGTATGTGAACAAAGAACAACAATTGACCTGAGATTTGAAAAATCGCCATATAATAATGAGCAATTCAACAAATTTGAAATTACTTCTAATACTGATTTTATTTTGACTGTGAGAATGAAGAAAGGAATTTCAAATAGTACTCAATATGTACCAATAACTGAAAAGTGTTCAGATTGCACTTCACCAACAATGTTTCCTGATCTGGCAGTTACCGGTTTTGTTCTGCCTTTAAACATCAGGGTAGGTAAAAACTGTACCGGGACAAATTGCACTTATGCTCAGGTGTATTCACTCCAAACATACTGCAAATACGTTCTTCCCGCTGAGATTTTTGCGTGCTGGGGTAATCTTGCGGGTGGTATGAATTCACTTCAGGCATGCGCAGTTGCAGTTAGAAGCTACGGCATGTATTATGTTTACAATCCTATCAATCCTTCGCTTTACGATATTTGCGATAATACTTATTGCCAGTATATGGGAAGTGTGCTTTCAACAAATACAAACAATGCTGTAGATAATACATTTGGTTATATACTTACAAATTCATCGGGAGTAGTTCGCTCGGAATATTCCGCGGAGAATAATAATAAAGGATGCGGTAATGGTTACTCAGGAACAGGCTCAAGCTGGCCCTGCATTTATGATCCTGTCTGCACTAATGGATCGCCAAATGGTCACGGCAGGGGTTTGTGCCAATGGGGGACAGTCCGCTGGGCAACCGGCAGGTTGGTCACAACTTCAAGTCCGTGCAGCCAGGGCAGTGCACACTCATACGGAACTAAAACATGGCAGCAGATATTAAGCCATTACTATAATGTACCGCCTTCTAACTGGTCAGTAACACTTGGGACAAATGCAGTAATAAACTCATCTAATTGTACGCCTTCATCGTCAAATCCCTGTGCACAGATAACGATAAATAATAATGTTACGGCAAACAGTCCGGTTAGCTTAATGATCGGCGCATCAATCGCACCGGCAGGAACAGAGAATTGGATATCTGACCCGACAGGTGATGTAAAAAAGTCTTTCACTCAAGGAACTGCAAATTACACTAGAAGCTTTACGATACCATGTAACACAGCTTCAGGAACTTATGACCTGTTAACAGCTCTTTGGTATGATAAGAATAACAATAATTCAATTGATGGCGGCGATTTTGTAGTAAGCTCAAAGTTAACTACCGGGGCTTTGACGATCTCTCCGATAGGAATAACGCCAATCAGCAATGAGATGCCTGAAAGGTTCGCTCTGCTGCCGAATTATCCGAATCCATTTAATCCTGTAACAAAAATCAGATTTGATATTCCCGCTACAGGTCAAAGGCATGCCTTTGACACAAAGCTTATAATATATGATCTTATCGGAAGGGAAGTTGAAACTCTTGTTAACGAGCAGCTAAATCCCGGCAGCTATGAAATTGATTGGGATGGTACGGGATTTGCAACCGGAGTTTACTTCTACTCGCTTGTTGTGGAAGACCCTTCGACTTCGCTCAGGGTGACAGAAACAAAGCGAATGGTGCTTGTCAAATGATAATTCATCCGATGACCTGCCATAGCAGTTAAGCTTAAAGTCATCGGATGAATATTTGCGTTATGCTCCTACCAGTTTCTTATAATCTTCTGTGCTAAGCAGGCTATCAAGATCTGCCATATTGGAAATTTCCATCTTAACCAGCCAGCCGGCGCCGTATGGATCTTTGTTAACGCTTGCTGGATTATCATTAACTGCAGTGTTGAATTCCGATATTTTTCCGGAGACCGGCGCATACATATCAGAAACGGTTTTAACAGCTTCTACTGTGCCGAATGTATCACCCTGGCTTACGTCATTGCCTACGGTTGTGATATCAACATAGATGATATCGCCAAGCTCGCCCTGTGCATAGTCGGAGAGTCCAACTGTTCCAACATTTCCTTCTACCTTGATCCATTCATGCTCTTTTGTGTACTTTAATCCTTCAGGAATATTCATTTTATTATTTAATTAAGTGTTAAAGAAAATATTTGATTATCGAATTCGTTTAATTACTACTACTGTTTTATCATCAGAATATTTTGCCCTCGTGGAAAATTTCTGAACTGATTGAATTATACTTGCCGCAATTTCTTTTGCGCTGAAATTCTTATTATTTATTATCTCTTCTTTGAGTTTGTCTTCTCCATAAAACTCAAACTTACTGTTTGTAGCCTCTACAATACCATCGGTGTACATCACTAATACATCATTTTTCTCCATGTAGAAAGAATCGGTATTGTATTCCTGGTCTGGAGCGGGGCCAACTACCGGGCCGGTTGAATCAAGTGTTTCCATATTTCCTGTTGCATAACTTAAATGCACAGGAGGGTTATGCCCTGCATTTACAAACAGGCAAAGCCCCTTTGAATCATTATACATTTCCAGATAAAAAAGCGTGATGAATCGTTCGTTGGGGAAAACACGGTGAACAAGATTATTTATCTTCTTCATTACTGCAGTCATTTTAAGCTCGTTTTCGGTTCCCATTTTGAGTGCTCCTGATACATACAGTGCCTGTGCTGCTGCTGAAAATCCTTTAGATGCAGCATCACCAATCGCGATACCAAGCTTGTCTGTTTCTGTCCCAAACGTCAGGTAATCGAAAAAATCACCACCAACTATTCTATCCGGGATCGAAATACCGAAAATTTCGTAATTCCCGAAGCTGTATTCATGTTCAGGTAAAATGCTTCGCTGGATCTCGCGTGCCTTTTCTAGATCCTTTTCAATTGCGCGGGCTTTTGTTTCAATTCTGCGGGTGCGCAGCATTGAGCTTACTGATGTGCTGATTATATTCATCGTATTCATCAGGTTAATGCCAATATCGTTGGAGTTCAAAGCCAGAATATACTGGTAGAGGTAATGATCCTTGCTGAAAGCATCTTTGACTTTGAATCTTTCACCGATCCCTGTGGCAGAAAACAAGTGAATGCCAATTTCAGAAAGATACTTATCTGTTTCTTTAGCGATAACACTCCTGTTCTTGCCAACTTCATAGAAGATAGGGTAATTTTCGAGTTTTAGAGTGTATCCCTTGCGTATCTTCTCAATTTCTCCGTGTTGCTCAGCCATATTGTATGCACTTCTTGAGTCACTCAGTTCCCATATCCTGCCGCCGATAATATCAATGCTCTCATTACTGATAATTTCTCTTAATACATAGCTCAAAAGCTGGCGGTCATTTTCAAAATCAGGAAAATGCTTTAAAGCATTTTCAAGTGTCTTATATAATTTGCGCTGTTCCAAATATCAGGATCTTCCTTAATTATCTTTAATTAATTTTTTTTCTTTATAAAGCTGTCCCGCTTCGGCACCTATTACAAACGTGAGAGATGAATAATATAGCCAGAAAATTACCGCCACAATTGCTGCATAAGCTCCGTAAACCCGCTGGTAATTTGCAAAAGAGATAATATAAACCAAAAACAGGTATTTGATACCTTCTGAAAGTATAGCTGCAGTAACGCTTGATATCAGGGCAACTTTTTGATTTACATATCCCTGCGGTACAAGTTTAAATATTAAATAGAACATTATAAATGTAAATATCAGCCCAATAGCTGCCGAAAGAAGGTTTCCTGTAAAACCAAGGCTCACAAGCTTATCCCCGAAAAAGGATTTATCTATTGCCTCAAATATTGATAAAATGAATGTTGATGAAAATGACAACATGAAAACGAACAATATGAGTAGAACCATTCCAATATCACGAAGTTTTCCCCAAAGGTAAAATGCATCATCCTTTGTTTTATATATTCGGTTAAGTACATCCCTTATTGTGCTGAAAAGTCCGCTTGCCGTCCATAAGATACCGATCGAGCCTATTATTGCAGTCAGCATTGAGTTTTTTGAGAGCTCTTCTATTCCTCCAAGTACAAGGCCTGTAATTTTTGTCTTGAGCTCTGGTGTCATGCCTACTACTTTATTTAGTGATTCATTCAGATAGATCTCAGCGCCGTCCCGTTGAAGGTAAAATCCCAATACCGAAAATAGTATCAAGGTGATAGGGATTATACAGATAATAATATTGAATGCAATGCTTGCAGACATGATCCATATATGGTCTTCATCAAATTTATTATAATATCCCAGGGCATAATACTTTAAGTCATTATATAATGTTTTGAAATTGTAAGATTTTTTCCCGGAGGCTGTATTTTTCAATGAAGCTTGCCTGATTTAGATTCAACATTACTTACAAAAGTATCGCTGTAAATTACATCACAGGCCGATTGTATATATTCATGCATCAAAACATCATAACTAATATGCTTAACCCGTTTTCTGAATTGTGTATATGCTGCACGGGTTCCGGCACCCGGTTTCAGGGGCTTCAGGAAATCTATTCCCTGGCATGAGCATAATATTTCAATAGCAAGTATCTTTTCAGTGTTATTCAGCACTTCAAAGCATTTCCTTGCGGCAATTGAGCCAAGAGAGTTATGATCTTCCTGGTTAGCGCTTGTTGGGATGGAATCAACCGAAGCAGGGTGGCAAAGCACTTTATTTTCTGATACCAAAGATGCAGCGGTATATTGTGCTATCATTAGTCCTGAATTCAATCCTGCATGAGTTTCCGGTGTCAGGAAGCGCGGCAAACCGCTTAGGCTGCCGTCAACTAAGCGGGCAGTTCTGCGTTCGCTGATATTACCAAGCTCGCTAAGTGCTATCTTCAAGAAATCCATAACAAGAGCAACCGGCTCACCGTGAAAATTCCCGCCTTCGATGTGATCGGTTGTCTTTGCAAATATTAATGGATTATCAGTTGCTGAATTCACTTCAGTTTCAATTACTTTCCAAACGTGTTCTATTGTATCTTTAACTGCTCCATGTACCTGCGGAATACATCTGAGTGAGTAAGCATCCTGCACTTTTCCGCAATCAACATGCGAAAGCCTGATCTTGCTGCCTTTCAGAAGTTTTCGCAAATTCGACGCTGTATTTATTTGTCCTTTATGCGGCCTCACTTTTTGAAGCGCATCCTTAAAAGCATTATCGGAACCCCTTAGAGCTTCGACGCTTAAAGCCCCGGCTATATCTGCAAGCTTAGAAAGCCTTACAGAGCGATTCAGTATTTCGACTGCAAATGCAGTCATCATCTGAGTGCCGTTGATCATAGCTAACCCTTCTTTGGCGCCAAGCTTGAAAGGTTTCAGACAGGACTTACTGAGAACTTCTTTTGAAAGTATGACACTGCCATTATAATATGCATGGCCTTCACCAATTATCGTAGCCGCAAGATGTGCAAGAGGAGCCAGATCACCCGATGAACCAACTGAGCCCTGCGAAGGTATATAGGGCACAATTCCGAGATTGAATATCTTGATCAATTGATCAACCAGTTCCAGCCTTACACCCGAGAAACCTTTTGCAAGTGAATTGATCCTGAGCAAAAGCATCAGCCTTACAATATTTTTCGGCAAGGCTTCACCAACACCAGCTGCGTGAGATATTATAAGGTTATGCTGAAGCTGTTCAAGATCTTTTTTCGGGATCTTGACATCTTTAAATTCACCGAATCCGGTAGTAACACCATAAATCACTTCACCTGCTTTGATCCATTTTTCAATTACATCACGGGAACGCTTAATATTTTGTTTAGCACTGGGCGACAATCCGATTGCAAGGTTTTTATCGACTATTTTCTTTGCAAGGGGAATTGTCAGATTTTCCCCGTTTAACAGTACTTTTTCCATATCTACAAATATAAAAACATAAGTTTTAACATTAAAGATAATAAGAATTTAGATTGATTTCTGCTAAATAAACTCATATGTTTATATTGTCTATTTTTGAATTAACTCTTCATTCCAATGAGAAAACTATATGCTTTATTGTTCGTATTAACAGTCTTTGTAACCAGATCTTATTCATCACCGGGCGATACTACCTGGGTTACTGCTTATGATCAGGATTTCCATAACTGGGCTACTGTAAATTATGCTTCCGTTATATTTCCTGATACGACCAATCACTATGAAAAAATACTGATGAAGTACACTATCGGCTGCCCGTCTGCCGGCTGCGACCCGTGGGACAGGATTGGATGGGTAAAGCTATATACAGATACTGCCACAGGTGATGGATTTGAAATTGCCAGAATTGTTACCCCATATAATATTGTTGGAGGAGGGTTGCCCGGCACGTGCACATTCTGGATTGATGTAACTGATTATATGCCTCTGCTGAACGGAACGCAAATACTTGGCAATTATATAGAGAGTTGGATAAACGGACAGCGCGGCTGGCTTTCGACCATTAAATTTGCTTTCATCGAAGGAGAAGCTTATTACAAGCCATTCAAAGTAGTGAACCTGTGGCAGGATCACTACGTAGTTTATGGCGATACCGCAAATCCGCACGAGAGCCATTTACAGCCAATGAATGTTTTGATAGATCCGCTGGCAGTGAAAGTAAAAGGCAGAATGATAGTTACAGGGCATGGACAGGGAAATACTGATAATGCAGCTGAGTTTTCAACTAAGAATCATTCGCTTATCGTCAATAGTGATTCGGTCTCACATTACCTATGGCGCACTGATTGCAGTACAAATCCATGCAGTCCGCAGGGCGGAACGTGGATATATTCCCGTGCAGGATGGTGCCCGGGTGCAGATGTAATACCATGGGATAATGATATTACAGCAAGTGTTACACCAGGTCAGAATGCTTCGATAAATTATGATATAGAAGCTTACGAAAACTTCTGTCGGCCAACTAATCCAAACTGCATCAGCGGCCAAACATGCGCAGATTGCAATTACAATTATAACGGACATACCGAGCCAAACTATAATGTTGAAGGTCAGCTGATTTTCTACAGGCTGAATCCCGCTATCGGCATAAACGACCCGGGAACTATTGCGCCAAGGGCATTCAGGCTTGAGCAGAATTACCCGAATCCATTTAACCCTGTTACGAAGATAAAGTATACACTGAACAGGAATTCTTACGTAACGATAAAAATATTCGGTGCCGATGGCTCGGAAATTAAAACATTGATCGATAAAAATATGACAAACGGGAATCATGAAATAGAGTTTGACGGAAGCGATCTTCCGAGCGGAGTGTATTTCTATAATATGGAAGTCCTTCAGGCAGGGTCTTCGAAAAAGGATTTTTCTGAGACGAGGAAAATGGTATTGATTAAATGATCTTCAATATTTTTTGGTAAATCTCTGATGCTTCAATTTCCCTCATGCATTTGAAATGTCCTTTAGGACAGCGATCTCTGCCAATATGTGAGCATGGACGGCATTTAAGGCTGTTGTTTTCCAAAACAACAGCCTTTTCGTTTTGCGGGTAGAATCCAAACTCCTTTACTGATGAACCTGCGAGCATTATTACCGGTTTATTTAAAGATTCAGCGATATGCATCGGGCCTGTATCACCGGAAAGTATAAGATCGCATTTTTTCATAATACATGTTAGCTGGAGTAAGTCAAGCTTATCACAGAAATCATAAACATTGGCTGAGGTCTCATTCTTAATTGTTTTAATGATTTCATAGTCTTTACCTTTGCCAAACAGCACAAAAGCAAACTTACTTTCATCGAATAATTTTATCAGTTCTATATATTGTTCTGCAGGATAAGTTTTTGTGAGATGGTGTGAAGACGGCACAATGCCGATTTTCTTCTTCCCGGCCGGAATGTTCAATGAATTGAATATTTCTTCTGCCTGCAGTTCTATTGCTTTATCAGTAAATATTTCAGGAAGACCAGGACTTACCACTTGACCTAAGGGTGATGATAAAATACTACAATATCTCTGAATTATCGGAGGTAAATCTTTCATCAGATTTATCTTAAATTTGACCAGCAAAAACTTCCTCAAAGAATATTTCTTAAATGTGAGCTTCCTGGCTTTCAGAAAAAATTTAAGGTAGAGTGTTCTTAAATTATTGTGGGCATCAATAATAAGGTCGTATGAATTTTGCCTGATAGCGGCTTTGAGCTTCCTCAGCCCGCTGAAATTAATATCGCTGTCAATTTCAATTATCTTGTTTATGCAGGGGTTGAATTTTAGGACATCTGAAAAATCTTTCTTTGTGAGAAAATCTATCTCAGCGTCGGGATAAATCTCACGGGTTAGTTTTACAAGGGGAGTAGTTAATATAACATCACCAAGAGAAGATAATCGAATGATCAGAATCCTTTTTGTCTTTATGTCATTCACGGCCTGATCTTCCGCAGCTTACAATTCAATTACCTGGTGATTGAAATTCAACGCATCTGTTTCATGAAAAAACTTCTTAATGAATGCATCGTCATACTTATTCAGAAAATATGCAATATTAAAAACTCTTTCCTGCAGGTTATGGTTTGGGTAAACATTGTTGGTAACTTTATCTATCTGTGTTGTAGTGCTTTCGCTTTTCCTGGCTTGTGAATTTATCAGTTTGCCTTTGAAAATCTCAAGGCTCTGTTTGGTCTTTTCTTTTAAATTATCAACAGTGTTCAGCAGAGTTTGATCCACTTTAACCGTCATATTCCGCATGTCATAAAATATCTTGTTCAGGTCGTCTATATATTTAGATATTTCATCATCGACTTTTACTTCCGAGAGTTTCTCAACTACTTTAGAGACAAGGAAATTATGATGAAAAATATCTTCAAGCTTAACATTAAAGGTATTCATGAATTTGAGTATCTTTCCTTCAATAATTGTCGCAGAGATCCTCGGGAAAATTACCGGCATTGTTATATCATAATGCTTGTAAGCAGGTTTGAACTGCGCAAAATAAGATATCTCTCCGGGGCCGCCTACATAGGCAACAGTAGGGAGCAGGTAATCCTGGCAAATTGGCCTCAGGACTACGTTCGGGCTGAATAGTTCCGGAGATTCCTGCAATATGTTAAGCAGTTCTTCGCCCTCAAACCGGCGCTTGGAATTCTTTAAAGCGAATTTGCCGCCATCCCTTGGCTCAATCAGCAAACGGTTTCCGTTATGCAGGAAAAAGATATTTATTACTTTAGGCTTTACCTGCAGGTCATAGTTCTTCTCAAGTTCAGCGCTTGTTGTGATTATTGTTTCGCAAAGTTTTGGCGAGCTGGTCAGTTCTTTCTCAAAAACAGGGGTTAACAGCCTCTTAACTTCGTGATCACTTGGATCAATAAAAACTACTCCATATCCTCTAAACAGATCATTCATTAGCCCTGCAAATGCTGTTTTGTAATCATTGCCTTCTTTGTAATGACCTGTTATCAGGGTCATCACTTTATCTTTAAAGTCCGTATCAAGTAAATTGCTCCTAAGCTGTTCATTAATGCTGTTGATCATTTCATCAAATTTCATACCGCCAACCGGAACTGTATTCTTTTTTGCGCTTTCATCATCCGGGCTGCCATCATTATCAAAGCCAACTCTTACCAGTTCATTCTGCTTGTTAGTTAGGTAGATATGATTCGCTTCGTCAATATCATGGTCTTCGCTTTCAAGCCAGAATACAGGAACAAAGCTGAACTGCGGGAACCGTTCTTTGAGATCTTTAGCAAGTTTTATTGCAGTGATAGTTTTAAGTATAGTGTATAGGGGACCGGTATATAAACTTACCTGCTGACCGGTGACTACTGTAAAAGTATTATCGCTTTTCAGGAGCTCAATATTCCCAGCAGTATGTTCATCTCCCCCAAAAGTTACGTTTTGCCTCTTCAGGATATCGATGAGTACATTCTTATCAAAATACCTGCTTGTACTGTAGCTGTGAACTTTGTCATCTATTACTTTGAAAAATTCTTCATTATCACGGTAAAATGAATTGAAGAAAGGCTTAAGTTTTGCATTATCTTCCTCTATGCCTGATATGTAATCAAGGTACAGGTTATTGAAATTCGGTAGTTTACTGAATTCGACTGAGTACATTAGCTTTTCTTGCTTTCCTTTTTTGTTGGTGATTCTTTTGAAGCTGATTTAACTTCTTCCTTTGCAGACCCTTTTGTTTCTTTGGCTTTGCCGGCAGGATCAATTTTTGATTCACCGGCAGATTTTGCTTTTTCGTCTTTACTTTTTACAACGCTTTTATCAGGCTTAGATTTATTCTTGTAATCTGTTAAATAAAAACCGCTTCCCTTAAATATCAGCCCTCCGCCTGTCCCGATCAGTTTTTGTAATGCATTATTTCCGCAATTAGGGCACTTGGTTAAAGGCGGGGCGCTCATTGATTGGAGCTCATCCATCTCATGGCCGCATTTAGAGCATTGGTATTCGTAAATTGGCATATTATAAGTTTAAAATGATCCTGTTAAAATACTAAACGCTTAATTGAAAAAATTAATTTCTTTGATAACTTCGTACACCGAACCTGCCGGTGTCAATTCACTTTTCATCAGGTTAAATGAATTAAACACAATTTCGAACTCTTTGAAATCTATCTCAATTACTTCTGTAAGTTTGACTCTCTTATCCCGTTTAAACCTGCCAAGTGTAATATGAGGTACAAACTTTTTATCGGGCTTTACTCCGAAATTGTAAATGATCTTATCGATAAATCCAACAAGATTTCCGGAGTTTTCGCCAATTTCTTTAAGACCCAGGTAAACTACATTTGGATATTTTGGATTTGGGAAAAAACCGATACTGCCAGTTTTAAATAATATCCTGTCAAAATCGAACTTCAGGCGTTCCAGTACTGCTGTAAGTTCTTGGATCTTACCATTTTCTACATCACCCAGAAAACGAAGCGTCATGTGAAGATTGTCACTATTTTCCCATTTAACAGGGATCCCTTCAAGTTTTTGTTTTAAAGCAAGTTGAATGTCCGATACTAAAACCCGGGAAGATAAATCTAAATTCAGCGACAAGAAAGTTCTGATCGTTTCCAATTAACACAAAATTACCTATTATTGTTCAAACATTCAAAGAATTAACATGCCATAAAAAAACCCCTGCTTATGCAGAGGTTTTAACAAAGTTTTTCAAAGATCCCTATTTAACTAAACTCATCTTGTTGGTCTTTATCAAACCACCGGATTCAAGCCTGTAATAGTAAATACCGCTGGAAAGATTGGTAGCATCAAAATCAATCGAATATTTGCCGTTTTTTATATCTCCGGATACCAGTGTAGCAACCTCGGAACCTGTAACATCATAAACTTTAAGAGTAGTAAAACCTGCTTTAGGAATATCAAAATCGATCTTTGTTACGGGGTTGAATGGATTTGGAAAATTCTGGTAAAGTTCGAATTTCTCAGGATTGGTATTTGCAACTGGGTTAATACCGGTTGCATCAGTCCCGAATACTGAAATGCTGTCAAGAACCATACCGTGACCGTCAGAATCTTTGTGAACAAATGAAAGAAAAATGGAATTACCAGCCCATGCAGTTAACGGGAAACTGTATCTCCTCCATATAATTTCGGGAGCGCCTACCGGTATGCAATGCACGCATACTGACCCGGCATACTGAGTAAAACTTGCCTGAAGAGAATCCGTAGTTGATACTCTTACTAATAATGAATCATATGGATAAGGACCATCACTAAACTGTTTTACCAACCAGAATACAACTGAATCACCTGAAGCGATGACCGGAATTCTGGAAGTTACAAGCCAGTCTTCTCCGGTTGGAGCCTGGTAGTTGATAAATGCAACAGCTGAGCCATGCTTTGCGTTTAGTGTTCCTAAAGCAGCAGGCAGCGGAGCAACAATTCTGTTCCACACATTCGGTCCGGTTACATTGATAGCTCTCCAGCCCGGAGGAGGAACAGATGTCTCGAAACTTTCAAATAACTTGGTAAACTGTGCGTTTACTGAAATTGTTAATACAGCGAAAACAATCAATACGAATGTCTTTTTCATAATTAAGTTGGAAATAGTTAATTAGAAACAAATACTTATAGATAATTTAATTAAAAATATTCAAATATTCAAACTGATAAAGTATCAGGATTTATCAATTGATTAAAGGGTATTTTATGAGCTCTGAATCTTTTATATTTGAAGAATTTGGGAATCAACAATTTTTGAAGAAATGACAACATCTAAAGAAATACATTCGTCAAACGGAAACAATAAAGATTTTTTACCTCTGAAAAATTGGGATCATATCGAGTTTTACTGCGGTAATGCCAAGCAATCTTCAATTTATTACCAGTATGCAATGGGTTTTAAGCTAACAGGCTACAGCGGACTTGAAACCGGTAACAGAGATCATGCCTCATACCTGCTTGAGCAGGGGAAGATAAGATTTGTTCTTTCTACTCCATATCACCCTGATGGCTTTCTTGCTGACCACATAAGGCAGCATGGCGATGGCGTAAGGGATATTGCCCTTGAAGTAGATGATGCAAAAAGCGCATATAACGAAACCGTAAAACGCGGAGCAGTGCCGGTGCTTGAGCCGGTTAAGATAGAGGATGAAAACGGCTACATAATCCGTTCGGCAATAAAAACCTACGGAGATACAATACATTCATTTATTGAAAGAAAGAATTATAAGGGGTTATTCCTTCCCGGCTTTGTTGATGCATCTGCAAAGGCAGTAAAAGGAATAACAGATGCCGGGTTAAGATCGGTAGATCATATGGTTGGTAATGTTGAGCTTGGTAAGATGAATTACTGGGTGAAGTTTTATGCGGAGACTATGGGTTTCAGCCAATTGCTTTCTTTTGATGATAAGGATATTTCTACAGAATATACAGCTCTAATGAGCAAAGTGATGCAGAACGGAACAGGTAAGATCAAATTCCCGATAAATGAACCTGCGGCCGGAAAAAAGAAATCGCAGATAGATGAGTACCTTGAATTCTATCATGGTGCAGGCGTTCAGCATATTGCTATGAATACTACAAATATTGTTGAAACTGTTGCTGAGTTGAAAAGGCGCGGTGTTGAATTCTTAAGAGTACCAACAACTTATTACAAAGAGCTTGAAGCGCGTGTTGGGAAAATTGATGAAGATATTGGTGAACTAAGCAAACACGGAATTTTAGTAGATAGAGATGATGACGGTTACCTGCTTCAGCTTTTCAGCAAGCCAATTGAAGACAGGCCTACTGTTTTCTTCGAGATTATTCAGCGTAAGGGAGCAAAGAGTTTCGGTAAAGGAAACTTCAAAGCGCTGTTTGAAGCAATTGAAAGAGAGCAGGAAGTTCGGGGAACGCTTTAGCAATTAACAATGTGTAATTAACAATTAACAAAAAAAAGAGAAGCAGTAATTTAATTAAGTTCAAAATTCAAAAATCATAATTAATGCCATTTTATCATAAGTTAGGAAAAATGCCTCAGAAGAGGCACGTACAATTCCGCCAGGCTGATGGCTCGCTTTATCAGGAGCAGGTAATCGGAACGGAAGGATTTTCAGGGATCTCTTCAATACTGTATCATATTAACCCCCCAACACAGGTCAAGAAGATCGGGAAGATTGAGGATATTGGTTTTAAAGAGTGGACGGATGTTGCTTTACGTCATCACCATTTAAGAACACTTGACGCAAAACCTCATGGCGATCCAGTCTCAGGGCGGAAGGTGATGATGTTTAATAATGATGTAAACATGGGGATCTGCAATCCGGCTAAGCAGATGGATTACTTTTACAAAAATGGCGAAGGTGATGAGATCGTTTTTGTGCATCATGGCAGCGGTACTTTGGAATCTCAATACGGAACATTGGACTATCACGAAGGTGATTATATTGTAATACCGAGGGGAGTAATATATAAGATTATTACAAAGTCAGAAAAGACTAAATTCCTCGTCATTGAATCCAAAAGCCCGGTTTACACCCCAGCAAGATACAAGAATTCACTCGGTCAGCATCTTGAGCACTCTCCGTTTTGCGAGCGTGATTTCAGGATACCGCAGGGGCTAGTTACTATAGATGAAAAAGGTGATTTCTTAGTAAAGATAAAGAAATTCAACAATCTGCATCATTATATATTCGGATTCCACCCGCTTGATGTTGTTGGCTGGGACGGATATTTCTTCCCGTGGATATTTAATATAAATGACTTCATGCCAATAACGGGGAAGATACACCAGCCGCCACCGGTCCATCAAACTTTTGAAGGGCACAATTACGTGGTTTGCTCATTCTGCCCGCGCCTGTTCGATTATCACCCCGATGCAATTCCCGCACCCTACAACCACAGCAATATTGATAGTGACGAAGTGCTTTATTATGTTGAAGGCAATTTCATGTCACGTAAGGGTGTTGATCAGGCATCGTTTACTCTGCATCCCGGTGGAATTCCGCACGGCCCTCATCCCGGAACTATGGAAGCATCTATTGGCAAAAAGGAAACTCTTGAGCTTGCCGTAATGCTGGATACTTTCCATCCACTTAAGCTGACAGAACATGCAAAGGAATACGACCTTGAAAACTATCCCTATACATGGAATGAAGAAGGCCATGAGGCGGAAATAGAGTAATGGGATTTCGAATTGCGCCTGCCTGCTGCAGGCAGGAATTGACGATTTTGGATTGAAAGGCTGTGTGAAAACAGCCTTTTTTTATGTGTATTTGTTTTCTATTTTATGGAACTCAAATCCTGAAAGGAGTACATTATGAAGACAATTAGCTTTTATTTCGCCTTATTAATTATCTCGCAATCTATTTTATTTTCCCAGATTGGATGGTTTCAGCAGAATAGCGGTACTAACAGATATCTTCATTCCTGTTATTTCTTAAATGATAATACAGGATATGTGGTCGGTACTCATGGTGTGGTATTAAAGACAACGAACGGTGGAAGCATCTGGTTAAATTTATTCAATCAGCAGAACTATGATGCTGTTTGTGTATCCTTTATAAGTGCAGATGTCGGCTGGGTTTACATCGTAAACAGATTGGAAAACGACAGTACATTTATACTCAAAACTCATGATGGTGGATTGACATGGAATAAATATTTCGTGGATACCTGTGAAATATTCTCTGGTATGGCTGATTTACAATTCGTAAATACAAGTATTGGTTATATCAGTAATAGTTTCGGCCTGAAGAAAACAAGTAACGGAGGTATTAATTGGAATATGTCGTACACTAACCAGTTAGCAGGTTTATTTTTTGTGGACCAGAATACAGGCTGGACAGGAGGAACTTATCCGGGCGTATATAAAACAACCGATGGCGGAAATGACTGGATTCTACAGCAAGATCCGTTTATCCAAAATCAATGGGGCGTAGACTTCTCTTTTATTAATTCACAAACAGGTTTCTGTATTCCAAAAAGTTTTGGTTATACGGGTCCCATATACTCCACAACAAACGGCGGGAATAATTGGAGCCGTCATTTTGATTTGTATAGTTTCAGGTCAATTCAATTCATGAATCTATACACCGGTTATTGTTTAGCATGGAACAGCAATTATTATTACATCAATAGCATTGCCAAAACTACAAATAACGGAAGTAACTGGATAATTCATTACATAAACTCCTCTCATGATATAAGTGATCATTATTTCTCTTCAGTTAATACCGGCTGGGTTGTCGGTGATTCAGGTACTATAATGAAAACCACAACAGGCGGAGTTACAATTGGCATCAACCCAATTAATACAGAAATCCCAAATCGATTTTCGCTTTCACAAAACTATCCAAATCCGTTTAACCCAGCAACAGTCATCAATTTCCAAGTGCCAACATTAAATCAAGTCAAACTTGCTGTTTATGATTTACTTGGTAAGGAGATTGCGGAACTGGTAAATGAATCGCTGAAGTATGGTGTTTACGAAATTGAGTTTAATGGCTCAAATCAGCCAAGCGGAATATATTTTTACAGATTGCAGGCAGGCGACTATACTGAAACAAAAAAAATGGTATTGTTGAAATAATAATCGACAAAATATGAAGAATGAAAAGACTGCTGCAAAACTGTCTTTTTGTTTTTATGAAAAAAATGCATTTGTACTGAAAATGAAATTACTACTGTTTAGGTTTCTGATTTAATTGATTTTTCATTTTATAAATGACACCAAAGGTGTCAAATATTTATAGATCATTAATTTGTTATTATTATGACACCATAGGTGTCAAACATTAAGCTGCTTTTATTCAAATGCCAAATACATTTACACAAATTTATATTCATATCGTATTTGCTGTTAAAAACAGAGATGCTCTTATTAACCAGGATTGGGAAGATAGATTGTATAAATATATAACCGGAATAGTCCAAAATAAAAATCAGAAGATGCTGCGTATTAATGGAATGCCGGATCATATCCATTTTATAATAGGAATGAAACCGGATTGTTCTGTATCGGATTTAGTCAGAGAAGTTAAGAAATCTTAATCAAATTATATAAAAGAAAATAAATTAACAAAATTCAACTTCAATTGGCAGACTGGTTTCGGAGCTTTTTCTGTAAGCCACTCTCAGCTTGATAGAGTTATAAATTATATTATCAATCAAAAAGCACATCACAAGAAAAGAACATTTAAAGAAGAGTACATTGAATTACTTAATAAATATATGATTCAATATGATGAAAAATACCTATTTGAATGGATAGATTTATAATATGCGATTCCCACGGAATCGGTTTTGTCAGCTCATTGTGTTATGAATGTTGAATCCCTACGGGATTCTAAAATAATGAATCTAATTCTATAAAAAACTTCTGATTTTAAATATTACTTAATTTGACTAAGACTCTAAAGGCTGTTTATAACGGCCTTTTTTGTTACATAGACTTGTTTTATTTTCGCACTTATGAATCTATCAGACAAAACCAAAGAGAACATACACAAAGCCCATTTTGTGAATGGAATTGACCCTTCGAATTACCTTGTTAAGTACAGGAATATTTTTGAGTTAATTCAATACCGCGCTCACTTGCAGACAGATGATGTTTTTATTGCATTCTATCCTGATAGCGGTGAAAGGGTTCAATTGACTTTTGGTGAATTTACAGAAAAAGTCTACCGTACTGCAAATTTACTGAAGGCAAAAGGAATTGGCGTTGGCGATAGAATCGCCACAGTATCTCACAACCATATCAATACTGTAATTCAGTATTTTGCAGCTTGGAGTTTAGGGGCAACTGTTGTTCCGATTAATGTTAATGAAGAACCGGATAGAATTAAATACATATTGGAAAGCTCTCACACAAAGCTGGCTTTTGTAAAGCAGGAATATTTAAACAGGATCAAAGAAACAGCTGTTGAACTTTCCATACAGATTATTATTCATGGAATAGAACATTCGAAAGAAGACGAGATAAGCTTCGAGACAGAAATTGAGAAGCATTCAGATAAATCTGTGCCTGATGATAGCGTAAATCAGGAAACTGAGGCTTTGATAGTGTATACTTCAGGCACAACAGGGAATCCAAAAGGCGTTGTATTGACTCAGTACAACTTGTTGGCAGATGCCGAGGGAATTAGTAAATGGCATGCGATAGATAAAGGGCAGACTATAATGTGCGTTCTGCCTATCCATCACGTAAACGGAACGATTGTTACGATTGTAACTCCAATGTTTGCAGGTGCAAAGCTTATACTTAACCAGAAATTCCATACAGATAAATTCTTCAGCAGGATTGCAGAAGAAAATGTGCAGATTGTGAGTGTTGTTCCGACACTTCTGCAATTCTTGTGCCATGATTTTGAAAAAAAGCCTGAGTTAATTGGTGAACCGGCAATACAGAATTTTCGCCACATAATTTGCGGGGCGGGCCCTCTGACTTGTGAACTCGTATCAAAATTTGAAAAAATGTTTGGTTTAAAAATAGTACACGGATACGGCTTATCTGAGACAACCTGTTATTCCTGTTTTATCCCTATTGATCTCTCAGAAATTGATCATTCTAAATGGCTTAATCAGTACGGATTTCCTTCAATTGGAATTGCAATTGAACCGAATGAAATGGATATTCACAGCGATAAAGGCGAATCATTACCGGAAAACATAAGAGGAGAAATCGTAATCCGGGGACATAATGTGATGAAATACTATGATGAAAATGCTGAAGCGAATGATAAGACTTTCGAATTCGGATGGTTCCGAAGCGGTGATGAAGGTTTTTATTTAAAAGATGAACAAGGAAGGAAATATTTCTTTATCACAGGGAGGATCAAGGAGCTGATCATTCGCGGCGGAGTAAATATTGCTCCTCTTGAAATTGATGAAGTTCTTATGGGCATTCCGCAGGTAAAAGCCGGAATTGCTGTTGGCTTTGATAATGACTGGTATGGGGAGGAAGTTGGTGCACTGGTTCAATTAAATGACGATGTTGAAGTAACAGACGAAATGAAAACAATAATCATAAACAAATGCAAAGAAAAACTACCAGCATACAAAACTCCCAAAGCAATTATTTTTACTGATACGATCCCTGTTACTTCAACCGGCAAGTACCAGAGGAATAAGGTCAAATATTTCTTTGAAGAATTCAAAACTATTCAGTTTAAATGAATCAGTTGTGCAACAAAGAAATAAAAAAGGCGGTTCAATCAAGAACCGCCTTTTAAATATACCTTACTTAATCTATTACTTAACCAGCAGCATCTTTTTTGTTTCTGAATAATCGCCGCTAACTATCCTGTAGAAATACGCGCCGCTTGAAAGTGACGAAGCATCAAACTGTACCGAGTGGTAACCGGTCTGATACATTTGGCTGACAAGTGTGCTTACTTCACGACCAAGAATATCGAACAGTTTTATTTCAACAAGCCCGTTTCTTGGAATTGCGAATTCAATCGTTGTTGTCGGGTTAAACGGATTCGGATAATTCTGGAACAACTTAAACGAAGTTGGAATTTCGCTGTTGTTTCCGTTTACAGCTGTTAACTGCTGGCATGCCAAATCGGAATTAAAAGTAGCTAATATCTCGCCTGCAGATAAAGCACGTTTGTATAGTCTGAACTCATCTAACTTTCCGGTAAAGCCAGCCACAGTTGTATAACCGCCAACCTTAAATCCTGTTCCTGCAGCAAGATTCAATGGAGTCTGGACGACAGTGTTGGATAAAACGCCATTTTTATAAGCTTTAATATTAGCAGCCGCAGAATCATATACAAAATGAACGTAAACCGGGCCGGAACCAAAACCTGTTACATCAACACTAGTAATACCGGTCCCTCTTAATGTAATAGCATTTGTACCTGCAGCGCCATTATTAAAGCATCTGAATGATCCTTGGCCATCTCCAAATAAATATCCAAATGTAGTAGTCGGTAGGTCTACCCACATGCCAATTGTCCAGCTTGATGTGCCGAGGCTGTTATTCCATCCTGTTGTAACTCCGGCTGCTGTTAAGCCTGTTCCACTTAAACAAGAATCAAACTGTCCTCCGGATGTTAGTGTTGAACCGGAAATTGGTGACCAGCCATTACCAACACCGGGCGCTGCGCAATTGGGAGTTAATACAGCTGTTGGATTGTTCTCGAATTTATAGTGAAGGTAATCAGGTCCAACCGGCGGCGGTCCCACACATCCGCCGTTTGAAGCGACGTAATTTATTAACTCTCCAAGAACTCTTTTGAAACCGATGTTTGGACTTGGAGCATTCCCGCCCAAACCAACAAAATATCTTGGATCTTCGGTAAACACAACAACATTATAAATAGCCGTGCTTCTTGCAACGCCGCTTAGCGAATCTGCTGCTCCTCTGCCTGAATGACCGTAGAATGGAGTTGGCGCAACCCAGCTTGGACGGATAGCGTCAGGATAAAAACCTGTTCCCGGAGGAGAAGTTGTAACGCTATCTTTGATCAAGCCGGTAATTTTATATACTCCGTTATTAAGAGTCAAATTACCGTTATCAACAAGGTAACTGCATCCCAGAACACCCCTGCAGAATGATGTGTCAATTCCGAGTGAGCCTGTTCTATCATAGTTGTAAGAAATATCGCCTCCAATAATGATGAGTGACCTTTTTGCTGCCGGTGTACCACCATTAAGCCAATTTCTTACGGCTGTTCTTAGGGAGAGTCCCATCCATCTGCACGTTATGGCATCAAAACTGGTTTCTTGGATTATGATTGTGCAGAAGTTGTTAAGGTCAGCATAAGTAGTAGTTGTATCAAACTTACGCATTGTGTAGCTTGTGCCAACAAAAGCAGGTAAATGCCTGCGTAATGTATCAAGATCAGCCTGCCTTTTTGCCTGACTTGTTACAGTTGTAGAGTCATGTACAAGTACTAATACTTGTGAACTTGTTGATTGAGTTATTAACCCCCCGATCAATAATACAATGAAGATGTAAAACGAGGATTTGAAGAATGGATGAATTTGAGTCATTTAAAACCTCCTACATTAATTTGGAAAAATTCTTACAAGTTAGGGCATTTTGTTTTAAATTCAAATAACAAATTTTAATTTTCTTTATTTTATGTTAATTGTGATAATCGAGGTTAGAATAGCATAGGCAATAGTAATTGATCTGTAGTCAATAAGGTTTACTCCTAACGGGACCAGTATATTCCGCGACTTTCCTCAGATAACCCAAAGTTTTTCAAGAGTTTGAAATTTTATTTCCTTTTTTCATTTCTGCACAATGGTTATTTTAGAAGTTCAGGTTTAACTCAATTGTAGTAGAGACCTCTTAACATCAATATTAATGAAGATAATCACATCCACAGGAAAAGAAGACCTTGCAGTAATTTATATCGCTGAAACTGCGGGTGGAAATCTTATCGAATTTGTTGAATCACTTCAAAACCCTAAACCGAGAAGTGAAAAATGGATACTTACAGTTTCCACATTATATGGCTGCCCGGTTGATTGCACAATTTGTGATGCAGGTCCTTATTATCTTGGGAGGATAAGTAAAGAGGGAATATTCTGGCAGATCAATTATATGATTAACAAACGCTACGGGGATAGTATTGTTCCGGTGAAGCAGCTTAAAGTTCATTTTACCAGAATGGGTGAGCCTGCTTTTAACATGAATGTACTTGAAGTGATCGAAGAATTTGATCTGTATTTCAAAGCTCCCGGATTCATGCCGTCAATTTCTTCAATTGCTCCAAACGGAAGCGATAAGTTTTTTGAAGAATTGCTGAGGATAAAGAGGGCTAAATTCAATAGAGGCAATTTTCAGCTTCAGTTCTCAATTCATACTACTGATGAAACTAAAAGAGATGAACTGATACCTGTAAAAAAATGGACATTTGAAAAAATGGGAAAGTATGGTGAGAGATTCCATAAAAGCGGAGATAGGAAGATAACCTTGAGCTTTGCTCCTTCAAATGAATACCCGGTTGTTCCTGAAAAACTAAAAGATTTCTTTGATCCCGAACATTTTCTCATAAAACTTACTCCGCTTAACATTACAAACAGCACAATCAAAAACCGCTTGAGCTCTATGATAAATCCACTGGATAGAAACGAATTCCTTCAACTGGAAAGTGACTTCAGGAAACTTGGCTATGATGTTATTGTAAGCATTGGTGACTATGAAGAAAACAAGATCGGGAGCACTTGCGGACAGAACATAGTGACTCAATACAAAGCTTCTGAGGAAGTTGACGGGAACATGATTTAATTCAGGAGTAAGTAGTTTGCTTGTTTTTATTGCATATTCCAAATTTTCAGGTATTTCAGAATTTATCAATTGAGTCCATATATCACGAAAATCCCTTTTATCATATTTCTAATTTTCTTATATTTGAAATCTTGATTTTTTACACATCCGGTTCAAAAAACAATAAATATTAAATTATATTTCGATATATAGTTAGAGGGGTTCTAATCCTATGGCAGAGAAGACGGCAGCAGAAAAGAAGACAAAATCGTCTAATGGGGTTTCCAAAGACGCCTTAAAATATGCATTTATGAAGGAAACTGAGAAAAATCATGGACTTACAAATGATGAAATGATCCATGCATACAAGGCAATGCTGCTATCCAGATTCACCGATGACCGAATTGATACTCTTATAAAACAGGGAAAAGCGACATTTTTGATATCAGGCTCAGGGCATGAAGCAGTTCAAGTAGCTTGTGCCATGGCAATGCAGGGCGGAAAAGACTGGTTCTTCACTTACTATAGAGATAATGCAATTGGGACTGCGCTTGGTATCACGCCAATAGAGATTTTCAGGCATATTATGGGGAGAGCCACTGATTCTTTCACAGGCGGCAGACAAATGCCAATGCATCTTGGTTCCAAAGAGCTCAGAATGCCGACAGCATCATCTCCAACAGGTTCACAGTATCTTCAGGCTGTTGGGGCAGCTATGAGCTGTGTTTACCGCGGTACAGATGAGATAGCTTATGTTGGCGGCGGCGAAGGCTCAACATCAGAAGGTGAATTCTTCGAGGCAATTAACTGGGCTGCCAGGGCTAAACTTCCAACAATCTTTTGCATTCAGAATAATAAGTTTGCAATTTCTGTTCCTATCGAACAGCAAACTGCCGGCGGTTCAGTTTACAAAGTAATAACAGGATTTGAGGGACTTCATAAATTCCATATTGATGGTACCGATTTCCTTGAAAGCTATGCTACAGCAAAAGAAGCTGTAAGGCTTGCAAGAAACGGCGAAGGTCCTTCGTTCATTTATGCAGATGTTGTAAGGCTGCGTTCACACTCGGCTTCAGATTCACAGGATAAGTACCGCTCTAAGGAGTCCATTGCGGAAGATACTAAGAAAGATCCTATTGCTAAGTTAGAAAAAGAGCTAATTGCAAGGGGGATCCTTACAGATGCTGAGATTACCGATATAAGGAAAGAACTTAATGATATGGTGATCAAATCGGCAGAAGAAGCTTTTGCTGAACCTGCGCCGGATCCATCAACTATTGAAGATAACCTGTTTTGCCCTGATAGCGAACAGACCAAAATTGATTATGAATCAAGCAAACCCGATGGCGACCCAATTGTGATGGTTGACGCTATCAATCATGCACTTCACGAAGAGATGGAAAAAAATCCAAACATGATAGTTTATGGTGAAGATGTGCAGGACGGGAAAGGCGGAGTATTTACTGCAACTAAAGGGCTTTCAACAAAATTTGGCACTAACAGGTGCTTTAACTCTCCGCTTGCAGAAGCCTCAATAGTTGGTACTGCAGTAGGTGCTGCACTCTCGGGGTTAAAGCCTGTTGTTGAGATACAGTTTGCTGATTATATTTTCCCTGCAATGATGCAGATAAGGGACGAACTTGTTATGTACCGTTACCGCTCAAATGGTTCGTTTGGATGCCCGGTAACCATTAGAGTTGCTACAGGGGGCTATATTGGCGGCGGTCATTATCATTCGCAGAACATAGAGGCAATTTTTGCAAAGTGCCCCGGCTTATATATTGCATACCCAAGTAATGCCGCTGACGCAAAAGGGCTCTTGAAGACTGCATGCCAGATTAAGGATCCTGTAATGTTTTTGGAACATAA